>JBAOIG010000005.1:961843-1282458 GCA_037045155.1 Thermomicrobiales bacterium
TGGTAGGAGGGCCGCATCGCGATGCTCTCTGGCGCAGGCCGCTGGTTGTAGGGCAGCGCCGTCAGCGACTCGACCGCGTGCGAGAGCACGTCGAACCCCGAGCACGCCGCGACCATCGGCGGCATCGTCCGGGTGTTGTCCGGATCGATGATGCCCATGACCGGACGCAGCGCTCGGTGGGCGATGCCAGTCTTGGCATGCATCGCGACATAATCGAAGATCGCGACACCGGTCGTCTCGCTGCCGGTCCCGGCGGTGGTGGGGATGGCGATCAGCGGCTTGACCGCCCCCGGCACTGGCGTCGCCCGGCCGACCGGCGCGTTGACGTACTCCAGCAGGTCGGCCGGCCACGTCGCGTAGAGATTGGCGACCTTGGCCGTGTCGATGCTCGACCCTCCGCCGATGCCGACGTAGCCGTCGAACCTGCCCTCGGTTGCCACCGCGATGGCGTCGAGAAACGACGCGTCAGTCGGCTCGACCCGCGTCCTGTCGTACAGCTCGGCCTCGATCCCGGCCGACCGCAGCGACTCCAGCGTCGTCTGGACCGGCTGGCTGGCGCTGAGGCGCGGATCCGTCACGACCAGCACGCGCTTTGCGCCGAGCCGCCGCATCTCCTCGCCAACCTCGCGGGTCGCCCCCGGCCCGTACTTGATGCTGGACGTGTCCATCGTAAAGATCGTCTCGGTCGCTGGCATATCCCCATCCAATCAACAACCTGTCGGCCACGCTGGCTGTCGGCGGTCGCGTGCATCGTATCCGCAACGTCGGCAGGCGCGCCAGCGACGGTCGGGTAGGCCGGATCGTCAGGGCAGGTGAGCGGCGGCGATCGAGAAATCGTGGAACAAAGACTCGGTGTCTGTA
Organism: Thermomicrobiales bacterium; assembly: GCA_037045155.1. Lineage (NCBI taxonomy): Bacteria > Pseudomonadati > Thermomicrobiota > Thermomicrobia > Thermomicrobiales > Thermomicrobiales bacterium. The sequence goes on from JBAOIG010000005.1 coordinate 962,705, forward strand.
TACCCAGGAGCGCCTCGCTGGACGGCGAGCGCAACGTTTCCAACAAGTGGCCCGGAGTGCGTGACATGGGCCAGCATTTGCCCGTTGGCGACGAACCAGAGATCCGCGCCGACTGCCACGATCGTGAGGTCGTAATTCAGCCCGAAGGGCGCTGACGCGACGCCCGGCGGCACGAACCAGTCCACACTCTCGACGCCACCGGCCCGCTGGTAGTAGAACGCGACGAAGTCCTCGCTCCACCGAATGCAGAGCGCGTAGAAGCGCAGGTCTGGGCCGTCCTGCAGGACCCGACTCAGCAGGCAGCTCCGGTCGCCGTCGTGGGCCGTCCCGAGGAGCGATCGCACGCCGACGTGAGCGACGATGTCGTCGAACGCCCCTGCCGGAGCGGTGACGCCGACCCATGCGCCGACCTCGCCGGAGATCGCGAGCTGGTACTCCTCGTTGCTGATGGCGGCCGTGCCGGCTGGTCCACCGAGCCAGCGACTGTCACCGGCTGCGAAATTGCCGGCCGGCCACTGCGTCCAGCCGGCGAGGTTGGACCAGTAGTTCGGCATTCCTGCCCGCGGTCCCGTCCCGGGGAAGAGCTGGTAGCGCCAGGCGTAGTAGTGCAGGCCGACGTTGCCCGCCTCGACCTGCCAGCCCTCGGGGTTGTCTGGCGTGTAGGTCAGGCAGCGGCGCTCGAAGCACTGCATCAGGACATCCTTGTAGGTTCCAGCCACCTTGACGTTGGCCCAGTAGGGTTCGGTGATGGGCCGGCCGGTGGCATAGAACGGGTCCGGGAAGAGGCTGCCGTTGACGTAGCCGCTGCCGTCGAAGATGACGCCTGATGAGTTCATGAACCACCAGAACGGTCCGGCGATGTTGTGTTGGGTGACGGAGTCGTAGAAGGTGATCGTGACGCCGCGGGCGGTGAGAGTCGGATCGTCGTGGACGGCGCCATCTCGGTCGATCCGCGACGCAACCGCCGCGTCGATCGCTGGATCGACCGTGTAGCCGGGGAACGACAGAGCGGTGAACGTCGCATAGGTCGGGCCGGTCGGGTCATCCGGGTCGCCAGCGACATTGATCTCGGCCGGGCTTCCGAAGGCGAGTTGATCGTCGCCGATCTGTTGGCTGCCGGAGATCATCTCGGTGGCGAGCAAACCGTTGGTCACGTACCAGACTCCGTCGTCCGACGCGTCGGGATGGGTGATCTCCATGCGGGACTTGTCGAAATACTGGACCGTCCGCCAGCCTCGGGGCGCTTCCTTATATGGCTCGATGCCCGCGTGGGAGTTTGCCTCCGGGCCCCACATCCAGGTGCGGGTCGCGTTGCCGACGACGACCGGCTGGTCCGTGCGCGCCCAGGTGCTCTGGAAGGCGTCGTTGGCCGGCGGGGCGGCAGCGGTCGGTGGTGGCGTGATACCCGCGATAGATGCGGCGAGCATGGCGGCGATAACGATGCGAGGCAGAAGGCGGCTGACCATCTCTCGATCTCCTTCACACGAAAGGAACGCACTCTTCGGCGTTCGTGCGTGGGAGGCAGGACCGCTGGAATGCGCGTGCCAGGCGAACGGAGTCGATGCGGGGACTATAGCATGCCGGCCGTGCCGGCTGGGGTGCTCTGTGGGGGAGTGGCGTTGGGTGTCGGACAGGGTGTGCAAGCGGCCAGCAGACGCTTGTATTCTGCTGGCCGTTCGATGACACGCGGGTAGTTTGCTACCGCGCGGTCTGCTGGCTACATCGGATCCTTCAGGTTGGCCGCGTCGCCGCCGCAGGCGAGGTAAAGGGCGTTGTAGACGTACCACTGGCGGCGGATCGACTCACGGTCGTCGTAGCCGCCGGCCTGCGCCATGCGCTTGAAGCCGTTCGCCATCGAGTTGAGCCCGCGCGATTCGGGGGTGAGGTCCTTATTCGGTGTGTCCGCGCCACGCACGATGCGGGCGACGCCGGCCAGCGCCTCGTCATCCTTCGGCCCGTGGGCCCTCAGGATCGCGTCGAACGCGCACTCGTCGCCGTGATGGCCCATCTCGACGCCCGGGATGTCGAACGGGATTGCGTTCTCCTGCTCGGCGACCGCGAGCACCTGGTCAGTCGGCACGTACAACAATGTCGCGTCCGGATCGACGAACGACAGGATCAACCACGAGCTGGAGACGCGATCGACCCGCACACTCTCGCGAGTCACCCATTTCGTAGCCATTGCTCCTCCTTCGCATTATCAACGCGGGCGAGGATACCGCCTCTTGCGGCCGATGTCACCAGCCCGCCGAACCATGGGGCTTGACAGCCTGTTGACAATGACACGATAGACAAGGTTGTGTCGGTACGTTGATGAAAGCAGGACGCCGTGTCCGAGGTCGAATCTCCTATTCAGGTTGTGCAGCATCCGTTTGTCTTCCGCATGCTCCAGGTTATTCGATCGGAGCGAATCGCCCCGAACATGGTGCGAGTGACCCTGGGCGGAGATGAGATCGCAGGGTTCCGTACGGACGCGCCTGACGACGGCATACGGCTGTTCTTTCCGGCGGATCCGACCGATGCATCGTGGCGGCCGGAGGTAGACGGCTCGAAGCTGGTCTTCGCGGAAGGCACGCGCCCGCCGAACCGTGAGTTCACAGCGCGGCGATACGATGCGGAGGCCGGCGAGGTGGACTTCGACTTCGTCGTCCATGAGGGCGGATCGGCGTCGACCTGGGCGGTGAACGCCCAGCCGGGCCACTACCTCGGCTGTAGCGGCCCGCGTCGATCGCGCATGATCGCCGGCCAGGTCGATGGCTACGTGCTTGCCGGCGACGAAACGGGCCTGCCGTCGATCGCGCGGCGACTCGAGGAGCTGCCGGCCGGCATCCCGGCGCTCGCGATCATCGAGGTGGCGAACGCTGCCGTGGAGACGCCGATCGAGACTGCCGCGGATCTGCGGCTGGTCTGGCTGCACCGCGATGATCACCCCGGTGACACGAGCAATCTCATTGCGAACACGATGCGCGAGCTCGAGCTTCCGGCCGGCAACATCTTCTGCTGGGCAGCCGGCGAGGCTGTCTCGATGCGCCAGACGCGCCGCCACCTGCTGACCGAGCGCGGAGTTCCGGAGCCGCGCACGCGCTTCACCGGCTACTGGAAGCGGACTGTGACCGACTACGATCATCACCTCCCGCTCGACGAGTAGGTTGCATCCGCCGCCGAGTCTGGTACACCTTGAGTGGCGCGCCGTAGACGGCGCGCCGCCAGCCGGTCGTCCACGCAACGACCCCGTCCCACCGAGCTGATGAAGGGGGATCCCGGTGATCCCGACGGATGAGATGGCCCATTCTGAACACCTCGAACAGCAGCCGACCCAACCGCTGCAGTCAGTCAAGCCAGTGAACCCTGTTCGTGCCTGGCTGCCGACAATCCGCTTTCTGCTGCTCTGCGCGGCGCTGTTTTTCGGCATCCGCACCGTCGCCCCGACCTATGCGATCGAGGGCGAGAGCATGTCACCTACTTACCATAACGGCAATCGGGTGATCCTCAACGGTGTCTATCGGTTTCAGTCGCCGCACCGGGGCGATGTCATCGTGTTCAACCCGCCAGTGCAGAGCACCGAGCCGTACATCAAGCGCGTCATCGGCCTGCCCGGCGACCATGTCCTGATCGAGAACGGCGAGGTGACGATCAATGGCGAGCCGCTCGGCGAGTCGTACCTGCACGGCGTCTCGACGACCTGTTACCACACTGCCTTCTGCGATCTCGTTGTCCCGCCGGGGACGGTGTTTGTGCTTGGCGACAATCGGCCCAACAGCAGTGATTCGCGTGTCTTCGGCCCGGTTGATGAGAAGGCGATCATCGGCAATGTGCTGGTGAGCATCTGGCCGCCGAACGCGATCGGCGTCGGCTCCTAGCTCACGTTCGACAACACAACTGCCCCCTCCTGTTTCGATGGCTCGTTCGTCGTAACCCGTAACGCGAGACAAAAGCGCGAGGCGTGGTCTACCATGCGTTCCAGCGATACCGTTCGCGCGCTGGAGCGGAGGTGGGGAACGCGATGAGACCACTGGCCGGCGTCTATACGATCCTGACGACGCCATTCCTCAACGACGGTAGCCTGGATGAGATCAGCCTCGCGCGTTTGATCGAGGTGTCGATCGGCGCGGGGGCGGATGGACTGACCGCGCTTGGCGTGGCCGGCGAGGCGCACAAGCTGACCGATAGCGAGCGTCGCCGCGTCGTCGAGCTCGTGGTAGAGACGGCCGCCGGCCGCGTCCCGGTCGTTGTCGGCGCCAGCCGCGAGTCGACTGAGGCGACGATCGAGGCCTGCCGCGAGGCAGAGCGGGCTGGTGTAGCCGGCGTCATGATCGCCCCGCCCACGTTCGTCCAGCCAGGGCCGGCGCTCACTCGCCACTTCGCCCGCGTCAGCGCGGCGACGACGCTGCCGATCACGTTGCAGGACTATCCGCCAGTGAATGGCGTCACGATGTCGCCGGCCGACATGGCTGCGCTCGTTGATGCCGCGCCGTCGATCGTGACTGTCAAGCTGGAGGATCCGCCGACGCCGCAGCGCATCGCCCAACTGGTCGATCTGCTCGGCGACCGCGGCACGACCGTCGTCGGTGGCTCGGGCGGGCTCTATCTGCTCGACGAGCTCCGGCGCGGCGCGGCCGGCACGATGACTGGCTTCGCCTACCCCGAGGTGCTCGTCCGCATCTGGCGGGCGTGGCGCGATGGCGACCGCGTAGCCGCTGCTGAGACCTATTACCGCTACCTGCCGCTGCTCGTCTTTGAGGGCCAGCCGAAGCTCGGCGTCGCCATCCGCAAGGAAATCCTGCGTCATCGCGGGCTGATCGACACGGCGCTTGTCCGCCAGCCCGGCCCGCAGCTCGCGCCCGGCATCGCCGACGATCTTGCCGCGACGCTTGCCTGGCTGCGGATGGACGATGAGTTCCCGCCGAGCGCAAACGAAGGAGATGACCGATGAACGACCGGCCGACCTGCTACCTTTCGGCGCAGGCAGAGGACGCGCTCCGGCGGGTCAGCACCGCGACGCTGACCTCACAGATGCTGAAGCGCGGGTATCGGACGACGTTCATGGCCGGCGTCGCGCCGGTGCGGCCCGACCTGCGGATGGTCGGCTACGCCTTCACCCTGCGCTACGTCCCGATGCGGGAGGATCTCGACCTCGGGCCGACCGACAACCGCGCCAGCATTCAGCGCATCGCCGTCGAATCGGTCGGCCCCGGCGATGTGCTGGTGATCGACGCCCGCGGCGATGTCGAGGCCGGCGTGCTGGGCGATATCCTGTCGACCCGGATGCAGGTGCGCGGCGCGGTCGGGCTGGTCACCGACGGCGCGCTGCGCGACGTGCCGGCCTTCCGCGCCATGGAGTTCCCGACCTACTGCCGCGCCGCTCACGCTAGCCAGAGCGCCGTGCGCCACCATCCAGCGGACCTGAACGTGCCGATCGGCTGCGGCAGCGTGCTGGTCATGCCCGGCGACGTCGTCGTTGGCGACGCCGAGGGGGTCGTCGTCCTGCCGCGCGCCACCGCCGAGGAGATCGCGCTGGCCGCCCTGGAGCAGGAGGAGATCGAGGCGTTCGTCCTGGAGAAGATCCGGGCCGGCGCGTCGATCCACGGCATCTACCCGCCCGACGAGGCCACGCGGGCCGAGTTCGCCAAGCGTCGCGGTTAGATCACCTCCAGCCCGTTCGCGTCCGGCAGCTGTGGAAACGGCGCGTGAGGCTCGGCCTGATACCAGAAGGCGGTCGAGGCGATATCGTCTTGCAGTGGCAGGTACCGGCGCTCGCCGCCGACCGGCGTCCGCCAGCCGAGCGCCTGGATCGTGACGCGCAGGTCGGTGGCAAAGCGGATCGGGTCGGGGACGTGCCAGCGATACATGCCGAACCGCTGCTGGCTGGCGTAGAGGCCGTCCGGCCGGATCACCTGCGGCAGGCCGAGGTACGGAGTCGAGAACGTGCCGTACTCGCCCTGCGGCTGCTCGAAGTTCCACGCCCCGCCGAAGTAGTCCTCGGCGCCGGTGCCGCAGATCGTCGGCCAGTCGTCGTCGCCGTCCAGGTAGAACTTGATCTCGCCCTCGCCCCACCAGCGGTTGTTGTTGACGCCCCAGGCGAGGTACGTCCCAACGTACTGGCCCTGGCCGCGGACGCCATCGAGCAGCGTGTGGACCTCCTTGTAGGGGAGGGGGTTGTTGCGTCGCCACTGGGCATGCAGGTAGGCGCGGTCGTCCTCGACGTCGGTCAGCGCGTAGGTGATCTGGTAGTAGAAGCCGCGCACCTCGTCGGGACGCAGATTCTCGATCGTGATCCTCGCCCGCTTGCGAAAGGGCATCTCCCAGTAGGAGTTGAACCCGCCGGCCGGGTTGACGGCTACCGGCAGCGAGGCGATGTTGCAGCGCACGCCCCAGCCGTTGCAGAAGAAGTCTCCCAGTGGCGTCTCGACCGATGGGGTCTCCTCGTCGTCCCAGTAGCAGCGCAGGACGAGCTGTCGCCAGGCAGCCGGCGTGACGGTCAGCCAGATGTGCTGGATCGCGCCGGGGCCGTCGATGTCTGCGAGGATCACTGTCGCGTCCCCCGGAATGACGATGCTCGGCGAGACCTTCCAGCCCTGGCCAAGCTCGCGGGCGGCGATTGCGCCAGTTCCTTCTGTCGCCATGCCGCCCTGACCTTTCGCGCCGGTGAAGTTCTCGGCCGAGATCGAGCGTGTTTTCGCGTTGCTCAGCCGGGCGAGGTTGCCCAGGTGCATGCCGAGGCCGTTGAATTCGCCCACTGTGTCCCCCTCCGTCGTTGATAGTCCGTCGATCGGGCGAGCGTATGATCGCATAGCGCCCGTAGACGGTTTACGATAGGGGACAGCGAGACAGCCACGAGCGAGGAAGGCGGGTGCGGACGATGCCGGTTGAGACACAGACGCTGCCTGGGGTCATTACGGTGGGCGCCGACGGCGAGGAGCTGGCCCGGGGCTGGTGCATCGTTGTCTATGAGATGGCCGGCCAGCACCTGCCGCTCGCTGACTGGCGCGGCGAGATCGCGGTCGATAGCGAGTCCGCAGCCCGGCTCAGCGCCGCCGCGGATCTCCATATCCGCTTCCACCCGTATGGCGGCGTCTACGAGCCGTGGCATGGACCGGTGACGGTCGCGCCAGTGGGCGAGGAGGACGATCCCAACGGCCGGCGGCTGCGGCTCAGCAGCGCGGGGCCGCTGATCCGCTCGCGGTATTCGCCCGACGAGCTGCGCCACGGCTTTCCCGAATTGGCCAGCGCGACGGAGGAATAGCGCGAGGCGAGTATCCCGACCGGCGCTACGGTAGCGCCTACCGCGACTGCTTCCTCGCCCGCTGGGCGAGGGCCGAGGCTGCCGCCGCGCTCAGCGCAACCACCGCAACCGCGCCGATTGCGAAGTAGACCTTGGCGTTCGACGACCCCTTTCCGCTGGTGTCGCCGCCAGACGCTGTCGGGTTGGCAGAAGCAGCGCCGACACTCGTGGCGCTGGTTGGAGACGCCGCGCTCTGGGCGGTCGGCGCCGGGGCATTCGGATCGACTGTGAAGCTGAAGTCGCCGGTTGTCTTGTGGCCGTCCGCAAGCGATAGCGCCACCCAGTCAACCGTATATCTGCCGTTTGGCAGGTCGCCGGCCAACGATGCGACGAGCATGTTGCGGTCGGGGTTCTCCAGATCGACGCCCGCGCTGCCTGGCGTGATGTCCTTGCCGTCCGGGTCGAGCACCCTGATTGAGCTGCCGGTCGCGTCGAGCTCGCCGGGGAAGGTGATCGTTATTTGCGCGGGCGCCGTGGGGATAACGCTGCCATCGGCCGGGTTGGATCGGGCCGGAGCCTCGTGCGCGAGAACGGTTGCCGCCGATAACGCCAGGATGAGCGTCAATATCGCCGCCAGCCACTGAAATCGAGATATCACGTGGTTCGGTCCTCCCTGTTGCGTCTCACGTCGTCCCCCGGCGTGCCGTCGGCAATCATAGCCCGCCGGCCGGCTGCTATAGTCAGCGCGAAATTGCGACACGCCCACGGAGACGCGCCGGACAGAACCGCCCCGCAGGGCGATGTCACGCCAGACACGAGAGGCATCCGATGGTAACCATTGCGCCCCGCGCCCGCGCCGAGATCCCAGCCGACGACACCTGGGACCTGACTGCGATCTTCCCCGACAAGGCGGCATGGGAGGCCGTAATCGAGAGTGTCCGCGCCGATCTGCCACGTCTAACAGTGATGCAGGGCACGCTCGGTGATGGCGCCGGCCAGCTGCTGGCCGCGTTTGCGCTCCAGGACTCGATCGGCAACCGGCTGGGCCGCATCTTCGCCTGGGCCGGACTCCGCAAGGACGAGGACAACGCTAACGCCGAGGCCGTTGCGAACTATGATCGCGCCGTCAAGCTGAGCGTCGACGCAAGCGAGGTCGGGTCGTTCGTCGAGCCGGAGATCCTCGCCATGCCGGACGGCGTGATTGAGTCGTACCTGGATGGTGAGCCGGCACTGGCGGTGTATCGCCATGCCCTCGAGAGTCTGTTGCGCCAGCGCGCCCACGTCCTCTCTGCCGACCAGGAGCGGCTGCTAGCGGCGGCCGGCGAGATGGCAATGGCGCCCGGACAGATCTTCTCGATGCTCAACGACGCCGACCTGCGCTATGGAACGGTCACCGACGAGGATGGTAATTCGGTCGTCCTGACCAAGGGCAGCTACTCACGCTTTCTGGAGAGCCGGTCGCGAGATGTTCGCAAGCAGGCATTCACGCTGATGCATCAGGCATATCGTGACCATCGCAACACACTCGCTGCAACCTACGCCGCTAGCGTCAAGGCCGATGCCTTCTACGCGCGCGTCCATAACTATGGCTCGACAATCGAGGCAGCGCTTTCGCCGCACAACATCCCTCTCGACGTCTATGACAACCTGATCGCGACGGTCAACGGCCGACTGGGCCTGCTCCACCGCTACATTGCGCTCCGCAAGCGCGTGCTCGGGCTGGATCGGCTCGGCGTCTACGATCTGTATGTCCCAATCGTCGCTGAAGTCAAGCGCGAGTTCACCTGGGAGGCGGGCGTTGAGACGGTGCTGGGCGCGCTCGGCTCGCTGGGTGACGACTATCGTTCGGTGCTGGCGGGTGGCCTCGACTCGCGCTGGGTGGACGTCTACGAGAATGTTGGCAAGACGAGCGGCGCCTACTCGTGGGGTGTTTACGGCGTCCATCCGTTTATTCTGATGAACTGGTCCAGTCAATTGCGCGATGTCTTTACGCTGGCACACGAGGCCGGCCATGCGATGCATTCGCACTATTCCAGCAACACGCAGCCATATGTCTATAGCCACTACACGCTCTTCGTCGCCGAGGTCGCATCGACCGTCAACGAGCTGCTCCTGACCGATGCGCTCCGTCGCCAGACCGACGACCGGCTGTTCGAGGCGTATCTGGTCAACCACGTGCTGGAGGATCTCCGCGGGACGCTGATGCGTCAGACGATGTTCGCCGAGTTTGAGCGCTGGGCCCATGCCCACGTCGAGGCGGGCGACGCGTTGACTCCCGACCTGATGGATTCGCGCTACGCCGAGCTTTGCCGGACGTACTACGGGCCGGATGTCGAGGTCGACGAGCACGTCGCAGCCGAATGGTCACGGATCCCGCATTTCTACCGCGCGTTCTATGTCTATCAATATGCGACCGGCATCTCGGCGGCAGCGGCGCTATCCAGGCAGATCATTGAGGAGGGCGAGCCGGCCCGTCGGCGGTATCGCGCGTTCCTCTCCGGCGGCTCGTCTCGCTACTCGATCGACCTGTTGCGCAGCGCGGGAGTCGACATGGCGTCGCCGCAGCCGATTGATCGGGCGCTCGACCTGTTTGAATCGTTGATCGACGAGCTCGAGCGGCTGTTGGGCGGGGCGGACTCTCACTGATGAGCGATCTGCTTCTGCGCTATGCGATCTGGGAGTCGCGGTTTGGCCCGGGCCAGCTTCTGGCCGGGCCGGCCGGGCTCCTGTGCCTCGAGTTCCGGCCGGCCCGGCCGGACGCATGGGACCGCTGGGTACATCGCTGGCTGGGGCGCGATGCGCGCATCGTTGAAGCCGGGGCAGGAGCCGCGGACGCGATCGTCGAGCAGGCGATCGCCGAGCTGGACGAATATGCTGCCGGCCAGCTCGCCGAGCTGCGCGCGCCCCTCGACCTGCGGGGCACTCCATTCCAGCAGGCGGTCTGGGCGGCGGTGCGATCTGTCCCCTACGGGGAAACTCGCAGCTACGGCCAGATCGCTGCTGAGATCGGCCGGCCACGGGCAGTGCGGGCCACCGGCGCGGCAAACGGAGCGAACCCGCTGTCGATCTATATTCCGTGCCACCGGATTATCGGCGCCGACGGTAGCCTGCGCGACTACGGTGGCGGTCTCGAGATCAAGGCGGCACTGCTGGAGATGGAGAGCCGGGCGAGCCAGCCGCGCTGATCGCATGATTCAGACGACCTGATCGCGCGAGTCGTGTGTGCGCGCGCGCGCCGGCAGGAGATGGCCGGCGGCGGACGGGCCGACAGCGACAGCCGTGAATGTGACGGCCAGCACGGTTAGCGCGAGCAGATGGTGGGTCGGGGAGATGTGGGTATTGACGATCTTGTCGTCGATAACCATCCGCGCGGCGGTAATCGTCAGAATCACCGCGCCGACCAGGCTCAGCCACGGCAGGCGGTTCATCATCCGGGCGATCAGCGTGGATGAGAACAGGATAATCGGCATTGAGGCGAGCAGCCCGAAGACGAGCAGTCCGATCGACCCATTTGCCGCGCCGCTGATTGCGAGGATGTTATCCAGACTCATCAACAGATCGGCGACGACGATCGTCTGAAATGCGCCCCAGACGGTCGTCGCGGACTGAATGTCCTGCTCGTCCTGCTCCTCGCGCAGCAACCGCCAGGAGATCCAGACCAGCATCACGCCGCCGGCCGCCTGAAGCAGCGGGATGCGCAGCAGGATGCTGGCGACGATGGTGAAGACAACGCGCAGCACGATCGCCCCGGCTCCGCCAGCGAGGATCGCTTTGCGCCGTTGTGGAGGTGGCAAGCGTCGGGACGCCATCGCGATGACGACGGCGTTGTCTCCTGAGAGCAGCACGTTGATCAGGATGATGGTGAGCGTTCCGGTGATGAGCGCGATCGTCACGTTAACAGGGGCCTAACACATAATTTGGCGGCTACTCGGCAGCGAGATTGGCGAAGGCGCTGCCGGATAGCCGCGTGGCGCCGGCTCGATCAGCGATGGGCGACATTGGCGGAGAAGATCCGTCGCACCACGAAGACCGTTACCAGTGACGAGATCGCGACCAGTGGGATGTCGACCAGGACAAACTCCCAGGTCAGCGCCAGCTCGCCGCTGATAGCCGAGGCTGCGATGCCGAACACGACGCTCAGCAAGATGATAGCGGCTGTCCTCACGCGCAGTGACGCGATCCGCATCGCGATAATACCGACGAGGACGCCGGCCAGGACGGGAAAGATCTCGTTCATGGAGTCCCCTTTCTACACGCGAAACACGATGACCGACGATGTTCGTGATACCACCGTTCTCCCGATCTGTGAAGACCCAGAGCAACACGATGGCCAGCCCGCGACACCATCAGCTTCCGGGAAGCAGCACACCCTCCGGGAGGCTGTCCAGCAGATCGCTGGAGAGGCCGAAGCGCCGAGCGATCTGGCGGAGCTGGTCAAGCGTCAGCCCCGTAGCTGGCCGGCCGGCGATGAGGTCGATCACCTCGTACTCCGCCACCGTCTCGACATAATCGATCAAGTCGACACAGCCAGCCGGGCCGCGATCCGAGCGAGCGACGACGCCGTGCTGCGACCAGATCACCAGTCGATGTTGTCGCATGGCCCGTGCCGTCAGCTCGCCCTGTTCGGGCGTGCCGGGAGTGACGAACGGCAAGACGCAGATTCCATCCGAGAGCATAACCATCGTCTCCGGCTGCCAACGGAGCAGTTGGCGGTTCAGGCGCGCCTGATCCTGGTAGGCGGGGATGTGTGAGAGCCAGGTCAGCTTCGGTGGCTGGGCGTGGACGACGGCATGAACGCGAGCGTGGCCGGCCAGCGTCGCGGCATGGATGCCGAGATGGCTATCGATCTCACTCGTTGGCCGGACATCACCGGGCGCGCGGTGTAGCCACACTGCGCCTTCCTGATCGAAGGCGATGGCGCACAGCGCCTGGTCGGGGTCGCGAGCGAGGTCGGGCAGCCGCCGGCCGGTGCCGGTGATGAGTAACACGCCGGGAGGCAATGCGGCGCTGTCTCCGACATCCGCCTTGCCAGCTCGTGGCATGCGCTCGGACAGGAAGCGGTCGAGACCCGGTGTATCGTCAGGCAGGAACAATGAGATATTCCCGGCTGCGCCTTCGACGGCGCGAAGCGCGGCGAGCCGGACGGCGGCTGACGCCATCTCGGCAATCCAGGTGTCGATCCCGGTCGGTGTGGCAGTCAACGGCATCTCCCATCCGTGAAGGTCACTGCTGGAATGGGCAGCAGCCTGATCGTAGTATTATCGATTGCCGGTCGATCGGGCTTCCTGGTCCCGGGTGATCGACCCTGACCGCGGAGCCGCCGATGAGACCCGATGTCATCTTGCCAGAACCTCGACAATGGAGCGTGGATGGCGTCTGAGCGAACCATGGCTACCTTGCCCTCGTACCTGAGATCGCTGATCGACGGAGTTCAGGATGGATTCGTCCTGCGTTCCGTCGATGGCACGATCATCGAGGTGAACCAGGCGTTTCTCGATCTCGTCGGGTTCGATCGCGATGAGGTGATCGGCACGCGACCTCCGCATCCCTGGTGGTTACTAGACGAGAACGATGTCGGGCTTAGCGATCGGTACTTTCGAGGCGCGGCGTCCGAAGAACGTGTTGTCTATCGCCACAAGGATGGCAGGACGTTCCCGGCGCTGCTCGCCAGTGGCCCGCTACGCAACGACAGTGGAGAGATCGTCGGGCTTGTCGGCACGGTCAAGAATGTCACTGACTGGGCAACGGTTGAGGAGCAGCTGGCGTTTCAGGCGCAGGTCATCGACCAGGCCCAGGGCGCGGTGATAGCGACCGACATAGCCGGCCGGGTGATCCTCTGGAGCAGCGGCGCTGAGGGGCTGTTCGGCTACCCACGTGCTGAGATGGTTGGCCGGAACCTCGCGCATCTGCTCGTTGAGATGGTTGACCGGCTACACGCGGACGCCATCTTCCACCACCTCTCCACCCATGCGACGTGGGAAGGTGAGCTCGTGGTTCGGCTCCGCGACGGCGGGCAACTCCCTGTTCTGACGACAATCTCGTCGCTGTACAGTAGCGCGAACGAGCCGATAGGGCATGTCGTTGTCTCGGTCGACCTCCGGGAACGCAAGCGCGCTGAGTCGCGCATCTCCGCGCAGTACGAGGTGGCGCGCGCCCTTGCGACCGCCGAGTCGCTGACGGAGGGCATTCGTTCCGTCCTGAAGGCGGTCGGCGTTGCGAGTGCATGGGATGTTGGCACATTCTGGGCGCCGGATGCGGTGACCGAAACGCTTCAGTGCGTTGATGTCTGGAGCGCGTCCGCGATCGATATCACGGCGTTCGAGCTGGATTCACGACGTGGCGCCATGCCAAACAGCCTTCCCGACCGTGTCTGGCGGGCGAGGCAGGTGATCTGGGTTGCGGACATCGCTCGCGACCTGGCGTTTCAACGCACTGACAGCGCGCTGGCGACGGGGTTGCGGTCAGGCGCAGCGTTCCCGGTCGAGGCCGAGGGCCGCATCCTCGGCGTGATGGAGTTCTACGGTGTCGAGGTTGATCGGCCGGACGACGCGCTCGATGCAGTCCTGGTCACCATCGGCCATCAGGTTGGTCAGTTCATCGAACGCCGGAGGGCTCTCGCGTCATTGCGCGAGAGCGAAGACCGGTTCCGGGCGATGGCCGAGAGCGTCCCGATCATGATCTGGTTGACATCGGCGATCGGCCAGGTTGAATACGTAAACCGGAGTTGGCGCGAGTTCACCGGCCGACCGATCGAGCGGGATCTCGGCATCGGCTGGCTGGAGAATCTCCACCTCGACGATCGGGATCGGACGATGACCCGGTTCCAGGCTGCGTTCGACGCGCGAACAGCCTATGAAATCGAATACCGGCTACGCCACCATGATGGCGAATTCCGTTGGGTGCTCGCGACCGGTATTCCGCGCTACGACACGGATGGGACCTTCCGCGGCTATACAGGCTCCTGCGTCGATATTGACGCGCGCCGCCGTAACGAGCAGCACCAGATATTCCTGAGTGAGGCGACGCGCATCCTTGCGTCGTCGCTTGACTACCATACGGCGCTGACACGCGTTGCTCGGCTGGCAGCGCCGTCCGAGGCGGACGTGTGTGTCATTCATGTGGTGGATGACGCGGACCAATTGCAGCGCGAGGCGGTCGAGAGCGCTGACCAGGACCATGAGCATGACCCAGTCCGTTCGTTCGAATCGGAACTGGAGGATATCGTCGCCGACGTCACTCGCAGCGGTCAATCGCGGCTGTATTCGGTGAGCGCCATCGGGTGTGACGGTGACTTCGATGATGATCAGCGTGTCCGTCGCCTCAGACAGTCCGGGTTCAGCTCGGCGATCGTCGTGCCGATCGTCGCCCGCGACCGCACTCTCGGCGCTATTTCGCTCATTCGAGCCCGGCCAGGGCGCAATTACGATGCGGACGACCTTTCTATGGCTCAGCATCTGGCCCGCCGGGCGGCCGTCGCGATCGATAACTCACGGCTCTACCGCGAGGCGCAGGAGTCGGCGCGCGCGCGGGACCAGTTCCTCGCGGTGGCAGCTCACGAGTTGCGTAGCCCCCTGACATCGATGAAAGGGTTTGCCCAGCTGCTGCTGCGCCGCGCCCGGAAGAATGCGTCGGGCCAGGAGTGGTTGAGCCCGCTGGAGACCATCGATATGCAGGTCAACCGGATGGCAGATCTCGTCAACCGCCTGCTCGACGTCTCGCGGATCGAGGAGAAGCGGCTGCGGCTGATCCTTGCGCCGGCCGATCTGAGCCAGATTGCCGTTGACGCCGTCGCCGAGGCGCAGATCACCACCGAGACTCATACCGTGGAATACGTTGGCCCGGTCGAGCCAGTCAGGGTGGAGATCGACAGTACCCGCGTCACCCAGGTGCTATCGAACCTGCTGAATAATGCGATCCGTTACAGCCCTCCGGGCACGACCGTAACGGTGGACCTCCGGCCCAACGACGATAGCGTTGTGGTGTCGGTTCGTGATGAAGGGCCGGGAGTGTCTTCGCAGCTTCGCGAACGCGTTTTCGAGCGTTACTTCAGCGGGATCACCGGGTTGCGCGGATCGACCGAGGGGCTCGGCCTGGGGCTGTATGTTGCGACTGGGATCGTCGAGGCGCATGGCGGGAGAATCTGGGTCGATAGCGACGCAACGCACGGGTCAACCTTCAGCTTCACGCTTCCTCGTCAGACTCCCCGGTTCGGCGTGGGAGACGGGGAGTGAGTAGGGCGCAGCCCGACCGGCGCGATGTCGTGCCGCCGACGCTGGCCTCGTTCGTCGTGCCGCCGCGCTTTGACGACGCAACCTTCGACAGCTATCAGCCAGATCCGGGGTATCCATCGCAGGAACGGGCGCGAGATCGTCTGAGTGTAGCGGCGCATGACTTCGACAACGGGGACGCGCGGCGCGGATTGCTCAGCCGGTTGCGGCGCGGGGGAGCCCAGCCAGGCTGGCAGGCGCTCTACCTCGACGGCCGGTTTGGTGTTGGCAAGACACACTTGCTGGCGGCGGCCAGCCACGCCGCCTGCGTGCCGAAGGCGTACCTGTCGTTTGCCGACCTGACCTACGCTGTTGGCGCGCTCGGAATGCCGCAGGCCGTGGATCTGCTCGGACAGGCGCGACTGATCTGTCTGGACGAGTTCGAGCTGGACGACCCCGGCAATACGATGCTGGCGACCTCGTTTGTTCGCGCTGTGCTGGAGCGTGGCACGCGGTTGATCGTCACGTCGAATACGCTGCCCGGCGAGCTCGGCAGAGGGCGGTTCAGCGCGGATGAGTTCGAGCGCGAGATTGGCAGCCTGGCGGCAGTGTTCGAGTCTATTCGGATAGACGGAGATGACTATCGGCATCGGCGCTTCGGCAACGACGATGCACTGCCGCGGATCGTCCCACGCGATGTTCTCGATGACCAGGCCGAACCGATCCGCTGGCTCGAGCTTCAGCGCCTGATGGTGACGATCCCACCGATCCATTTCAGTGACATGATCCGCGACTTCGATGTGCTGGCCATCGACGGACTGGCGCCGATCGAAGACCAGGATATGGCGCTGCGTTTCGTGCATTTCATCGACAAAGTCTATGACCGGAGCATTCCGCTACTGGTCTCCAGCGATTGCCTGCCGGAGGATCTCTTCCCGCCCAGCTACGGATACGGTGGATTCGAGCGCAAGTTTCGTCGATGTCAGTCGCGATTACACGAGATGTTGGCCCAACCGCTGGATCAGCCACACGGCGCGGAGCTCGCCGGCGAGGAGTAGGAGATTCGTAATGCGCATTCGATCCGAGGCGGACTGCGAGATCGAAGTCTGGCGCGATGGCGTCAAGACCCGAATGTATGCGTCAGCGACAACCGGCGCCCATCAGCTGTGCGTCTTCGAGCAGTGGTGCGCGCCGGGACATGGCGCGCCGTCGCACGTTCACGCCGTCGAGGAGGTGCTTCGGGTCGTCGCGGGTGAGGCCGAAGTCTGGGTTGGCGATGGTCGCCAGCAGGTGACGGCCGGCGTGAGCGTGTTGATCCCGGCCGGGGCCGTCCACGGCTTCCGCAACACCGGCGATGGCGTACTGCAGATGCTGGCGATCCTCGCCGAGCCGATCTTCGAGGCTCGCTATCTCGACCCCGAACGTGATGTCCGCCGCTGGTCGCCTCGATCAGAAACAGCGCCCTCATAGCAAACAGGCACGTCGGGTAGCAGCAGAGTCGCGTGCGAATGCCAGCCGGCCGCGTGCGTCACCGGCCCATATCCCTGAGAGCTGTCTCGCGGGCGTCGGCGACTGCCTCCTGAAGGATCACGACGTCGTCGGGTGTTGTTGCCCAGTTATCGAACGCTGCGCGGACCGCTGTGCGACCGTTCCAGATTGTTGCAGTCACGAACGCGCGCCCATCGCGCTGGATTGCCGCGACGGTCGCGCGATTCAATTCGTCAGTCTCGTCGCCCGACAATCCCGGCTCGATCGCGCGGAAGCAGGCGATATTCAATGGTGTCGGGGCCAGTGCCTCGACGCCAGATGTTGCCTCGACCCAGTCGGAGAACGCGGACGCGTTGGCGCAGCAGCGCTCCACCAGTTGACGATACCCGTCGCGCCCATACGCCTTCAGCGCACACCAGGCCGGCAGCGCTCGGAAGCGGCGCGACATCTCCGGCACGTGCGACGAGGGATCCCAGCCGCTCCCGGCTGTCGCGGCGATGTACGCGCCCGTTGCGTTGAATGCGCCCCGCAGCGCGTCGGCGTCGCGGACAAAGGCGAAGCCGCAGTCATACGGCACGTTCAGCCACTTGTGGCCGTCGGCTGCGACCGAATCCGCCAGCTCGACTCCCTTGACCAGCGAGCGGTACTTCGGAGACGCGGCAGCGAACAACCCGAATGCGCCATCGACGTGGAGCCACGCGCCGCCGGGGTGCGCGCGACAGAGCGCGGCGACCTCGCGGAGGGCGTCGAATGCGCCGGTGTTGACCTCGCCAGCGTTGGCGACGACGATGACCGCCCCTTCGGTCTCGTCCAGCGCTCGCTCCAGCGCCACGAGATCGACTGCCCCACCCGGCGCGGCAACCTTCCGCACGGTATTGCGACCGATGCCGAGGGTTCCGAGTGACTTGAGCGCGCTGGCGTGGATCTCGGTCGAGGAGATGACCGGGATCGGCGGGTGACCAGCGAGGCCATCGGCGGCTGGATCGAATCCCCGCTGCTGGCCCGCCCACTGACGCGCGGCGGCCAGGCCGACCAGGTTCGACATCGTCCCTCCGCTGGTCATCGCGCCGGTCCACTCGGCCGGCAGGCCGAACAGGTCCTTCAGCCAATCGATCACGACGAGCTCGGTCTGGGCTGCTGCCGGGCTGGAGAGCCAGAAGCCGGCGTTTTGGTCGATCGCCGAGGCCAGCCAGTCGCCGGCCAGCGCGGCGGGCGTCGAGCCACCGTTGACGAAGCCGAAAAAGCGCGGCCCCGGCGAGGCGGTGATGCCAGGCCGCGCCCGTTCGAGCCACTCGCTGACGGCTGCTGCGGCGTCGATGCCAGCCTCCGGCAACGGTTCATTGAGCAGCGTCGCCATTTCTTCAGGCCCGAGCCGGAGACTGACCGGCTGATCATCGAGCCCGCCGACCCATGCGCGAGACAGCGCGTGTGCATGGTCGAGCGCGGCGGCGACATGGGCAAACGCATCGCCGGATGGCGCCGGTTCGGTCTTGCTTTGCGGTGTCTCGTTCGTCATCCCTGCTCCTCCTCCGCGGCCGATGGCTCTACACTGCATCTGGAAGACCATCATACGGCGCGAGAGGAGTGAGACATGGCAGTCGTCCGTTGCGAGACACTGAGTCGTGAGCCATATGCCGGGGGAGTGGAGTTTGGCGAGGCCGGCGCCTACGAGCGCCTGGACGCGCGACTGCACTTCGCAGTCGACCCCAGCAACCCTGCCAACCAGAAGATCGTCGACCTCGCCCTCGCGCCGCGCGACGAACGCGGCCGCGTGCAGTTCAGCGCTGACTTCTGCCTGCTCCGGCCGGCCGATCCGTCGCGCGGAAATCGGCGACTGTTCCTGGAGGTCCCCAACCGCGGACGCAAGCTGTTGTCTGGCCAGCTCAATCGCGCTGCCGGGGGATTGATCCCGACCCGCGATATCCCGCCTGGCGACGGCTTCCTCTATCGCCACGGCTACGCTGTTGGCTGGATCGGCTGGCAGTGGGACGTCGTTCGCAGCGAGGCGCTGATGGGGCTGGACGCGCCGCTGGCGATGGACGGCGGCCGGCACATTGCGGGCCAGACCGTCCTGCGCTTTCAGCCGAGCGTGGCGCACCACACCCATCTGCTAGCCGATCGCGTCCACCACCCGTACCCGGCCGCGGACGTCGACGAGGCCGGCGCGGCGCTGACCGTCCGCGACTTCGATGACGACGCGCCGCGCGTCATCCCGCGTGACCATTGGCGATTCGCCCGTGAGGAGGGTGGAGAGGTCGTGCCGGATGGCGAGCACTTCTGGCTGGCGGACGGCTTCGAGCCGGGCAAGATCTACGAGCTGGTCTACACAACCGACCGCGCGCCGGTGGTCGGCTGCGGGCTGCTGGCGATCCGCGACGTCGCTTCGTTCCTGAAGCACGACGTGACAGCGGACAATCCGCTGGCCGGGGCGCTCGATCTTGCCTACGGCTTCGGTGTCTCGCAGGATGGCCGGCTGCTGCGTCACTTCCTCTGGCTGGGGCTCAATCTCGATGAAGAGGGCCGGCAGGTCTTCGATGGTCTGATGCCGCACGTCGGCGGCGCGCGACGCGGCGAGTTCAACCACCGGTTCGGCCAACCATCGGTGCAGTACACGCCCGGCTTCGGCCATCTCGCGCCGTTCGACGATGCCAGCCTGCTGGCGCGTCAGCGCGCGCTTGGCGGCTGCCCGAAGGTCATCCAGACCAACTCGTCGGCCGAATACTGGCGCGGCGACTGCGCGCTGATGCATGTCTCGCAGGACGGCACGGCCGATTTGCCGGCTGATCTCGAGACGCGGATCTATCACCTCGCTGGCACGCAACACGGCCCGGGGACATTGCCGCTCGGCTGCGAGAGCGTCGCCGACGGCGCGAAGGGACGCTACTGGTTCAACACGCTCGACTACACGCCGCTGCTGCGCGCGGAGCTGGTCAATCTCGATCGTTGGGTCAGCGCTGGCGTCGCGCCGCCAACGAACGCCCACCCACGCTTAGCCGATCGCAGCCTCGTCACCCGCGCGGCAGCGCTCGATAGCATGCCCGATATCCCCGGTTTCCGGCTTCCGGACCCGGAGAAGATCCTCCGCATACGGCGTGTCGATCTTGGCGAACGTGCCAGCGAGGGGATCGGCCGCTTTCCGGCGGTCGAGGGCGAGCGTTATCCGTCGCTGGTCTCGGCGGTCGATGCCGATGGTAACGAAGTTGGCGGCATTCGGCTGCCAGACCTGACCGTTCCAGTCTCGACGCTTACCGGCTGGAACCCACGCGCCCCGGAGACGGGCGGCGAAGATCTCATCATTCCGATGCAGGGCATCACGGTGTTCTTTCACCGCACTCGCGCGGAGCGTGAAGCGGCCGGCGACCCGCGCCCGTCACTCGAGGAGCGGTATCCGACCCGAGACGACTTCCTCGCTCGTGTCCGCGAGGCGGCGGCAGCGCTTGCTGGGCAGCGCTACGTGCTCGACGAAGACATCGACGTCATCGTAACCAACGCCGCCGAGCGCTATGACTACGCGATGCGCGGGGAGCCAATCGTGCCGGCGTAGGGGCGCGGTGGCGGCGTTCCGCCAATCGGCTCAGGGCCTCGGCGCTACCTCGAACACCGGGTTGGCGATTGAGGCAAGGATGCGTTGGAGGTCGGCGCCGCTGATCTGGAAGGTGACGGTCGGCAGGGCGGGGCTGAACAGCAGCTGGTCGATTGTGTAGAGCGCCGGGTCGACGACGATCGGGACGCTGGCGTCGAAGCCGAACGGGTAGGCAGAGCCCGGCACCGCCCCGAGTCGATCCATCAGCGTGTCGGGTGTAGCGAGCCGGGCCGAGCGCGCTCCGGTGAGGCGCTTTACTGCTCGCTGATCCATGCGCTGGCCGGCGGTCGTCAGGTAGACGACCAGCCCACGATCCGTCTCGCAGACGACCACCTTGCTCTCGATTCCGTCGAATCCGGCCTCGTGCCGGGCCAGCGCGGCATCGTCGTAGTTCAGCACCGGTTGGTGCCGCCATGACTGGCACGGGATCTCCAGCTGTTCGAGGAGGGCGACGATCCTGTCATACGCCGCAACGGTTCGCGGGTCGTGCTCCATCCCGCTCAGCTGCCCAGCGACACGCCGCGCATGTCCATCGGCAGCGACATCAGCAGGACACTGACGCCGAGCAGTAGCGCCGCCAGAATGATCCAGGGAGTGACGGCGCGAAGGGCGACCGATCGGTTGCTATGGATGCGGCCGGCAACCGCGCGCAGCGCGGCAAAGGCGGCGTAGAAGCCGAGCCCGAGCGCGATCATTTCAACGTAGTCAATGACCTTGACGGGGAGGATCGCCGCGAGATCCCAGCGCGGCTCGCCGAGGAATCCGACGCCCATGTCGGCCAGGAACGACTGCGTCACCGGCACGATCGTGAGCGCGCCGCTGAAGAAGTGGTAGCCGTAGTGGGCGAACCACATCGCGAAGCCGAGCGGGATCAGGGCCGGGACGTACCGCGCAGCGGTTGCCGCGACGCCAGTCGGCCCACCACCCGGGCCGGCCAGTTGCAGGCTCGACCACGCTGCGAGCGCCGTCAATGCGACCGGGATCACGGCGATGCCAGCCAGAAAGATCAGCAGCAGCAGCACCGGCCCGTTGGAGATGCCGAGCACGCCCGACAGCCAGCGCTCCAGCCGGTAGACCGGGCTGACCATCCCGAAGGCGTTGACGACTGAGCCGAAGACGAGGATGAGAATCAGCGCGGTGTAGTCCAGCCGCTCCCCCAGCCGCCCGATCCCCGAGCGGTTGGCTGTCGATGTCAGATCGTTGAGCGGGTTGCGATAGAGGACGCCGACATTGTCGTATGGGCAGGCACGAACGCAGTCCAGGCAGAACGTGCAATCCATGTTGCCGACCTTGCGTTGCTGGAAGAGCCAGAGTTCGCAGCCGGGTTGGCTGATCGTTGCCGTCACGGGATCGAGCCGGCCGCTGATGCAGTCCTTCGTTGTGCATTCGAGGCAGGTCTGCGGGTTGCGAACGGCGACTTCGGCCGGCGAGATCATCGAGTTGACGAAGTTGAACTGTCCGATCGGACAGACATGCTTGCAGAATGCCGCGCCTTTGAAGAAGGCGTCGACAGCGAATGCCGCCAGGAAATAGCCTGCGACGACCCAGGCTGTCAGCCATGGGCTGGACCACAGGTCGAATGCCTCGTAGACCCAGAAATACGCCACCAGCAGCCCGGCAGCCAGCCACTTGCCCGGCAGCCAGCGGGGCCAGGAGCGATTGTTGATCCCGAGCTTCTTCGCCAATCGGCGTGGCAGCATGAACGGACAAGCCATGCAGAACAGATTGCCCACCAGGAGCAGCGCCAGCACCACCAGACCACGCCAGTGGACCCACGGCAGCACTCCGGCGAGGTTTTTCGGCGCCAGCGACGGGCCAACGAGGCCGTCGTAGATCACGAGCGCCGCCAGGATCAACAGGGGGACCTGCATCGCGCTGCGCCCGTGCTTCCAGCGCGCCAGGCGGCCCAGCAGCGGGACGCGCAGGAGATCTCGCCGGCGATAGGGGCGTTGGTGACGATCGAAGACAGTCAATGGCTGCGAGGTCATCCGCCAACACCCCCCACGTCGATCTGCGCCTGATACGGCGTGCCGTCGGGAAGTGTGCCGCGAACGCTGATGACCCAGTCGCCGCCCATCGTGAACTCGAATCCGTCCGAGACGTATGTTCCCGGCGTTGTCTCCGTCAGGGTGGCGATCACCGGCGCCATGCCGGCGTGGTTCATGTTGCCCTCGATCTCCAGCTTCGCGCCGGTGATCGGCGTGTGGTCGTCGTAGCGCGGCTCGATCGTGATCGTGGCTGGGCCACGGGCAGGCGGGGATGGCTCGACCTTCCACGCCAATGCACTGCCGTCTGTCGAGGCGGAGTTGCCACGGCTACACGCTGTCAGCGAGGGCGGGATGACGAGCAGCATGACGACGAGTGCCAGCGCGAAGCGCCGGTTCACAGGCGACATAATATCTTCATCCTCTGAGCTTGTGATCGACAACACAACCTATCCCGCGGTAAGCATACGCCAGCGGCGCGGCGCGAACTCCGGGTGGGCGAGTCGGGATCAGCCGCCGATGCGGGACATTTCGACCTTCTTGAGCTGGGCCGTATTCTCCGAGCGTAATTCGGAGTAGCGGTCGGCGCGGTTGCCCCAGACGCGGCCAAGCACCGAGAAGACCTCGTCGTCGGACGCGCCGCCGCGCAGCAACGCCCGGAAGTCGTGGGAGCGTGTGCCGAACAGGCAGGTATAGAGCTGGCCATCTGCGGAAAGGCGAACGCGGGTGCAGTTGCCGCAGAACGGCATCGTCACCGAGGCGATGATACCGAACTCGCCGCCGCCATCCCGATAGCGCCAGCGGGTAGCAACTTCGCCGGTGTAGTTCGGCTCGACTGCCTCGATTGGCCACTTGGCGTCGATCGTATCGAGGATCTCGCGCGCCGACACGACGTCTTCCATTCGCCAACCGTTGGTGTTGCCGACATCCATGAACTCGATGAAGCGCAGGATAATCCCGTTGCCGCGGAAGTGCTCGGCCATCCCGAGGATGCTATCTGCGTTGTAGCCGCGCTTGACGACCATGTCGATCTTCACCGGTGAGAGGCCGGCCCCCGCCGCATTGTCGATCGCCTGCAACACCTTGGTGACCGGGAAGTTGACATCGTTCATCGACTTGAAGACCGTGTCGTCGAGCGAATCGAGCGATATGGTGATGCGTTGGAGCCCGGCGGCCTTCAGCGCCTGCGCCTTCTTCGCCGACAGCAGCGAGCCGTTCGTCGTCATCGCGATGTCGTGGATGCCCTCGACCCCCACCAGCATCGCGACCAGATCCTCGATATTGCGTCGCACCAGTGGCTCGCCGCCGGTGAGGCGGATCTTCTCGACCCCGTGGGAGGCGAAGATGCCGGCCAGGCGCGTGATCTCCTCGAAGGTCAGCACATCCGCATGTGGCAGGAAGGGATAGTTAGCGCCGAAGATCTCCTTCGGCATACAGTAGACACAGCGGAAGTTGCAGCGGTCGGTCACCGAGATCCGTAGATCTCGCAGTGGCCGGTTCAACAGGTCGGTCGTCGCCATCATTCACCCCCGCCTTTGAATACTCATGCGTTGAGTATACCGCCATTGATGATATTACGCGCGCTCTGCGATCATTCAGGCGAGACCGGCAAGAATCGGCGGAAGAGGAAAGCGGAGGCTGGGCAGCATGCGGATCGTAGTGACCGGAGGCGCGGGATTTATCGGCTCCCACGTCGTCGACGCATATATCAACCTCGGCCACGAGGTCGTTGTCGTCGACGATCTATCGGCCGGCAAGCGTGAGAATGTCAACCCACTCGCGCGACTGGAAATCGCCGATGTTT
The DNA here is from genome assembly GCA_037045155.1 of Thermomicrobiales bacterium. Lineage (NCBI taxonomy): Bacteria > Pseudomonadati > Thermomicrobiota > Thermomicrobia > Thermomicrobiales > Thermomicrobiales bacterium. The sequence goes on from JBAOIG010000005.1 coordinate 986,994, forward strand.
CGTCGTCGGCGTTTGTCGATCTGCTTGGCGAGCTTCGGCCGGACATCGTCAATCACCACGCCGCCCAGACCAGTGTCCGGAACTCGGTCGCGGACCCTCTCGATGATTGCCGGCGCAACATCCTCGGCACGCTCAACCTGCTGGAAGGCGCGCGTCGGGCTGGGGTGGGAAAGGTGATCTACATCTCCAGCGGCGGCGCGATCTACGGCGAGCCGGAGACGCTGCCCTGCCCGGAGGATAATCCGATCGCCGCTGATTCACCCTACGGCATCTCGAAGCACACGCCCGAACACTACCTCGGTCTGTACCGACGCCTCCACGGGCTGAGCTTCACGACGTTACGGTATGGGAACGTCTACGGTCCGCGTCAGGACCCCTATGGCGAGGCCGGCGTTGTCGCAATCTTCACCGCCCAGATGCTGGCCGGCGAGCAGGCAATCATCAACGGCAGCGGCGACCAGGAGCGCGACTACGTCTACATTGCCGACGCGGTCCGCGCCAACGTTGCCGCGCTCGACCGCGGTGATGGCGAAGCGATCAACATCGCGTCCGGCATCGGCACGTCGGTGAACGAGATCTTCGAAAGCCTGAAGGCCGCGACCAGCTACCAGCGGGAGGCGGCCCACGGGCCGGCCAAGCCGGGCGAGACGTTCCGGATCTACCTCGCCATCACGCGCGCCCGCGACGTGCTGGGCTGGCAGCCGGAGGTCCCGCTGGAGCGCGGCATCGCGCAGACCGTTGCGTCGCTTCGGGGCAGGTGACGGCGCTAGCTGTCGGCCTTCCGCGCTCGGTCACCACCGTGTGCAGTCGGCAAACGTACCTGGAACGTCGTCACCTGGTCCCCCGTCCATACTGGAACGATTGCCAACCACAGTGTTGGCTCTGACTAGTGTTCCCTGTGGCTGTGGCCCAGCCATGACTGACCTGTGACAGTTGTGTGAACGCACGACGAAACCCGACAACAGGCCAGCCGCGCTGCTTGGCACGATCATGAATAGCGCCTACCAGGGCTATTTCAGCGCAACCGTCGCCTCGGTTGCCGTGGTGATGGTCGCGGCCCACCAGATTGAGGGGCGCGCGGGACACGGAGTTGAGCTGGAGGTGGTCCCGGTCTTTGTCGAACGGGGGGGTTGACGGTACTCGACGTAATGTTAACGGCGAGGGACAGAACGAACCCGTTCTGTCCCCCGATTCCCGCGCCGCAATCGCCTCACCGCAGGGGACACTGTGGCAGCTCAGCCAGTCTCCAGACGCCGTCTGTGTCCTTCGCGAACGCCCATGTCCGCTCGACAGTCGTCTTCGTCCCGTCAACACCGGTGAGCTCGAGCGTCACGGTCGACGTGGCCGTGTCTCCGTGGATTTCGACTCGCTGGTCGACAATTCGCGCCGTCGCGTGCTCGGGCATGCACGTTGCCAGGTGATCCATGTCCCGGTCGTGGTCGTGGCCATCGAGATGATGTCCCGACAGCTCATGGAGCCGGTCGCGATCGTGGCGCTGCATGGCGTCCAGAACATGCGTGGCGGCCAGGTGAATCTCGTCCTCATCGTGATGAGCGCTCGGCGTCGCGCCGCTCTGCGTGGAGACAGATGGCTGTGCCATTGAAGTGGCCGTCGCGTCAGGCGACGGAGCCACTGTCGGCATGGCGCTGGTCGCTACCGCCGCTGGTTGCTGGGTGGGCGCCGTCGTTGGTGTTTTGTCCGCCGCGCCACAAGCGGCGAAGACGAGCGCGAACGTCGCGATCACGAGCGCGACCTGCCGCCGGTGTCGTCTGTATGTCATTGGAAAGCCTCCCCAACTACTGGTTGCCAGGACACGTACTATCCATACACCCGCAGCCATGCCAGACGCGCTACATGCGCGAGGCGCGGTGTGTCAGTCGCGTATCAGTCGGGATTTCGCGATCATGCGCCGGCCGCTGCATGATGTTGGACATAATCACGGACTGATGTACGATACGATCGAGGCATCGTCGATGGGAGGCGTGGCACATGCGATACATCTGGACCGTCGCGCCTGACCAGGAGCGAGTGCAGCTCGTGACTGAGAATGGCGACGAGGACGCTGAACTGCTCGGCCGACGATCGACTTCATCGTTACGTTCGCTGATCCTGCTGATTTCGATCAGCCGGAGCGCGACGAGGCGGATTCGGCGGTAGATGCCGGCCCTGTCACTCAATCGCCGAGCTGACTCTCCTCAGCCGCGACGCGAGATGGCGCGGGCCTTCGAGCCCCGCCGTGTCATCGCCCCTGTCACACAGCGTCAGGTCGTGTTCTTCCCTATGCGTACAAGAGCAATTATCCGCAAAGTATCGCGGACGCCGGTGGGACCTGTTTACGGGGCCCATATATGTCACCGTCCGCGATAGCTCCCCCGTTCAGGGGAAGCGATCGCGGACGGTGCTGTTCCTGCGAGGGTAATGTCGGACTAGATACGCGACAGGATATTGAACCGCTCTGCCGAGAATGGCTTCATGTCCACGTCGCTCGTGCCGGTTGTCATCAGGTCCGCCATGACGGCGCCTGTTGCCGGGGCCAGGGTGACGCCGAGCATTGCATGGCCGGCGGCGATCCATGTGTTGTCCGAGCCGGGGACGCGGCCCATCACCGGAATACCGTCGGCCGTCATCGACCGCATGCCGACCCAGACCCGCTCGTTGCCGCCGCCGTCCCAGTTCGCCAGATATTTCCGGCCGGCTCTGTTCAGCGCCTCGACGCGCTCTGGCCGGATATCCAGGTTGATGCCCGACAGCTCCATCGTCCCGGCAAGCCGCAGGCTGTCGGAGAATGGCGTGCAGGCGCAGCGCGCTTCGATGAAGTTCATGGTGCGCTTGATAGTCGGGGGGCTCTGGTCCACCGAAACGCTATATCCCTTGCCCGCCTCGAGTGGGAGGTGCTTGCCAGTGATGCGTTTGGTGACCGGGCCAGACCACGCCCCGGCGGCGACCACAATCTCGTCTGCCTCGATATCGCCGACCGTCGTCCGGAGTGTCGTCACCCGGCCGCCGCGTCCGGAACTGCCGTAGACATCCACGCCCGATCGGATCTCGATCCCACGCTCGGTCAGCGCCTCGACCAATCCGTCGACGAACGTGTCCGGCTTGATGTGGCGTTCGCCGTCGATGGCAACCGCGCCAGCGACGTTTCGTGACAGGCCGGGCTCGGCGTCGAAGACTTCCTGACCGTAGACGGTGCGGACAGGATCCAGGCCGAACTCCGTCATGCTGGCGAGCAGCTCCGCTTCCTGGGCGACCATCTCGCGGCTGAGCCCGAGGATGAACATCCCCTCCTTGTGCATCTCGAAACGGACGCCATCGCCGGCCAGCGAGTCGTACTGCGCCATCGTCTTGGCGTTGAGCGCCGAGAGCGCCCGCATGTTGTCGCGGAATGCGTCGTCGGTGCAATGTCGCCAGAAGTCGACCATCCACAGCGCAAACCGGGGGTCGAGGCGCGGCTTGACGTAGAGCGGGCTATCGCTATGCATCATCCACTTGATCGACTGCGCGACGATCCCCGGCGCTGGCACCGGCGTCGCGTAGCCGCGAACGACCCAGCCGGCGTTGCCGAACGAGCTCCCCGCGCCGGGACCGGTACGGTCGATGACCAGCACCTCTCGCCCACGCTTCTGCAGCTCCCAGGCGGTGCAAAGGCCGATCACCCCTGCGCCAACGATGACTGTCCTGCCCATTTCTCTCCCCGTGCCTGTCTCCCGTGCGCCTCTCCTGGCGCTCAACGTATGAGTATCGGTTACGGCTGGTATCGCTGTCCAGTGCTTGGCCGGCGATCCTGCCGCAATCGTGTGATCGGTGGGGCGCGCGATGCCGGATCCGACGATCAGGGCCAGGCGACGACGCCGAACGCTTCCGGGCGACGGACGACGCGACGAAACCCAGCCTCGCCGAGGCGCTGGACCACGCCGCGCGTTATGTTGCGTTCGGATGCACTCTCCGGGTCTCCAATATAGTGAAAGACGCGCCCGTTTGGCCAGACGACACGATGGAGCTGCTGATAGAGCTCCCGTGAGTACAGGTCACCGCCAAGGCTCGTTGCGGGCGGATCGTGGATGATCCGCGAGAATGCGGCGTCCGGGAAGTCTCGGATCGCCTCGAATGTGTCTCCGATGATCTGCTCTAGCCGCGGACTCTCAAAGAGGTCTCGCGACCAGGGGTTCTGGCGAACAATCTCGAGCGCGGCCGGATCCAGCTCGATCGTCATGATCCGTCGGATGCCGCGATCTGCGCGAGATCGTCCCAGTGGATGATCTCTCCGCCAGGGAAGATGACGCCGTCGTCGCACAGTCGGATCTCGACGCTCGTCATCCCCAGGTCTGGTGAGGTGTTGGTGGTGAGTGCGCGCCCCCTCAGCGCCAGTAGCGACGCGACCTGGTAACGGGACAGCACGATGACGTCGTCATGGGCAGACATCGTGTTCTACCCAGCTGGCGAACGCTTCAATGGACGTGAACAGCGCGCGTGGCCCGGTCTGTGCCAGCGCTTCTCGGTTGGCGGTCGCCGCCCATGCCGCAGCGATCGCGGCCGCCCCGGCCTCCTGGGCGTGCTCGATATCGTGGATGGTGTCGCCGACGTAGGCTAACCGCTCGACCGGCACATCCCAGATTGTTGCGATCTCGCGGATCTGATCGGCTTTGACCAGCCCGTCGGCCGATCCGGAGCGGACAATATCGAAATAGCGGGCCAGCCCCAACCTCTGGATGGAGATGGCCGCGCTCCCAGCGCCCTTGCCGGTGATGATCGCCAGCCGCGCGCCTCGTTCATCGATCCGACGCAGAACGTCGTCGATCCCTTCGAATGGCGCCGGGCAGGTGTCGTGGTTTGCTTCGTATTCGGCCAGGAAGCGCTCCATCGCGGCCGGCCAATCATCCCCGGCGAGTCGACGGAGAATCCCCTCTTCGTTCGGCCCGAAGAGCGCAACGATCTCGGAATCGTTGTATTCCCTGCCGGTTATGTCGAGCAGAACTGGTCGAAATGCCGCACAACAGACCGGGAGTGTGTCGGCCAGCGTCCCGTCCAGGTCGAAGATTACGCCACAGATGCTCACTCGCTCATCGTCCTCTTTCGCGTGCCGTCGCTTCTCGGAGGCTATTACAGCACAATCCGGACGACGCTCCGTACAATGCTCGCATGGATGAACAGGTTCCCGACTGGTTCGAGAATATCGACGATCCCGAGCTGGAGAGCCGGGAGCACGCATCACGCGGCCCGGGGTTCTGGATCGCGATCGTCACCGTGCTGATTATCCTCGGGCTGGCGGTGATCCCTTTGCTCGATCTGCTCGATCTCGGCCCTCGCGCGAATCACTCGACGCCCAGCCTCTCCCCTGCCCAGCAGGTGGGGTGGAAATTCGGCATTGCCATGCTCCAGGCTGCGTCGGTTGAGGATGCGACGCGTCTCGCCGCGCCCGACCAGTGGCCGACGATCTCGTCGATCATCGATGAGCGCCACGCGGTCGACCAGCCGTTGCTAGTTGGAGCGCAGATCGGAATCGGGGTTGTTCGCTGTAACGATTCGGCGCCGGCCGACGCGGTATGCTTTCACGCTTGGCTCTACACGACCGGCCGGCCGGAGATCATGCGAATTCGCTACGTGGTGTCTGGCCCGCCGGATGCCTTGCTTGTGACGCAGATCGACCGCGTGGCCCCGCGGACTGCTGCTCGCTAGTCGCCGGGCGCGCTGAGAGTCGAAGCGGCTGGGACTGCCTGACTTGAGTCATTTCGCTGCCTTGCCGGCAACCGCGCCGCTGCTGGTCGTGGCATGACGTGGACCGATAGATACGCCATCGTCCCGAAGAATAGTGAGACCAGAATGCTGTGCGATATCGTCGCCAGCGTGCTCACTTTCGTCAAAACAACAATCCCTCCGCCGATTGCCTGAATGCTGACGAAGACGAACGCAGCGACGCTCCCCCAGAACAGATCTGGCCGCGTTTCGCGAAGACCGCGTGTCCAGTAGAGCAGGATCCCCACGCCAACCACCAGCAGCGCGGCCGAGACACGGTGCGTGAACGCGATACCGACCGGGCCGCTGAGCCCCGGGTAGATTCGCCCGTTGCACAAGGGCCAGTCGAGGCAGGCGAGCATCGAGTTTGTGTGCCTGACGTAGGCGCCGAGATAGACGACGATGTACGTGTATCCGGTCAGTCCCAAGACTGTCCACCTCAGTCGTTTGCTGGTCGGGCGGTCTCGCAGCGTATCCCAACTGTCGATGTCGTACATCAGTGCCGCGACCAGGACGGTGCTGGCAAAGGCGATCAGCGAGATGCCGAAATGTAGTGCCTTGACCTCCTCCGACTGCGGCCACATGACCGCCGCCGCGCCAAGGCCGGCCTGCAAGAACAGGAACGCGATCATGATTGGGACATAGATGCGCATCTCGCGTCGGTGGCGGTAGAGCTTGAGGGCGCCAATCGCGGTCGCGAAGATCAGAACCGTCGCGATCGTCGTCACGAAGCGGTGGCTGAACTCGATCGCCGTCTTAAGTGTGTATTCCGGGATGAACTGGCCGTGGCAGAGCGGCCATGAGTTGCCGCAGCCATCGGCCGAATTGGTGTTGGTGACCAGCGAACCCTGGATCAGCACCAGCAGCATCACCAACGCGTTCGCCAGCGCAATCCGACGGACGACGGTCTTCAATCGAGATCGTTCCATACTTGAGCTACCCCCGAGGACGTGCATATCGACCTGCGGTCAAGGATACGACGTTGGCGCATGCCCGGCGAACAGCCACTCCAGTCACCGCTAACCGGCAACCACGAGTCATGCCCTCCGACGGCAGCAGGCGTCCGGCTGGTCTCCGTCTGGTAGCATGCGCCCGGGTGAGATGTGTGGTCAGAGAATTGGAGCAACGAATGGCTGCGATGCGGGCGATCCGTCCCGGGATGCCGGTCGAAGAGCTGGAAACGCCTGTTCTTACGATCGAGCTCGATGCCATGGAGCGTAATCTGGCTCGGATGATGGAGGCGCTCAATGGGTCGTCGATGCGCCTGCGTCCGCATCTGAAGACGGCGAAGTCGCCGGCCATAGCACACTTGATGATTGGCGCCGGCGCGGTTGGTATCTGCTGCGCGAAGCTGTCCGAGGTCGAGGTGATGGCCGACGCTGGCATTCGGGACATACTGCTCACCAGTGAGGTTGCTGGTCCCGGCGCGTTCGACCGGCTGGTGGCTATCGCCGCCCGACTGCCCGACTTCAAGGCAGTTGTCGACAACGCCTGGGCAGTCGATCAAATCGCTAGCGCCGCTCGGGTCCGCCGTGTCGTTGTGAAGCTGCTGATTGAGATCGATGTCCTCACCGGACGAAGCGGTGTTGTGGATAGCACGGCGGCACTCGCGCTGGCCGATCTCATTCGCGCGACGGATGGCGTCGAGCTGGTCGGATTGCACGGCTACGCCGGCCACGCCCAGGTTCAGCCAGAGGCAGTTCGACGCGAGCGCAACGACCCCGCGATGGCACTTCTCGCCGATGTTGTTGAGACGCTTCGGGAGCATGGCCACGAGATCCCCGTCCTGACTGGCGGTGGCACTGGCACTGCGTCGATGGACGCCCAACGCGGGCTGCTGACGGAACTGCAGGCCGGCTCGTTCCTGCTGATGGATGTTGCCTATCGGAATGCCGGGACGCCGTTCGAGAACGCGCTGTTCTGCCGCTCGACGATCATCAGCCGGCCGACACCCGAGCGTGCCGTCTGCGACGCTGGGCAAAAGACCCTCACGGCCGATTCTGGCCCGGCCGAAGTCATCGGCCGGCCGGGAGTTCGCTACCTGCGTGGCTCCGATGAGCACGGCTCGCTCGTTGTGGAACCTGTCGCGCTGGAGGATGATCTGGCTGTTGGCGACGTGATCCAGCTGATCCCCAGCCATGTCTGCACAACGATTAATCTGCACGATGTTCTTGTCGGAGTTCGCGACGGACGTGTTGAGGTGGTCTGGCCGGTCGCCACGCGTGGCCATGTCTGGTAGGTCGGGAATGCGACGATTGATTGTCAACGCTGATGACTTCGGTCGGGCTCCCGGTGTGAGCCGCGGGATCGTCGAGGCACATCGTGCCGGAATCCTGACGAGCACGACGCTGATGGTCAACCTACCGTGGAGTCGAGACGCGTCTGATCTCGCCGTCAGCGTGCCGGCGCTCGGCGTCGGGCTGCACCTCAGCTTCTGCTATGGGGAATCACTGGCAAGCGACGCCCCCTCGCTGCTCGGGGACGATGAGCTGCTGGATCGAAACCTGGCGCGGCTGCAGGGCCGGCTACTGGTCGAGGATATCGACCGGGAGGCGCGTGCCCAGCTGGAACGTTTCCGCAAGCTCACTGGGCGCAATCCGACCCATATCGATAGTCACCAGCATGTCCACTCCTGGCCAGAGGTTCGCGAGGCCGTTGCCCAGATCGCGCAGGAGAATGACCTGCCGCTCCGTGCGATTGATGCCGATCACCGCGCGTTCCTGCGCCAGCTCGGGGTGCGGACAACCGATCACTTCGTGGGCGACTTTTTCTCTCCCGGCAGCATGACCGCCGACCGTCTGCTGATCGCCCTCGAATCGCTGCCCGACGGCGACACAGAATTGATGTGCCACCCCGGTTACGACGATGCGCATCTTGCCGACAGCTCGTTCCGTCGGGAGCGCGAGGGCGAGCTGATGCTGTTATGCCGAAGCGATGTTCGGCGGGCTACGGCCGGAACATCGCTCGTCAGCTTCGCGGATCTGTAGCTACAGACAGCGAACGCCCGGCCACCAGGCCGGGCGTTCGTTGCGAAAGGTCGCGATCGATCAGTAGTGGACGATGACACGGGTTCCGTATGGCGCCCACGAGTAGAGCCATGCGGCGTCGCTGACCGGCGCATTCACACAGCCGTGGCTACCGGAATAGCCGAACGAGGATCGCCAGTAGGCGCCGTGGATTGCGAAGTCCGCGTAGAAATACATGACGTACGGCACGTCCTCGGTCTCGTACTTGCTACCGTCGACGTTGTAGCCGCTCATCGTCTGAGAATCGAGCTTTGAGTAGATGCTGAACTGGCCGGTCGCCGTCGGGTACTCTGCGGCGCCATCGACGATGTAGGTCTGGAGCACAACGGTCTGACCCTCGTACGCCGTCAGCAGGTAGCTCGACAGGTTGACGTCGATCCACTTCTCGCCCCCGCCGCCCGGCGTCTTGTTCGTTGTCTCCGCATAGGTCGGCACGCCATCGGGCTTGGCCCCGGTGAGCTTCAGCGAGGAGTTCAGCGCCGCATCGAAGATGCCAAGCGGTAGCATCGAGACGCCGTAGTTGGGGTTCCAGGAAAGCGCGCCGCGCTCGAAGAACTGATACGTCGTGCCGCCGATCGAGAATTCTTCGGAGATCGGTATGCCCAGACGATCGCCGGTGTCCCCCTTCTCCCAGGCGTGGAGGAAGGCGTTGGCGAGCATGCGGCCGTTGTCAAAGACGCGGGTCGTGTCGCTGGCAGTGTGGTTGATCGGCCGGAAGGCTGGGTGCAGCTTCAATAGCCCGAGGCTAGCGGCGACCGACGATCCGACAGGGGCGGTGACAGCATCGGCCGGCGCTGCGTTGTCGAGCGATGGCTTGGCGATCTCCATCCGGGTGAAGGTAAACCATTGCGTCCAGCCGTTGTTTCGCTGGATGGCCGGGCTGACCGGCTCTCCTGCTTCTCGCAGTCCGCCATGGTCCTTCCAGGCATCGTAGAACGGGTTGCTCAGAACCTGACCGGTCTCGTCAAAGTAGACTTTATCGGCAGAATCCTGGCTTGCAGAGGCAAACGCTGGAGTCAAACTGGCAATAAGTACACACGCGAGAACAATGACTATCCAGCGGAACGTTGTCTGTGTCTTGCGAACATTAGAATGCATCATCGCGAACGTACGAACCCTTTGTTATCCCAGCCGAGCGTGTCGAGCTCAAACTTAGCAGGATTGTGTCTTTCGGGCAACTGCCAGATCGGACGGCAGCGATAACCATTGCCGTTCGCCGCCACGGGTGACGGGCCTTGGCGGCCATCCGGTCTGCCTAGTCGTCGTCGCTGGGCGCGTCATCCTGCGGGGTTGCTGGCTGTGCCACCCGCATCGACGCGGCGACCAGCTCGGCGAGGTCCTTGACGGCGAAGGTCTCCTCTGCGCCAACCCCTTTGATCCCATCCTCGAACATCGTCATGCAGAACGGGCAGGCGGCGCAGAGCACCTCGGCGCCAGTGTCGATTGCTTCGGTGACGCGCGCCTGGTTGATCCGCGTGCCGCGCGTCTCCTCCATGAACATGCGCCCGCCCCCGCCACCGCAGCAGAACGACTTGTTGCGGTTGCGTCCCATCTCGATCAGCTCGATCCCCGGCAGCGCGCTGATCGCATCACGTGGCTCGTCGTAGACGCCGTTGTAGCGACCGATGTAACAGGGGTCGTGGTAGGTCACCTTGCCCTGGGCGATTGCAGAGTCCGGGTCGAGCGTGATCCGGCCTTCGTCGATGAGCTGGTTGATGAGTTGGGAATGGTGGACAACCTCGAAGTTTCCACCGATTTGCGGGTATTCGTTGGCGATCGCATTGAAGCAGTGCGGGCAGGCGGTGACGATCTTCTTGAACGAATACTGGTTCAGCGTCTCGACCGTCTGCATCGCCAGCATCTGAGCCAGATACTCGTTGCCGACTCGCTTGGCCGGGTCTCCGTTGCAGGTCTCCTCCTTGCCGAGGATGGCGAAGTTGATGCCGGCCTCCTGGAGGATGCGTGTCAGCGAGATTGTCGTCTGCTGGCTGCGCGAGTCGAACGAGCCGAGGCAGCCAACGAAGAACAGGACCTCGACATCCTCGCCGGCCGCCGCTTTCTCGGCCATGACTGGCACGGGCGCGCCGACCTTGCGTGTCCAGTCGGCTCGCTGGTTCTGGGGAAACTGGTACGGGCTATTGAGCCGTTCGAGGTTGTTGAACATCGACACGAGCTCGTCGGGGAACTCACCCTGCTCAAGCACCAGGTTGCGGCGCATTCCGACGATCATCGGCACATGCTCGATGTAAACCGGGCAGTGCTCCATGCAAGCGCCACAGGTCGTGCAATCCCACAGCTCGGCCGGGGTGACGACTTCGCCGATCAGCGATCGTTCAGGCCCGACTCCCCAGCGATAGCGCGCGAGGTTCTCGCCCTCGCCCACTTCGCCGGAGAAGATGTCGCCACTATCGGCGGCATACCCGGCGATCTGCAGAATGAGATCGCGAGGATGAAGCGGCTTGCCGGTGTTAAATGTTGGACAGTACTCCAGGCATCGCCCGCAGTGCATACAAGCGTCCACGTTCATCAGTTGGGCCCAGTTGAAGTCCGCGAGGGCGGCGATGCCAAATGATTCCGCCTCCTCGAGATCCGGGATCGACGCGAGCTCGCCCATCGGCCGTAGCCGGCGGAAGAAGACATTCGTCAGGCTGGTGAAGAGGTGAACCATCTTCGAGTACGCCAGGTAGCTGAGGAAGATGTAGGTCGTGACAAAGTGCCCCCACCAGTTGATCCAGTGCAGGTGGCGGATCGTGTCGACCGATAGCCCCTGGAGAGGGATTGACATTGGATAAGACACAAACGACCAGTCCGCCCACGGGTCGCGAGTGACGGCGAGGCGCAGCGCCTGGAGGATGAACCCCTGGATGCTGAGGACCAGGAGCATCGTGAGCAGGATCAGGTCGTCTGCGGCCGTCTCCTGGTACTTCGGCCGGATGCGGAATCGCCGCAGGAATGCCATCAGCACCCCGACGATCAGCGCAACCCCGCCGATGTTCACCATCAGCTTGTAGCCGAGATAGAAGTTGCCTCGATAGAAGGACCAGTGGAACAGCGGGACAGTGATGTCATCCTCGATCGCAACGATGACCGTGCCGATGAAGAGGATGACGAAACCCCCGAAGATGCAGGCGTGCATGATCCCGGCATAGCGCTTGTTCCGGCGGATAATCCGGCCGTGGAAGATGCTCTTGACCAGGGCGCCTCGCAACCGGATGCCCCACTGGCCGAAGCGATCCTCGGGCTTTCCCCGTCGCCAGACGCTCACCCTCCGGGCCAGACCGAAGGCGATGAATATGAACGGCAGGACCATCGATGCAAGCAGGATGATCCTGGAGATGCTGCCGATATTCCAGAGAATCTCGCGAGTCGGGATCACGCGTCGGCTCCTTCCCGGTCGACCGTGGCCGGGTCACCGGGGTTCGGCTGGTCGTTTGCGGCGCGGTTGATCCGCACGATCGTCATGCCTCCGGTCAACAACGTTGCCGCCAGCATGAGCGCGCCAATGAGCGCGCCAAGAAACAGTAGCAACGCGCTGCGGTCGTTGCCCGCGTTGCCGGCCAACCCCGCCAGGAGCGCGACAAGCGCCGCGACGGCCGGCGCGATCGCCAGGACAGTCGAGATGATCCCGATTACTGCGCGGCGGCTGCGAAGCCAGGCAGGAGTTCGGAGAGTTCGTGGGGGGGCGAGACCGGCGTCGATGCCGAGGCCGATCCCACCGAGCGCAACCAGCCCCGCGGCAAAGACGCGAAGCTGGTGAACCCCTCCAAGCTCAGAGATGATTAACCCAGCGACGCCGAAGGCAAACGCCACCGCCGAGAATAGCCGCAGGTGTTCGTTGAGGAGCGCCCTGAGCGCATCACCGCGCGGCTTCGGCGCCGACTGCGGTTCATCGACCGTGGACATCGCTCACCCCTCGTCTCCACGCCGGCCATGGCGCGCTATCCCCGTCGGAGCTGTTCGGTCAGCTTCGGCACGATCGTCATGACGTCGCCGACGACGCCGAGGTCGGCAAGCTCGAAGATCGGCGCGTCCGGATCGCGGTTGATCGCGATGATGTACTTGCTGCCCTTCATCCCGGCGATGTGCTGGATCGCGCCAGAAATGCCACAGGCGACGTACAACGTAGGCTTGACCGTCTTCCCGGTTTGTCCGACCTGGTGCGAGTATGGAACCCATCCAGCGTCCACGATCGCGCGGGTTGCGCCCGGCGCGCCGCCGAGTGTCTTTGCCAGGTCTTCCACCAACGCGTAATTTTCTGGCTGGCCAAGTCCCCGTCCGCCCGAGACGATGATCGACGCATCCTCGAGGTTCGGGCCTTCACTTGCCTCGACGACTGTCTCGATGACTTTCGTCCGCAGCGTTCGCTCTTCGATGGCGATGCCCACCGGCCTCACGTCCGCCTGTCCGCCAACCTCCTCGGCGGCGAACGCCTTGGGGCGAATCTGGACGAGGTGCGGCTGCGAATTGCGGAGTGTTACTGTGCCGGTAGTCTCGGCGCCCCACGGAACGGTTACCCGCAGGTCGTCACCGTCGTAGCGCACGTCAGTCGCATTCGCAATGACGCCGACGTTCAGCCTCGCTGCCAGCCGTGAGACGAGATCCCGCGCCGACGGCGTGCTGGAGAACAGAATCAGGTCGGGTGGGTCGCTTGCGATCATCGCCGCCAGCGTCGCGGCGTGTGGCTCTGCGAGGTATTCGGCGTACCGTGGGTCGTCGCCGTGGTGGATGACTGTCGCGCCGTGGTTGCCGATGCTTGTTAGCGCATCGCTGCCAGCGGGGCCGAACACGACCGCCTCGGCGGTACCGAGCGCGCGTGCTGGAGTGAGGAGCTCCAGAGATTGTCTGTGGACTGCGCCATCGGTGACTTCAGTCCAGACCCAAACTCGCTTTTCTGTCATCTACGCCACCTGGATTTTCTTCAGGTAGGCGACGATCTGCTCGACGCTATCGCCGCCCTCGTCCGTGATCTTGACGCCCTGCTTCTCCTCGCGGATCAGCGCGACCGTCAGAACTTCTTCCTTCGCTCCGGTCTCGCCGACGGAATCTGCGGCAACTCCGAGCGCCGCTGTGTCCTTCGCGTCCACCGGCTTCTTCTTGGCTTGCATCATCAGCTTGAATGATGGGTAGCGCGGCTCGGCAACCGACGCGGTGACGGTGACGAGCGCCGGCAGTTGTGCCTCGACGGTCTGATAGCCCGTCTCGGTTGCCCGTTGGACGGTGACCTTGCCGCTGTCGGCAGATAGCGAGCGGGCGAACGTGACCTGTGGCAGGTCCAGGAGCTCTGCGAGAGCCCCGGGAACCATTCCAGTGTAGGCGTCGGTGCTCTCGACGGCGCAGACGACCAGGTCGGGGGATTCGGCGCGGATCGCAGCCGCGAGCGTTCTGGCAGTGCCGAGCGCGTCGGAGCCGGCCAGCGCGTTGTCCTGGATATGGATTGCTCGCCCGGCGCCCATTGCCATTGCGCGGCGCAGTGCGTCTTCGGCGGCGGCCGGCCCCATCGTCAGGACGACGACCTCGCCGCCCTGTTTTTCGACGAGCTGTAGAGCGATTTCGATTCCGTATTCGTCGGACGGATCGAGGATTGACTGGGCGGGATTGCGCTTCAGCCGCTTCGTGCCGGTGTCCACTTCCATCGGCATGTTCGGGTCGGGGACGTGTTTCGCGCAGACGACGATCTTCATCGCGGCAGACGATTCCTTTCGTTACGCCGAGTGTCGCCTCGAGTATCGACGGGGAAGGATGCACTGGTGCTTCGGGCCGGCATGATAGGTGAACTAAAGCATGGTTGGCAAGCCTTCTGCTCTCTGGTTGGCGCGATCAATCGAAGAATTTCCGTTGACGTGTCTCAGCCCGGCGACGCTGCAGACGCCAACCAGCCTGCGTCAGGACGATCGTATCGTAATAGTCTCCGGTCATTGGTGGGCCTTCGTTCGGGAACGCGATGAACTTGCTATGGGCGTTGACGACGCCGTCGATGGCTTCTGTGAGTGTCGTGTTGCCCGTGAAGTGAGCGTACATGTTGCGACCAAGGAACGTCCGGATGATGTCCGCGGCTCCGTGAAGGTCGGGAATCCCGTATGCGCTGCGATCGAAGATGAAGTCTTCGGCGAATACCTCGTCGACGCGGCCCCAGTCGTGATCGTCGACGATATGCCCGTAGTCGGCCAGCAGCGCGTGGATCTGGAGGATGTCGTCGGCTGTCAATGTCATTCGTTCGCTCCCCTCTCGATCGATAGTATGGCGCAATCCAGGGGAATGTCGTGGGCACGCAAACGCCCACTGGCTAGAGACTCCGGGAGTCTGTTACCAGTGGGCGTCAGGCGTAGGTAGTAGCGGGGGCAGGATTCGAACCTGCGACCTTTGGGTTATGAGCCCAACGAGCTGCCGCTGCTCCACCCCGCGGTGGTGGTGGTGGATGCGTGTGTGTGAGGGTGGGTGTTGGTGATGACGAGTCGGGGGTGGGCGCGACGGCCTCGCCTCCCACGCAGTTGCCCGCGCAGTACTCTCCGGCGCTGCCCGGGGGCACGACCCGGTGCGGGATGGGACGGGGTGGGGCCCGGGCGCTCTGGGCCACGCCCACCCCCGGCTCGTCAGTTGGTGGTGGTATAGATGGCGTGGGTTTGCCGTGGTGGTCGGGAGACGCGCGTGGGCGGTGGTGGTGGTGGAGAGTGGGGTGGGGTGTGTGTGTGGGAGGGGGAAGAAGAACCGCCCTCGACCATGAGGACGGCTTGGCTCCAGTCGGTTACCCGCTGTCCACCGGCCGCCTCTTAACCCGGTCGTCTTCCGGGGGTCTTACTCTGTAATGATGAGAAGGCTCATCTTGGGGTGGGCTTCCCACTTAGATGCTGTCAGCGGTTATCCCTGCCAGACGTAGCTACCCAGCGCTGCCGGATGTCCGACAACTGGCACACCAGCGGTCTGTCCAGCCCGGTCCTCTCGTACTAGGGCCAGCCCCCCGCAACCTTCTATGCGCCCACGGCGGATAGAGACCGAACTGTCTCACGACGTTCTGAACCCAGCTCGCGTACCTCTTTCATGGGCGAACAGCCCAACCCTTGGGACCGCCTCCAGCCCCAGGATGAGACGAGCCGACATCGAGGTGCCAAACGCTGCCGTCGATATGGACTCTTGGGCAACATCAGCCTGTTATCCCCGGGGTAGCTTTTATCCGTTACGCCACGGCCCTTCCACGCGGGACCGTGGGATCACTCTGCCCGACTTTCGTCCCTGCTCGGGTGGTCACCCTCGCAGTCAAGCCCCCTTGCTGCCAGTGCACGCTCCGGCCGATTTCCATCCGGCCTGAGGGGACCATTGGGCGCCTCCGTTACTGTTTAGGAGGCGACCGCCCCAGTCAAACTCCCCGCCAGCCACTGTCCCCGCGCCGGATAACGGCCGCAGGTGAGAGCGCCGACCTGGCCAGAGTGGTATTTCACCGCCGCCTCCCCCGGGACTGGCGTCCCGGGTTCATTGGCTCCCACCTATCCTACACAAGCCAGATCTACGCCCGATGGCAAGCTGGAGTAAAGCTCCACGGGGTCTTTTTGTCCTGCCGCGGGTTGTCCGCATCTTCACGGACAGTTCAATTTCACCGGGTCCCTCGTTGAGACAGCGCCCAGATCGTTATGCCTTTCGTGCGGGTCGGAACTTACCCGACAAGGAATTTCGCTACCTTAGGACCGTTATAGTTACGGCCGCCGTTTACCGGGGCTTCGGTTCAGAGCGTGAACCCCTCCCCTTAACCTTCCGGCACTGGGCAGGCATCAGCCCCTATACGTCCGGTTTCCCGTTCGCAGAGACCTGTGTTTTTGGTAAACAGTCGCCTGGGCCGCTTCACTGCAACCCCCTCCCGCTCCGGTTCGCGAGGAACCATCACGGTACCGGGGCCCACCTTCTCCCGAAGTTACGGTGGTAATTTGCCGAGTTCCTTAACGAGGGGTCTCCCGTCCACCTTGGTCTATTCGACCTGCCCACCTGTGTCGGTTTGCGGTACGGGCACAGATCACCTGGCTAGAGGCTTTTCCTGGCAGTTCAGGCCCAACCCACTTGGCCGGGGTGTCCCCCGACCTCGCCATCGCCTCTCGGTCATCGTCGCGGGGGATTTGCCTCCCGCGGCTCCCTACCGGCTTGGACGGATTGCTCCGCTGGGCCTGCCGCCCTGCGTCCCCCCATCGCTCGTAACGGGGATCTGTGGTACGGGAATATTCACCCGTTGTCCATCGCCTACGCCTTGCGGCCTCGGCTTAGGCCCGACTCACCCGCAGCTGATCAGCATGGCTGCGGAACCCTTGGGCATTCGGTGGGGCGGATTCTCACCGCCCTTGCGCTACTCATACCGGCATTCGCACTCGTCGCCGCTCCAGCCGTGCTCCCGCTCGACCTTCTCTGCTGACGACGACGCTCCCCTACCATACGATGCATTGCTGCATCCTATCCGCGGCTTCGGTGCTGGCCTTGAGCCCCGGTACATTGTCGGCGCCAGCGCACTCGACCAGTGAGCTATTACGCACTCTTTCAAGGGTGGCTGCTTCTAAGCCAACCTCCTGGTTGTCTGTGCACGCTGACAGCCTTGTCCACTTAGGCCAGACTTGGGGACCTTAGCCGGCGGTCCGGGCTGTTTCCCTCTCGACGACGAAACTTAGCTCCCGCCGTCTCACTCCCGATGGATCGGCGCCGGCATTCGGAGTTTGGTTGGGGTCAGTAAGCGGGAAGCCCCATCGCCCATCCAGTGCTCTACCTCCGGCGTCGCCTGACATCGAGGCTGGCCCTAAAGCCATTTCGGGGAGAACCAGCTATCTCCAGGTTCGCTTGGCATTTCACCCCTACCCACAGCTCATCCGCGCCTTTTGCAACAGACGTCGGTGCGGGCCTCCACGCGCTCTTACACGCGCTTCACCCTGGCCATGGGTAGATCACCTGGTTTCGGGTCGACCGCCCGCGACGTGATAGCCGAAGCTATCGCTCGCCCTGTTCGGACTCGGTTTCCCTCTGGCGCCGGGTATCACTCCCTCAACCGCGCCACAGACGGTCACTCGCCGGTTCGTTCTACAAAAAGCACGCCATCAGCCTGCCCGTCCCGTAGGCCGGGCAACAGCCTCTGACAGTATGTCGGCACACGGTTTCAGGATCTATTTCACTCCCCGCGCCGGGGTGCTTTTCACCATTCCCTCACGGTACTGTTCGCTATCGGTCGCCTGCGGTATTTAGCCTTGGAGGGTGGTCCCCCCTGCTTCCGGCGGGATATCACGTGTCCCGCCGTACTCCCGGATTCCTGACCGAGTCCGTCGCTTTTCCCCTACGGGACGCTCGCCCTCTTCGGTGGCCCGTTCCAGTGGCCTTCGGGTAAGCGGCGGATTGATAACTCGGTGCGGGTGCTGCCGCCCCCGCTCCAGGCCCGTCCAACCCCAGACGACCATCGCCGGCAGGCTGTGCCAGCCGTCTGGTTTCGGCTTCTCCCGTTTCGTTCGCCACTACTCCGGGAATACTCTCTTTTCCTCGGGGTACTCAGATGTTTCACTTCCCCCGGTGCCCTTCACCCGGCCTATGTGTTCAGCCGGGGATGACGGAGGTCCACCTCCGCCGGGTTGCCCCATTCGGACATCCTCGGATCATTGCGTGCCCGCCGCTCCCCGAGGCGTATCGTCGCGTGGCCACGTCCTTCATCGGCCGCAGGCGCCAAGGCATCCACCGTGTGCCTTCGACGCGGTTCTTCTTCGTCTCCCGCGTCCCACGTTCTCTCCACCACCAGCACGCGCCTCGCGCGTCTCCCGGCCACCCGGTCGACCACGCCGGCCACCTGCCAGCAGTCCTCACACGATCGACAGCCCGGCTTGGCTGTCGTCGCGCGCATCCTCCACTTGGTAAGGTGCCGGTGGAGCTGCGGGGATTCGAACCCCGGACCTCCGCCGTGCAAAGGCGGCGCTCTCCCAACTAAGCTACAGCCCCGTCTCGACGACTCCACTCGCCGCCCGCCTTCCCTGTCCGGGAACAGCGGTGGGCGTTCGTGGACTCGAACCACGGGCCTCACCCTTATCAGGGGTGTGCTCTAACCAGCTGAGCTAAACGCCCCCAGGCCGTGGCTCCGGCTGAAGCCACGCGCTGGCGCCGTGCCAACTGAGCCGTGATGCCCCCGTGCGAACCAGAAACTTGAAAAGCGGATTCAGTGTCTGCGGTCAGTGTGTGGTCGCCCCTCCCCGTCCGACCCCATCCGCCCAGGCCCTCCCCCCGGTTTGTGCCGGGGCTCGTCAGGCGTGGGATGGTGGATGACGGCGGCGGGTGACTCGCGGTGCGACCGTTGACCTGGAAGGGATCCGTCCTCGATGACTCGAGACCCGGATCCGGCTCCCTAGAAAGGAGGTGATCCAGCCGCAGCTTCCGCTACGGCTACCTTGTTACGACTTCGTCCCAGTCACCAACCCCACCCTCGGCGGCTGCCTCCTTGCGGTTGGCCCACCGACTTCAGGTGTTGCCGGCTTCCATGACGTGACGGGCGGTGTGTACAAGGCCCGGGAACATATTCACCGCGGCAATGCTGATCCGCGGTTACTAGCAACTCCGCCTTCATGAGGGCGAGTTGCAGCCCTCAATCTGAACTGAGACCGGGTTTGGGGGATTGGCTCCGCGTTACCGCTTGGCAGCCCACTGTCCCGGCCATTGTAGCGTGTGTGTCGCCCAGGGCGTAAGGGCCATGCTGACTTGACGTCATCCCCACCTTCCTCCGGTTTGGTCCGGCAGTCTCGCTAGACACACCATGGTAACTAGCGACGAGGGTTGCGCTCGTTGCGGGACTTAACCCAACATCTCACGACACGAGCTGACGACAGCCATGCAGCACCTGTCTCACCGCTCCCGAAGGCACTCCTCCCTTTCAGGAGGATTCGGTGGACGTCAAGCCCTGGTAAGGTGTTGCGCGTTGCGTCGAATTAAACCACACGCTCCGCTGCTTGTGCGGGCCCCCGTCAATTCCTTTGAGTTTTAGCCTTGCGGCCGTACTCCCCAGGCGGGGCACTTACTGCGTTAGCGCCGGCACGGCAGGGGTCAACTCCCGCCACACCTAGTGCCCATCGTTTACTGCGTGGACTACCGGGGTATCTAATCCCGTTCGCTCCCCACGCCTTCGCGCCTCAGCGTCAGGTCAGGTCCAGGCGGCCGCCTTCGCCACTGGTGTTCCTCCGGATCTCTACGCATTTCACCACTACACCCGGAATTCCACCGCCCTCTCCCTGCCTCCAGCCAGTCCATCTCGACGAACCCTCCCCCGTTGAGCGGGGGGCTTTCACCGCCGATGCGACCGGCCGCCTGCGCGCCCTTTACGCCCAGTAATTCCGGACAACGCTCGGCCCCTACGTCTTACCGCGGCTGCTGGCACGTAGTTAGCCGGGCCTTCTTCCGGGGGTACCGTCACTTCCTTCGTCCCCCCGAAAAGCGGTTTACACCCCGAAGGGCGTCCTCCCGCACGCGGCGTTGCTCCGTCAGGCTTTCGCCCATTGCGGAAAATTCCTTGCTGCTGCCTCCCGTAGGAGTCGGGGCCGTGTCTCAGTCCCCGTGTGGCTGGTCGTCCTCTCAGACCAGCGACCGATCACCGCCTTGGTAAGCCATTACCCCACCAACTAGCTAATCGGACGCAGCCCCCTCCAGGCGCGACCCCCGAAAGGGCCTTTCCTCACCTCCGTCCCCAGAGATGAGCGTATGCGGTCTTACACCCCGTTTCCGAGGCCTATCCCCCACACCTGGGCAGGTTAGCTACGCGCTCCTCACCCGTCCGCCACGGTCGACGCCCGAAGGCGCTCCCGTTCGACTTGCATGCATTAGGCACGCCGCCAGCGTTTATCCTGAGCCAGGATCAAACTCTCCATCATGACTCGTCCCGGCCACGCATCACTGCGCCCCGGTGACTCGTGTCCTGCTTCGTGATTCTGTGCCTGACTTCAGCACACAGACCCCACTCCACATTAGTCACTCGCCCGCACGTTGGCATCACGGCTCAGTTGGCAAGGTGCTGCTTCGACCCCGCTGGTCTGCCGCCGAGCCTTGCGTCATCTCGACGCAACACCCTTGAGCCGCACACCGCACGGTGGCGAAGCCTCGGAAGTATAGCCACCACCCTAACCCCTGTCAAGGCGATTTCGGCGCTCTTGAGAATCAATTCGATCCTGGCCGGATTCGCTGGCAGACATATTGACGAGAGACGCGGAAACGAGTAGCGTGCTCGCCGCGATAGGTATTGAAGGAGTATGCAGGCGGAGGGGTCCGCTGACGCGAGTTTCGAGGGAGGAGAGCCGTCGGGAGACGACGTTTCGATACTCGTTGGATGTGAGAGGATCGGCATATTGTGGACCTGAACTACACGGCAGAGGATCAGGCGTTTCGCGCCACTGTTCGCGCATGGTTTGAAGAGAACCTCCCCACTGAGCCACTCCACACGCTCGAGGAACGGCGCGCCTGGCACCGGAAGCTCTATGAGGCTGGCTTTATCGGCATGGGCTGGCCGAAGGCGTATGGTGGCCAGGAAGCGCGGCCGATGGAACAGGCGATCGTCGGCGAGGAGATGGCTCGGGTCAACGCGCCGGCCGGCGTCGGCGGCCTCGGCATCTCGATCGTCGGCCCGACGATCATTCACCACGGCACCGAGGAACAGAAGAAGCGGTTCGTCAAGAACATCCTGACCGGCGAAGAGATCTGGTGTCAGCTGTACTCCGAGCCGAACTCGGGGTCTGACCTGGCCTCCCTTCAGTGCCGGGCAGACATCGACGGCGATGAATTTGTCATCAACGGCCAGAAGATCTGGAACAGCGGCGCCCATATCTCCGACTGGGGGCTGATGCTGGCGCGGACCGACCGCTCGGCCTCGAAGCATCAGGGTATCTCCTGCATTCTGATTGATATGAAGGAACCCGGGGTTGAGGTGCGCCCGCTCAAGCAGATCAGCGGCAGCAGCGAGTTCTCCGAAGTCTTTTTCTCCGACGTCCGTGTCCCGGCTGACAATCTCATCGGTGAGCTCAACACTGGCTGGCAAATCGCCCAGACGACGCTGGGGTACGAGCGCGGCGGGAGCACGCTGTCGCGGGTATCCCGGCTGCAGGTGCAGTTCTCCCGGTTGCTCGAAGTCGTCCAGTCACTTGAGGTGACTGGTGGCAAGGCGATCAATGATCCGGTTATCCGCCAGGAGCTGGGCGCGATTGCGGCAGATATCGAAGTGTTGCGCTATGCGTCGTTGCGGATTCTCAGCCGACTTGAAAAGGGCCAGCGACCCGGGCCGGAGGCGTCGATCGCCAAGCTGCACTACTCCGAGCTCGACAAGCGCGTGCAGGAGATCATCCTCGACATTCTCGGCCCCTACGGCCAGGAGCTCGACAATATCCCCGAGGAGCTCCGCGCCGATGGCGGCGGCTCCCCGAGCGGTGAGGATACGGCCGGATCGTGGGCGTATCCCTACGTCTGGTCGCGGGCAGGCACGATCTACGCAGGCTCGTCCGAGATTCAGAAGAACATCATCGGCGAGCGCGTTTTGGGCTTGCCGAAGGAAGTTCGCGCGGATCGTATCGCCGCGGCCCAGCCGAAGGCTGGCACGCCAGCGGGTGAGGGAGGGCAATAGATGGATTTCGACTTTACCGAAGATCAGGTGATGCTGCGCAACCTGGTGCGCGAATTCCTGACCGAGCAGGCGCCGGTCAAGCAGGTCCGCGACATGATGGACGATGCGCTTGGCTATGACACTACTGTCTACTCCCAGTTGATGGGGCTCGGGGTCACGCCGTTTCCCGAGTTGTACGGCGGCGGCGGCCTCGGCATGATCGAGCAGGCCATCATCCTTGAGGAGATGGGCCGCATTCCGTACCCGGGTCCGTATTTCGCCTCTGTCATTCTGGCCGGTTCGGCGCTGATGCACTCTGGCGACGACAATGCCCGCGCGCGCTATCTGCCCGATATCGCCAACGGCGATCTGACGGCGACGCTTGCGCTCATCGAGGACGCTGTCGACTGGACGCCGGCCGGCATCGGCCTTGCGGTCACATACGACGGCGGCGATCTCGTCCTGAACGGAATCAAGCGCTTCGTCCCATTCGGACAAAGCGTTGATGTCGTCTTTGTTGCCGGCCGCGCTCCCGGCTCGTCCGGCGCCGATGGCGTGTCACTCGTCGTGGTTCCGCGCGACGCAGCCGGTCTCACCGTCGAGCCAACGACGATGCTCGACATGACATCGAAGGTTGCGACGTTGCGTTTCGACAACGTCCATGTGCCTGCCGAGAATCTGGTTGGCGCCGAAGGCGGCGCGGCAGCCGCGCTGGAGGAGACGCTGCGCGCGGCTGCGATTGCCGCCGCGGCAGAGATGCTCGGCGCGTCGCGCAAGTCGCTGGAGATGTCGAACGATTACGCGAAGGTCCGTAAGCAGTTCGGTCAGTTCATCGGGCAGTTCCAGGCGGTCAAGCACAAGCTGGCTGAGATGCTGGAGCTGGTTGAGAACTCGCACGCTGCCGTCTACTACGCTGCCTGGGCGGTCGACGCCGGGGCAGCAGATGCCGCGCTGGCGGCGTCGGTCGCCAAGGCCACGCTTAACGAGTCGTCAAAGCGAGTCTGCGGCGAAGCGATCCAGGTTCATGGTGGCATTGGCTACACCTGGGAATACGATCTGCATCTGTACTGGAAGCGGGCAAAGTACCTCGAGCCATTGTATGGCGACACGTCTTATCATCGCGAGCGCGTCCTCGAGGAGTCGCTCGCGCAGCATGCCGCATCCTGACGAAACGAGCGCCGGCCGGCGATATCGAACGTCGCATGGCCGGCGCAACCATCAGAATTGACGGCGATTCCGTAGTGGTGTGATGGCGTGGGTCGAGGACGCCGGGAAGGAAGGGATGAACGTGAGCGAGACCGAGGCGGGCAAAGTCGTCCGCAGCGTTGCCGAGCTGAGGGAGCTGATCGGTCAGGAGCTCGGCGTCGGTGACTGGGTCGAGATCGATCAGGACCGAGTCAACGCATTCGCCGATGCGACAGGAGACCATCAATTCATTCATGTCGACCCGGAGCGTGCGAAGCAGACGTTCTTCGGTGGCACGGTGGCGCACGGGTATCTGACGCTGTCGCTGATCCCCTATCTCGGCTCTCACCGTGGCGGCGTGAAGATCGACCTCGGCGGCAGGATGGGAGTCAACTACGGGTTGAACAAGGTTCGTTTCCCATCCCCGGTGCCGGTCGGCAGCCGTATCCGGTCGCGACACAAGCTGGTTGCCGTCGAGGAGATCGGCGACAAGGCGGTCCAGATGACTACCGAGGTAACTGTCGAGGTGGAGGGCCAGGAGAAGCCGGCCTGCGTTGCCGAGACACTCAGCCGGACCTATTTCTAGATACGTCGACGCACAGGAAGCGAGCGTGAGACGAGTGGATATTCTCGACCGACTGCTCGGCCATGATTACGCCACAACGCGGGAGCTGCTGCTGCAGGCCCGCCGCCTCAACGATGACCAGCTCGATCAGGTCTTCGATGTTGACCACGGGAGTGTTCGCGCGACGTTCGCGCATATGATCGGGAACGTCGCCATCTGGAGTGATCTGATCGACGAGCGACCGGTCGATCGGAAGTCGTTGGACCCCTCGATCGTCGGGCTGCTGCGCGCCCACGAGCGCACCTACGGTGAATTCGCCGATCTTGCTCGCGAGATCCGCGACCGGGATCGGCTCGACGAGCTGTTCACGGATACGCTGGATACCCCGGCGACCGAGAAGCGCTTTGGCGGAGCGATCGTCCACGTCATCACCCACAACATGCACCATCGGGCACAGGTCATCTGGATGATGAACAAGCTCGGTGTCCGCGGCGTGACCGAGGGAGACGCGCTCTCCTGGGAGACCAGTCACGAGGCGATCGGTGTCCATGGCGAGGACGATATTTTCGAATGACATGCAGGACCGCGGGTTGGATGGATCGGCCCAGTTGAGGAGGACGGGGTGGTAATACGTCAGGCTGCTGAGGAGCCAAATCCCGGAGATGAGGCTATCGCCTTCCGGCGGGCGATGGATGCCCTCTTTCACCCAAAGTCGATTGCGATTGTCGGCGCATCGCAGCGGCCGGGCTTCGCGAACTCGATCCAGCGGCTGATCCTGAAGGGCGGCTACGAGGGCGCGGTCTATGGCGTGAATCCGCGCTATGACGAGATTATGGGCTGCCCCAGCTATCCGACGATCGACGCGATCCCGGGCGGGGCCGATAAGGCGATTGTCGTCGTGCCGAGCCAGTCCGTTATGGATGTCCTCGGCCAGGCCGAGCGAGCCGGCGTCAAGGCAGTCAATATCATCACCAGCGGTTTCGGCGAGCAAGCCGATGACGACGCCGCCGGCCGGCAGAAGCAGATCCGCGACTTCGCCGACCGCACCGGCATCCGTATCGTTGGGCCGAACTGCCTGGGCATCATCAGCACACCCGCAAAGATGATCGCGAAGTCTGGCCCATATAGTTATGTCAATCGGGGTCCGATCGGGATTGTCTTCCAGAGCGGGTTGCTGGCATACAGCGCCGTACTGCCGCCGACCGACCGCGGGTTTGGCTATTCCTACATTGTCACGACCGGCAACGAGGCGGATCTCGACGCGACTGACTTCATGCGCTACTACGTCGAGGATGATGAGACGCGAATCATCGGCTGCTTCATCGAGCAGTTCCGCGATGCAGACAAGTTGCGACATGTGGCCGAGATAGCGGCCGATGCCGGCAAGCCGCTGGTGATCCTGAAGATCGGGCGTTCCGAGGGTGGTCAGCGCGCCGCGCGCGCCCACACTGGCTCGCTCGTCGGGTCGGATGGCGTCATCGACGCGGTCATGCGCAAGTCGGGCATCGTTCGGGTCACGAACCTCGACGAGATGATCGAGACGCTGGCCGTCTTCCACACGCGGAAGCTGCCGAAGGCGGACGGGCTCGGGACCATCTTCGTCTCGGGCGGGGCCGGCGGGTTGATCTCCGACCTGAGCCAGGATCTCGGGATCAACCTGCCCGAGCTTGCGCCGGATACAGCCGAAAGGCTCCACGACATCATCCCGCCCTATGGCACCGTCGGCAACCCACTCGATACAACCGGGCAGGTCGCCCAACAGCCGGAGATCATGGGCGGGGTCCTTCAGGCGATGGCCGAGGATCCCAATATCAGCACCGTCGTCTATGGTCAGGCATACCCGAGCAAGATCGACCTCGACAGCCCGGTCGGCCGGGTGATGAAGGGGATCCCCGATCGATACCCGGACAAGGTCTTCCTGATTCTGTCGCTTGTCACCGGGAAGATGCAGGAAGGTTTCCGCGCGGATGAGCCGCCGGTCGAGCCAACAGAAACCTGGGACGGCATACCGTTCCTCCAGGGCGCCGAGAACGGCCTGCGCGCGATACGGTCGCTCAACTGGTACGCCGACTTCCAGCGCCGACGGGCCACCGCAAAGCCGGCAGCTACCGGTGACTCTGTCGTCGCAGAGCAGGCCCGAGCGATCGTTCGCGCGGCCGGCGGCCATCCACTGGTGGAGCGTGAGGCGAAGCAGCTACTTGCGCTGTACGGGATCCCGGTTACCGGTGAGCGGCTGGCGGTCAGCGCCGATGAGGCGGTTGCCGCAGCAGGGCAGATCGGCTATCCGGTTGTGCTGAAGATCGAGTCACCAGACATTGCCCACAAGACAGAGGCCGGCGGCGTGTTGCTGGGCGTCGCAGATGATGCCGCAGTTCGCGAAGGGTACGCCAGAATTATCGCGTCGGCAGGCGCATATAACGCGAACGCGCGAATCACCGGAGTGCTGGTCCAGCAAATGGTTCAGGGCGGGCGCGAGGTGATCCTCGGCATGACCCAGGATCCCACGTTCGGCCCGGCGGTCGCAGTCGGTCTCGGCGGCATCTTCGTCGAGATCCTGAAGGACGTTGTGCTCGGCGCGCCGCCGCTGACGGCAGACGAGGGTCGGGAGATGCTCGGCCAACTGCGGGGACGTGCGATCCTGGAAGGAGCACGCGGCGCAGCGCCGGCCGATCTTGACACCGTTGCCGGGATCATCGAACGATTCTCTCGGCTGTGCCTGGATCTGCGCCACGAGGTGGCCGAGATCGACATCAATCCGCTGCTCGTCTTCGACGAGGGGCAGGGCGCCTGTGTCGTCGATTGCCTGATCGTGCCGTCGGATGGAGCAGCTTCCGGCGGGAAGCAGAACGGGGCATCTTGAGCTTCGGCAAACGAGTCGGTGTTCTCTCCGATATCCACGGGGCGACGCGTGTGCTAGGGCTGGCGCTTGATGTCTGCGCGCGCGAGGAGGTCGAAACGATCGTCCTGCTGGGTGATCTGTTCGACCGGGCGGAGCAAGCGGACGCCACGATCGATCTGCTGAAGAGCTGGCAGGTGATCGGTGTGTATGGGAATCACGAGCGTGAGGTTGCGCTGGCAGCGGCGGCCGGCGAGGTCGATCTCAAGCCGGAGACGATCGCGCTCTTGACCGCGCTCGAGGAGGAGGTCCGGATCGGCGACATCCGGTTGACTCATGAGGTTCAGCGCTGGGGCTCGGTCGACCCGGTTGCGCGGATGTTTGGCGGTCATCACCAGGATCATGGGGATGACCCGGCTGCCCGGCTGACGTTCACCGGGCACACGCACTTTCGCCAGGCTCGGGATGAGCGCGGCCTCCTCGACATAGGACGCGGGGTCGTCTCGATCGTTCGCGAGCGTCGATACCTGTTTAACCCGGGCGCGCTGCAGATCGGGCAGTTCGCCATCTGGGATCGGGAGGAGCGGACGGTGAGGTTCCGCCACATCGAATGGTGAACCGCAACGGCCCGCCGCGAAACGCCAAGGAGGGATTAATGGGCAGGCTTGATGGCAAGGTCGCGCTGGTCACTGGCGCCGGGCGAGGGATCGGACGTGGGATTGCTCTGTTGATGGCCCAGGAAGGGGCAGCGGTCGTTGTCAACGATCTTGGCACCGGCCTGGCCGGCGAGGGCGCCGATGTGTCCGTCGCCCAGCAGGTGGTGAATGAGATCGAGGCGGCTGGCGGCAAGGGTCTCGCCAACACCGACTCGATCACCGATTACGATGCGGTCGGCGCGATGGTCGAATCTGCGATCGACCACTTCGGCAAGCTCGATATCGTCGTCAATGTCGCTGGCATCCTCCGCGATCGGATGATCTTCAACATGGACGAGGCAGAGTGGGACGCGGTCGTCGCCGTCCACCTGCGAGGCACGTTTAACACATGCCGGCATGCCTCGACGCATTTCCGTGATCGGCGGGAGGGTGGCCGGATCATTAACTTCTCGTCCAGCTCGGCATGGGGCAGCCCGGGCCAGCCCAACTACGCCGCCGCAAAGTACGGCATCCTCGGACTGACCGCGGTATTGGCGAACAGCCTCGATCGCTACGGTGTTACCTCCAACGCGATCCTCCCGTACGCGGCGACTCGAATGATCGACTCGACGCCGCGCGCAGAGAAGGTGCGCGAGGAGACCGGCAAGCTCCCCAGCGAGCTGGCAATTGGCAGCGAAGGCGATCCCGCCAATGTCGCGCCGATGGTGACTTACCTTGCGACCGACGATGCGCACAACATCAACGGTCACTTCTTCGGCGTCGGCGGCTACACCGTCGGCCTCTATTCGCACTGGGAGCTCGCCGGCGTGCTGCAGGCCGACCGTCGCTGGACGGTTCAGGAGCTGATCGACCTGTTCCCGAAGACCATCGGCGCTGAGGTTGTTCCACCACCACCGGTCGAGGCTGGCGGCCGGATGATCAACGGCTCGGCAGCGCAGCAGCTCGATCCGGCGAGCTGGAAGTCGCTCAGCGACAGCATCGCCTACTGGGAGCGGCAGCTCTACTATGACGCCCGCCGCCAGGAACGCCCGAGCGCGTCATAGGTAGAGGGGAGATACGAGACATGGGAGTTCTCGACGGGAAGGTCGCGCTGGTTACCGGGGCTGGCCGGGGTATCGGGCGGGGTATCGCCCACTTGCTGGCTGAGGAGGGCGCATCGGTCGTTGTCAACGACCTCGGCGCGTCGCTTGATGGCGAAGGTGTCGACACCGGGCCGGCTGCCACGACGGTGAAGGAAATCATCGACGCTGGCGGCGCCGCAGTCGCCAATACCGATTCGGTGACCGACTACGAAGCCGCCCAGGGCATGGTCCAGCAGGCAATCGACACCTTTGGCAAGCTCGACATCCTGGTCAACGTCGCTGGCATCCTGCGCGACCGGATGATCTTCAACATGTCGCCCGAGGAGTGGGATGCCGTTATCGCAGTCCACCTGAAAGGCACATTCAACACGTCGCGATGGGCGTCGGTGCACTTCCGCGAACGCCGGGACGGCGGGCGGATTATCAACATGTCGTCGAACTCCGCCTTCGGCGCACCCGGCCAACCAAACTATGCGGCAGCGAAGGCCGGCATCATCGGGCTCACGCTGGTCTTAGCCGCGTCACTCAGCCGATATGGCGTCACCGCCAATGCGATTCTGCCCAGCGGCTCGACCCGGATGATCGATTCGATTCCCCGGGCGGTCGAGGCTGTCGCCCACACCGGCAAGCTTCCCAGCGAGCTGGCGATCGGCACCGAACGAGACCCGGACAACGTCGCGCCACTGGTCGGCTTCCTGGCCAGCGAAGCCGCCGGCCACGTCAACGGACAGGTCTTCGGCTCCTTCGGATACAACGTCGCGCTGATGTCGCAGCCGAAGGTCATTCGCACAATCAAGAACGAGCATCGCTGGACGGTGGACGAGTTGGCCGAAATCGTCCCGCAGGCGTTTGGGCCGGAGTTTGTCGGCCAGGCGAACATGCCGGGCATCACTACCAACATCAACGCGCTGCCTGATGACCAGTGGGTCACGATCGCCGAGGGGCTGCGCGCCTGGACGACGACACTCGAGCCGTACGGCGAGCTCGTCTGGTAGCGCTGACGCGCGGAGCAATCTGGGAGGGCAGCGATGGACGAGCATGTCTTGATTGTGGACTTTGCGGACAAGACCATCGAGATGGTCGAGCGAATCCTGGCCTGTGCCGATGGGTTGGATGAGGCCGGCATCAACTGGAAGCCGGATGCTCCCGAGACGAATAGCATCTACGTGTTGGCGACCCACACGATGGGGAACGTTCGCCAGAACACGCTGGCGGTCCTTGGTGGTCAGACAGATCACCGCGACCGCGACGCCGAGTTCATCGTGGCTGGGGACAGCGCCGCCGAGCTTCAACGACAGTGGTCGGTGCTGAAGCCTCAGGTTCGGGAGATTCTTGGCGGGCTTGGCACAGCAGACCTGGAGCACGTCCACGCGCATCCCCGCCGTGGGACGATCACCGGCCACCAGGTGCTGATGCTGATGGCGACCCACGCGGCCGAGCATGCCGGCCAGGCAGAACTGACACGGGACCTGTGGAAGGCGCGGGGGTAGGGGACGGCCCTCACCCCGCTGCCCCCCTCTCCCAATGCTGGGAGAGGGGGAGGTATTTGAAGGAGGATGGTGTGGCGTTCAGTCTGAATGGGAAGACCGCCATTGTCGGAGTGGCGGAATCGGATGAGCTGGGGAGGCTGCCGGACAAGCCGGCGATCCTGCTGCATGCGGAAGCCGCGCGTAACGCGCTGGCCGACGCCGGGCTGACCAAGGATGATGTCGACGGACTCTTCACTGCCGGCATTTCGACACTCGAGCTCGGCGAATATCTCGGGATCGAGCCGAAGGTCACCGACTCAACGTCGGTCGGCGGCTCGTCCTTCGTGATTCACATCGCGCATGCCGCCGCTGCGATCGCGACCGGCCGTTGCGAGGTGGCCCTGGTGACCCATGGCGAGAGCGGGCGATCGCGTGTCGGCCAGATGCCCTATCCGTCTTCCGCGCAATCGCTGCGGGGCCAGTTCGAAGCGCCATATGGTCTGCCGCAGCCGGTCGGCGCCTACGCAATGGCGGCCACCCGCCATATGCACGACTATGGCACGATCCACGAGAACCTCGCCGAGATCGCCGTCGCAACGCGCAAGTGGGCGATGATGAACCCCAAGGCGATGATGCAGGATCCGATCACGATCCAGGATGTGCTCGACTCGCGGCCGATCGCCTATCCCTTCAACCTGCTGGATTGCTGCCTCGTCACCGACGGCGGTGGCGCGTACATCATGACGTCTGCCGAACGAGCAAAGTCGTTGAAGCAGACGCCGGTCGTCGTGCTCGGCGTCGGCGAGGGGCACGACCACGCGATGATCTCGCAGATGCCTAGCTACACCAGCTTCGCCGCGAAGCACTCTGGTCAGCGCGCGTTCGAGATGGCCGGCATCGGCCGCGACGAGATCGACATCGCGATGGTCTACGACTCGTTCACCTATACAGTCCTCCTGTCGTTGGAGGAGCTCGGCTTCTGCGCGAAGGGCGAAGGTGGCGCGTTCGTTTCCAACCAGCGCACCGCGCCGGGTGGAGCATTCCCGTTGAACACGAACGGTGGTGGCCTCTCGTACACCCACACCGGGATGTACGGCATGTTCGCTGTAATCGAAGCGGTTCGCCAACTGCGTCACGACTACGCCGATCAGGGTCAGCGCCAGGTTCAGGACGCGAAGCTCGGCATTGTCCACGGAACCGGCGGCGTTCTGTCGTCGGCCGGCACCGCGATTCTGGCCCGCGGTTAGCGGCGCTCGTTGTTGAGGGAGAACAGATATGGCCGACTATAAGAAGCCGCTGCCGACGCCCGATCCGGTGACCCAGCCGTTCTGGGATAGTCTCAAGCAGCACGAAATGAAGATCCAGCGCGATAACGACACGGGGAAGTACTTCTTTTACCCGCGCGGGCTTAGCCCGTACTCGCTCACGGACAACATCTCGTGGGAGCCAGTCTCCGGCAAGGGAACGCTCCACGCCTTCACGATCGTCTGGAACCAGCGGCAACCCGGCTTTGCCGAGGAGGTTCCCTATGTCGTGGCGATGGTTGATCTCGATGAGGGCGTGCGGATGATGTCCAACCTCGTCGAGGTCGAGGCCGATCCCGAGCACGTCAAGATCGGCATGCCGGTCCAGCTCGTCTACGAAGATGTCAACGACGAGATCACCCTGCCGAAGTTCAAGCCGGCGTAATTACGTCAATTGCCAACAGCCCCCGCGTCATTGCACGACGCGGGGGCTGCGTCTTGCCCGTGTGCTGGCTGAGAGCACGGCGCGTATCTTTTGTCTCCGAGCATCGGCGTCTAGTTGCCGGGACTGCCGCCAGCCTGCATCGCACAACCGACATAGGCTAACAGCCCACAGTCGATTCCCTCGCCGGCCTCCATCTTCGCTCGAACCTCTCTGGGTGCTGCGTGATGGCGTCCGGGTGGTGTTCGCAGCAATTGGCTGTCTACCGCCGGGGATTGCGCCGCGCACGTAATCCCCGGCGAACACGCCGTCGGCCGTCAGTCGTCGCGGCGGCCGGGAATTCGCTTGAATCCGGCCAGGGCCGCGTCGAATCGCGGATCGCGCTCGTCGGGCGCGGAAACTGAGATCGTATCGATCAGGCCAGAAAGGCGCGCGTCGACTCGATCCGCGATCGTGTCCCAGGTTCCCGAGACGCAGAACGTATCCAGCACATCGTCCGGCACAACCGTCGGGAGGTCTTCCCAGCGATTCTGGGCAATCAGGTCGCGCAGCTTCGGGTTGAGATCCTCCCAGCCGTGATGCTCCAGCACCGGCAAGTAGGTTCGAGTGGATGCGTAGAACGCGATACGGTAGCGGGCGTCCTCGCGTGCTTTCGCGACTGCCGCAGCGTCCGGCCCGGTGGCGATGAACCCGGTGCCCGAGAGCTCAAAGTCGTCGAGCGAGCGGCCAGACTTCGCCGCGCCGGCCATCACGTTCGGCCAGATAACATCGCGCGTGTACTCGGCGGTCGAGAACGGGTGGACGCGCAACCCATCGCAGAGCTCGCCGGCCAGGCGGATGTTGTAGGCATTCACCGCCGCGATCTGCACCTTCGGCAGCGCGGTTGCCAGTGGTGGCGGCGAGAACTCCGGCGTCATCAGGCTGAACTGGTAGAACGGGCCGTCGTGACGCAGCGGCGTGCCATTCTGCCAGGTGTCCCAGATCGCTCGTAGTGACTGGACGTAGTCGCGCAGCCGCGGGCCGGGCGAATCCCAGGTCGTCGAAAAGCGGCGCTCGATGTGGCCCTTGACCTGCGTCCCCAGTCCGAGCACGAACCGGCCGCCGCTCATCTCCTGCAGGTTGAACGACTCGTAGGCAACGACCATCGGGGAGCGTGGGAAGGCAATGGCGACGGATGTCTCCAGTCGGATTGTCTTCGTCTCGCGCGCAGCGACGGCCACAGTGAGAAACGGGTCGCGCTTGAGCTCCGGGGCCCCGATCCCGTCGAAGCCCATTTCTTCCGCGAGCCTCGCCTGCCGCGCTACTTCATCCCACGGGCGGTCGCCCAGCCCCGTTTCGACCCGCATCGCAGCCCCTCCATCCGTTCCCAACTGTCGAGTGACATAGACTCACTGTAGCGTAGCACGCGTCGCGCCAGCGACCGGCTCAGATCGTTGGATACATGAATATGTGGTAGCCGCCGTAGAGTAACATCGCCGCGCCGATGGAAATGACGAGCGCGCGAGCCGGCCGGCCGGAGATCTTGGCACTGATGCCTGCGAAGAAGAGCGCGGTCGCCAGGTAGACGGTGTTGAGCACATAACTGTCACTTTGCGCGCTCGCCATCAGGCCACGGACGAAGATTTCATCAGCCTGCGCCTCGAGTTGATGGGCTCGGTCAAGTGAGGTCGGGATATATTCCGGCATCGCCAGCGGGTTCGGTGGCGCGTTCGGGTTCTTCAGCGGATCCAGCGCCACCCATGCATCGACCGCCGGCCGCAGCCGATCCGAGAACTGGTGTTCCAGGAAGTCCATCATCTGCTGATTGTTCTGTGTATAGGCCGCAGCGTAGTCGTTGAACACCTGGATGTCGATCATCATCTCGAGTTGCGCTGTGGTCAGCGCGTCGCTCGCGCGCACTCGGGCCGACGATGCCTTCGAGAACGCCTTTGCCTGCTCACCGCCCCATCGTGCCGCCTGATAGCCGTTCCATGCGGTGATGAGTGATGCGGTCGTGAGCAATATTACTGCGACTGTTTCCAGCCAATCGTCAGCGCCCTTGCCCTTGACCCATACCCTTGTGCTACGCCAGACGCCTCTGAGTGACAAGTTCGTCGAGTGGATCGGGGCATTCACCAGGCTATGCCTTTCATTCTCAAATCGCGTCAAGACCCGATTGGCATAACCAAACCGGGTCATCAGACAGGCTGCCGTTTTCGGTCGCCCGGGAGTTGTGAACGCTGATGATAAACCATGATGAGAGGAATTCGGTACGCCGATTCGTGCGGCGAGCGGGATAACAACGGTTTGCAAACAGCAACGTGTTTACAGCAATACGTCGTTGGCGTTGAGGTCGTCTCGTCCGCGCGATCTCGTGCGCTACGGGATTGGCAGGGATCCCAGATCGCCGTATCGTCTATCGGGCATATCCGGGCCCGATCCGAAGGCACTGCGTCGAAGGAGTATTGCTGTGACCGCGATTACCATCGTCGATGTTGGGCCACGAGACGGCCTGCAGAATGAACCTGTTGTCTTGTCTCCGGTTGTGCGAGCTGAACTGTGTGACCGGCTGGCGGCAACAGGCATCATGCGTATGGAGGCGGCCAGCTTCGTGCATCCGAAGCTGGTGCCGCAGATGGCCGGGGCTGAGGATGTGATGACGGCGATCCATCGCCAGCCTGGCGTGATCTACGCCGGCCTGGTGCTGAATGAGCGCGGCTACGATCGCGCAATCGCCGCGAATGTCGACGCCGTCCACTACACCTTCGCCGTTAGCGACACCTTTGCCGCCCGCAACCAGAACTCGACCGTTGCCGATTGCATCGCGCTGGCGCTCAAGCTTGCCGCGCGAGCAAAGGCGGACGACAAGCGCTTCGTCATCCCGCTCAGCACCGCCTTTGGTTGTCCCTTCGAGGGCGTCATTGACCCTGCTCGGGTGCTTGACGTCATTGCTCAGATTCAACAAGGTGAGCCGGACGAGATCGTTCTCTGTGACACGATCGGCGTCGGCGTTCCGCGTCAGGTGCGCGAGCTCGTCGCAGGGGCCAAGCAGCTTGGTGTCACCGTCGGTTGTCATTTTCACGACACACGCACGACCGGCATCGCGAATGCGCTGGCCGCGGTTGAGGCTGGCGTTCGTGTGCTCGATGCGTCGGTCGGCGGCACGGGCGGCTGCCCGTTCGCTCCGCGAGCGACTGGCAATATCGCTACCGAGGATCTCGTCTACATGCTGCATGGTATGGGGTATGAGACAGGCATTGACCTCGATGCGTTGATTGGCTGCGCCGAGTGGCTCGCCGGCCAGCTCGGTAAGGAGCTTCCGGGGCGGGTCTACCGCGCTGGATCCTTCCCGGCGAACGGCGACTAGTCGCGCCCGGTGTGATCCTTCCGAAGGGTCGAAGCGCTGTAGGTGATGCCGATTCCGAGGAGGAAGAGTGTGCCGAAGCTGAGCAGCAGCGCCTTCCCCGGTGTCTGGCCGAACTCGACGACTCCAAGCCAGATGAGAATGAAAAAGACGACCGTAACGGCCAGTATCGTCAGAATATGGCGTGGCATCGTGGTTCGTTACTCCTCCTGTGCGTGCACCATAGCAGATCGCGACATGGCGCGGAGCATCGCCACCACCCCGATCATGGCCTGTGGCACACTCGACACGCTCGTGAATCTGGACGGGCTTCCGCCAGCTCTGCCTTTCGGGCGGCTGAGAAAAATGCGGCGCGAGCAACGACATGCGATGGGAGATACTTGTTGATCGCTGACGACTCGTTTACCAATCCGTTTGATGAGGACGATGTCTTCGAGCTGTACGACCTCCGCGTCACCGTCGAGCGCATCGAGGGGCGTTCGGTGTGTGGACTCGAGGTGGGCGACTACTTCGAGCTGACGGAATCCAGTCAGGTACGAATCCCTGCCGGCAAGCATTTCTGCCTCTACGCGCTTCAGTCGGTCTTGCCGCTTCTGCCAGCCAAGCAGCGCATTCTGGACCCGGACGACTGGCTGGAATACGACACCCTTGTTGCCTGCCCGGACGTAGACGAGCGCCTGATCATGCGGATCGAGCGAATCGCGCGATCGACGTTCCGCACCGACGTTCTCACATGACCGACGCCAGATCCCTCTCGATCGCGCTCCAGTCCAACAAACCGCTGACAGACTACGCGCCGCTCGCCGTCCTGGTCGAAGATCTTGGCTTCGACATGCTCTCGATCTATGCGGATCTGCTTTTTCAGCCTCCCGTCGTCCCTCTGGCGCTCGCGGCGCAGGCGACAGATCGAATCGCACTGGGGCCGGCGGCGATCAATCCGTTTACCCTGCACCCGGTCGAGATGGCCGGCCAGATCGCGACGCTCGATCTCCTCAGCGAAGGCCGCGCATACCTCGGCCTCGTCCGTGGCGCGTGGCTGGAGGATATCGGCGTCCGGCAAGGTGACGCCGTTGTCATGCTTCGCGAGGCGATCGATGTCGTCGAGCGGCTCCTGGCCGGTGATGATGCTGGCTATCACGGACGATATGTCCAGCTGAAGCCTGGCCAGCGCCTGCGCTACGACGTGCAGCGGCCACGAATCCCGTTGATGCTCGGAGGGTGGGGGCCGCGCGTCCTGGCGCTGGCCGGCGAGCGGGCCGATGAAGTCAAGGTTGGCGGGTCGTCCAACCCGGATGTCGTCGCTTCAATGCGCGAGCGCATCGCAGTGGGCGCGCAGCGTGTCGAGCGCGATCCTGCGTCGATCGGCGTTGCGCTCGGCGCGGTGACCGTCGTCGACGAGGACGGTCACCGCGCACGCGATCTCATCCGTCGCGAGATGGCGCTCTATCTGCCGGTCGTCGCGCCGCTGGATCCAACGGTCGCAGTCGATCCGGAGTTGGCGGCGCGAATCGACGCGCTCGTTGCGGCCGGCGATCCGGCGGGAGCCGGCCGGCTGATCCCCGACGATCTGCTCGATCGCTTTGCCTTTGCCGGTACGCCCACGCAAGTGATCGAACAGTGCGAGGCGATCTTCGCGGCAGGGGCGACGCGAATCGAGTTTGGTACCCCGCACGGCATCACCGCCGAGGGTGGCATCCGCCTGCTTGGCGAGCGCGTATTGCCTGCGCTCCGACGCTGAGCCCAGTGCTGAGTTCGGATATATCTCCAGTATGATGGCGGCGCTGCGCTTCGGCAGCTGGCACGGGAGGAGAGCTCTATGGACTTCACGAATGCGTTTGCGGCCGTGGACGCACAGGAGGACAGGCTTATCGAGCGGCTTCGCGCGATCATTGCGATCGACAACTGCGTCCCGCCGGGGCTGAATTACGACACACTCCTCGATCTCGTCGAGCCGGAGTTCCAGCGCCTCGGCTTCGAAACGACTCGTGTCGTCATTCCTCCGGAAAAGGTCGCCCTGATTCCTTTGCCGCTGGAGGGCGAACGCATCAACCTGGTCGCGCGGCTGAACAACGGCAAGCCGCCACTGACCGTCTACGCTCACATGGACACAGTGCCAATCGAGGAAGGCTGGACGTACGATCCGTTCGGCGCTGAGATCGTCGATGGTCGCATCTATGGGCGTGGCATTGCTGACATGAAGGGCACGATCGCAACGCTGCTTACTGCTCTCGATGTCATGCAGCAGCAGGGCATCGAGCCCGTCTGGGACCTCAATGTCGTCCTCTGCACCGACGAGGAGATCGGCGTCTATCCCGGCCTCTATCATCTGGCGCTCGAGGGCTACGTTACCGCGCCAGTGCTCTGCATGGAGGGCGGGCAGGACCCACTGCTCCGACTCGGATCGAACGGCGCAGTCGATGTGACGATCACCGTTCATGGCCGTTCGTGCCACTCGGGCGCGAACTACCTCGGCATCAACGCGATTGAGGAGATGATCCCGATCCTCAATGAGTTGATGACGCTCAAACACGAAGTGGAGTCGCGCCGTTCGGAATTGCCGCTAGCGCCAGCTCCCGGCGCGCCGTCGAACCTCCGGCCCATGTTCAACCTGGATATCGTCGGGGGCGGCGTAAAGTCGAACATCGTGCCGGCCACGGCATCGCTCGTCGTCAATCGCCGGTATATCCCCGAGGAGAAATACGAGGACGTCGCAGCCGAGATCCGCGAGGCAGTCGACCGCGGACTGGAGAAGTCGCAGGCTCTCTCAGTCGATGTCTCGTTCATGCACGCCTACCCGTCGTACTACCAGTCGCCGGATTCACCCGGCGCGAAGCGTCTGGTTGAGGCATTGAAGCTCGTGCAGGGCTACAAGGACGAGGATTTCATTCGGTCCGGCTCTGGCGGCTCGACCGACATGGCCTACGTTGCCCAAGTCCTCGGGACCGACCAGTTCGCGACGGTCGGCAATGGCCGGCAAAAGGAATCGAAGGCGCACGGGTCGGACGAGTCGATCCGCCTCTCCGATGCCCGCGCGCACGCCAAGGAGCTGGTCTACTTCTTTACTGCTCCACTCGACGCCAGCTAGGGCCAGTGGGCTTGCCGCCGTGCCGTTCTGGCGCGGCGGCAAGCCTACTAGCCGAGAATCACCTCAGCGATGACGTGTGGCTGTGTAACGACCTTGCCGATGCCGTCTCGCAGCTCCAGCGCATTGCCGCCATCAATCGCTCGCAGGCGTAGTGATGACCAATCCACACTCGCGAGTGACCGTGGCCTGGATAGCATGATCAGATAGGCGCCACTCTGCAGCTCGCCGCCGGCCCCGATCCTGAATGGGGTTGTCGCCGTGCCATCTGCCGCCCGATAGTCGATCCAGCCCCGCAGGCCGCCCTCCGTGTCCAGCGGGATGTCGACGCGGGCGAGCGGGCTTGTGTTTGTGACTGGCCCTGCCTGATGTCGCCAGATATCAAGCGCGCCGTCGTGGGCTGGCCGCAGATCGAGGCGAAGCCCGGTCGAGCGGTAGCCATTCCAACCGGTGAGCTCCGACGGATCGCAGCCGACGGTCACGGTGATGTGCGCGGTGGTGGCTCCGCTGCGGGCCGGCTGGACCTCTCTCGCGTCGATGAACGACGAATCGAGCCGCCCATCCCAGTAGCCGATTGCGACGCGCGGCGCAGCTGTTGTCGCAGCGTGGGCGATCTGGCCAAATCTCGGCAGCGGCTGGATCGATGCCGATGCGCCGACCAGTGTCCCAGTTACTGCCGACGCAGACGTGATCTTGAGGAAATCGCGCCGGGCGAGCTTGACGTTACCGATATCAACCTTCATTACAGACCCCTCTTCGCGTCGTCTGGCTCGTTAGTCCGGCTCCGGTAACCTGCCACGGCAGGCGATGATGTAGGTCAGCGCCATGTAGGGTTGCAGATTGGAGTGACCGTCCGATCCGCCGATGCGCTCGGTGACAACTGGAACAGCATGTTGCGATGCCGCTCCGATCGCGCTGATTGCGACGCCGGCCGACGACGCCATCAGTGACCGCGTGCCAGGAGCGGTTGC
Organism: Thermomicrobiales bacterium; assembly: GCA_037045155.1. NCBI lineage: Bacteria > Pseudomonadati > Thermomicrobiota > Thermomicrobia > Thermomicrobiales > Thermomicrobiales bacterium. Next base: position 1,026,198 of record JBAOIG010000005.1, read on the forward strand.
CACGCGGATCGACGCGTCATGCTCGTGGGTCGGAACCTGATCCTCGCGAAGCGCCACCGTCATCTCGCCGCCTGATTCAGCGAGCCAACGGGTCGTGAGCTCCGGGCCGCGGCCGGCGGCGATCGCAACTCTCCCGCGCAGATCGGGTAGCGCGAACGCCTTGCGCCCGTCGCCTCCAAAGGTTGTGCCAATAACCGAGTAGAGGTCGCCGAACTCGTCGATTGCCAGCCCCTGCCCATCGCAGCGCGCCCAGCCATCCGGCGCAGCCGCTCCGGCAAGGATCCGCACTTCCCCGATGAACGGTCCGTCAGCTTCGTCACTGAGGGCGATGATGGCGTTCAGCGCCAGGTAGGGCTGCATGTTCGGGTGGGTCGTGCCAAGGCCGTTGCTCGTCATCGCGCCGAGGCGGACATCGACTCCGCTGCCGCCACCGTCGGTAACAAGGAGCGCCCGGCTGCTCGATTGGCCGGCCTTCCCGACGCTCGTGGCGATCGGCAAGCCGTGGGTATGGCGCGGGATCTCTGCCTCAGCAAGCGCGACGGACTCGGCCCCGCCGACCGTTCCGACGCCGATGCGTTCCGACCGGTGGACTGGCACACGACTCCGCAGATCGGGCAGCCGAAATGTCGTCCGCCCATCGCCCCCGAAGCGTGTCCCGATCGCGGCATGAAGTTGACGCGCGGCGTCGATCTGCGCCGTCTGCCCGTGGCAAAACGCCCAGCCGGCGGGTGGGACATTCCCGGCGAAGAAACGGATTTCCCCAGAATATGACATCGCTCGACTCCCTCCTCAGTGCCGCGTCGCCTGTGACCTGCCGAGCGCGATCATGAATATCAGGCCGAGATACGGCTGCATGTTGTCGTGCCCGGCGACGCTCGCAGCCGTGAGATGCGCGTCAGTCCATCCGATCTCGGTTACTGCGGAATCGGTCAGGTAGCTGACTGCCTCGCTACCGACTCCGTCCGCCGCCGGTGGCGCGAGCAGCAGCTCATGCTGGTGCGCCGGCAACTCGGCAAGCGCCAGTGCGTGACGCTCGGCGCCGCCAGATGCGCCGAGGGCAAGGCCCGCGCTGTCGTTGTGGATGGCCACCCGGCCGCGAAGGTCGGGCAGCGCGAATGTCGTGCGCCCATCTCCGCCGTAGGTCGTGCCGATTACCGTGAAGAGAGCTCGATATTCGGCGATCGGGAGCCGCTGTCCGTCGCAGGCTGCCCAGCCATCCGGTACCCCGTCGAATCCGGCGAGCCGGACTTCGCCGATGATGATGTTGTCCACGCAGTTGTCTCGCCTTTCGATCTCGCTCTTTCGATCTCGCTCTTTCGATCAGTCGAAGCGCTTGATCCACATCCGACGTAGCCGTAGCACCGGCGTGCCCATCGAATTGCTAAGCGTGCTGAACACACTCAGGTCGAACTCGTAGAAGCCCGTGCGTTTGGTCGGGCTGCTGGGAATCTGCATCGCTGTCTCCCAGGTCCGAATGACAGCCGCGACGTCGTTCGCAAACGCGGATGCGCTCGACGGCTGGAACGGCACGTGATCCATGACCGGCAGATAGACGAAGAACTGATCGTCGACGCCTGGCCCGAGAACCGGGAACGCCGCGTTTCGCGGGTCGTGACCGTAGCGACAACCGACCTTGGTGAGCGGCCAGGGGTAACCGTTGTCGATCGCGATCTTGAAGATTTCGTTGAACATCGGTGTCAGGTATCCCACGAGCGAATCAGAAGTCTTCGTCACGCTGGCGGCGATATCGACGGGAACGGTCCGGTCGATGTATGGCTGCAACGGGTCGGTGAACTCACTCGCGCCGCTGCGATAGACGAATCGCTCGTTCGTTGTCCGTCCTTCGAGCTCGCCGAGATTCTCGTTGCGCGTGAGCCACATCCGACCGCGCGCGTTCTCGGTGCGAAGCACGTTCAGGTTCGAGAAGACGAACGACCGCGTCTGATTGTCGGGCACCACGCCCGACCAGCTGAACGAGTAGGTCACCGGGTCTCCGAGCGCGGCAGAAGTGGGGTAGTGCGTCAACTCCTGCGGCCCGTTTGTCTGCGGGTCGGGGACGCGCACCTCGGGGAAATCGCCAAAGAGCCTGCCCCCGATCGGCTCCTTGATTGCCAGTGGCTTCAGTCGGATGGTGACGACCGGGGCGTCCGAGTTCGGGTAGCCCACCGTCTCCGACAGATAGTAGGCCCAGTCGTCCTTCTGCCAGTCATACAGCTGGAGTGGGACATTCGGTGTCCAACTGCCCCATTTCGCGGCAACATCCTCAATCGCGTCGACCAGGCCCAGCAGTTGGGCAGGCGTTGGCTGAGTCTGATCCGCAACCGGTTTGTCTGCGCCAACCAGGCGCGAATACCGCAGGTCAAAGCGGCACAGCGCATGCAGGAGAGTCTCCTCCTCGGCGAGGAGCGCGCGCATACTCTGGTTCTTGTTGAACGCAATCTGCAGGTAGATGCGGTCTTGCGCCGCGCGTGGACGCTCGATCTGATACTCGTATTCCCACGCGGCAGCCTTGTCGAGAGTGACCGACTCGCCGGCCGCCGTCTCGGGCGTGCCGAACTGCCGCAGCACGGCTGGGGTGATCGGGAACTCCCGCAACGGGACTGGGACGTTCGTGTCGGCGCCAGCGGCGAACAATGGCGTTGGATCGTTGGGCAGCCGAGAGTCGTTCAGGATGCGCGTATTGTCCGGCAGGATCAGCTTCAGCCACGACGAGGAACGATATTCATAGTCACCGCTCGGCGGCGCCCAGGCGGGCTTGCTCGTCTGGATGTTGTGCTCGACGTAGGTGATCTGATACGCCATCTTTGCGGGCAGTTGAGCGCGCTCGCTATCGTGATCGGTCGAGAAGGTGAACGCCAGCTGCGGCGGGTTGCCAGCGGCGTCGTTGCCGAGCCGGAGCTTCGCCGTGCCAACGACGAATGGCGGTTCGCTGCCATCAGAAGGATCCAGTGAGACGACTGTGCCATAGAGATTCGGCACGACCCCGCTCGGCGTCTCCGAGTTCGTGACTGCTGCGTCGCAGGCAATGATTGTGTCCACATCGTAGGCTGCCGAGAGCGACTTGAGCAGCGCCTGCCGGAATACCTCACGTGACGCAGACTGACGGCCGGCGACGTCGTCGCCCTGGTAGATCGCCAGCATCCCGTTCGGAATTCCTGATGCAAGCGTCTCCTTGGCCCGCAGAATGCGCGCGAGCTTCGAGGAATCCGCCCGCCGCAGCGCGACCGCCCGATCCTGGGAGAGCATGTCGTCCACGATGGAAACGAACCGGCGCCCCAACTTGTCCATGTCGATATTGCTGAACGGGACCGTTGCAGCCGCATCGTCCGGGTCGGCGATCGTGACTGCCTCCAGTCGCGTCGAGAGCGGGGCGTTGGCGAAGTATGAGCGGCCATCGGGGTCGATCGAGTAGTGAATGCCCGTGCCGCCGGCCGCCACACCGCGGCCCATCCGGATCGTCCAGAGCGCCTGATCGTTGGTGTCGGAGTCGCCAATTGCCACGCGGAGCTCTGGGAACGCCTGTTCGAGCTTCTGGGCGAAGCCGACGAGAGAATCGGCGGAGAGCACGGTCATGTCTGCCGGCAGTGGCGGTAGATCGCGCTCCGCCTTTGTGTCCGGCTTGATCGTCGATGTCACCGCTCCGATCGAGGCCAATCGCGCCGTCGCGTCGGCGTCCACCTTGTTGTCCGGGCGAGACATGACGACGCTGACAGTGAGCGGATGGATGTTTTCCGTCTGGGCGTCGCGGCTGGCGCGGCTGATCGTGGCGGTCGTAATGATCTTCATGCTCGGGTCAGCCGCTGCCCCGCCTGTGACTTTCGCGTTGAGGAAGGCGAGCACCTCCTCGACCCAGCCAAGCAGTTCCGCATTGAGCGACGAGCCATTGGCAAGCGCGATCGAGGCGTTGCCGTTCAGTAGCGTCGTGTGCAGCTCGACGGTGGTGTTCTCGTCCTTCAGCTGGAACCAGATTGTTTCGTACTGCGCCCGCAGCGCCCTCGCCCGATCGACCGTTGCCGGGTCGGTGAAGCTGTCGGCTCCGAACTCGAGGATAATGACGATCTGACCGGCGGTGTTGACCTGATACGACGCCTTCGCCTCGGCCCACTCCGGGATCGAGATCAACGCGTCGGTGTAGCGAACGTCGAATGACTGGCTCGTTTTCGTCGGGAACAGGTTACCGAACGTGTCGAGCGCGGCGAGCTCGACCTCGAGCGTGTCCCCGACGAGGTCATACGGGCTGCGCGCGCCGGTATTGGCCACCAGCGGCGACTGCGTGCGACCGCCAGTGAGGAATGTCGTCCACGGAACGACGACCTCGTACGTCCATGGCATGCCGGCGATGTTGGCCGGCGCCTGTTCTGCGTCCAGCTTCAGCGGGCCGAAAGGCATCGACCAGCTTTCGTTGCTGACTGCCCACTTGCCGGCGTGCGCCCCAGCGTCCTTGATGCGATAGGCCAACAAATTGAACAACGTTGCGGTGCTTCTGACGATCCCGGTTGCTGAGGCGTCGGAGACATCGCGGCCGGCATAGAACGCGACCGTGCCGGCCGCGCCGACCGGTATTGCCACCTTCGCGGCGGCGTCGGTCGCCTTGATGTAGAAACGTTCGGGCTTGGCCGGCGTGGCCTTGTAGACGATGCCGTTCGCGTATGCGGGAAGTCCCTGGCTGGACGAGAGTCGGACGACCAGCAGGAGGTTGGCGGTGCCAGTCGTGCCGAACGCTTCGTCCGGAAGGCCGCCGCTGCCGTCGTATTCCAGGAAGAACCCGGGGGCATTGACGATGCTCGCTTCCCAGATCAGGCGCAGGCTGGCGAAGATGTCGGCGGCGTTCAGGTCGCCGTAGAACTTCTCGGCTGGTGGTTGGACTCCGGCAAGGCGTCGGGCTGTGCGGGGGGCGCTGATCGTGGAGAGATTCGTTTTCAGAATCCGGGCGGTATCGGAGAGTCCGGCCAACCCGCCGACCTCGTCGATTGCCGTCGAATGCAGAACGTCCACGCCGGCGATTGATGGCGAGCCGTTAATCAGATCGGTCATCAGGCCGGCGATTCGTCCGCGCGTCTGCTCGTCAGTGCCGCCGAACGTATAGGTGTCCTTCAGATAGACCCGCGATCCATTGCCGGCTGAGCCCGACACGAGTGGCGCTTCGACCCTGCCAGCCGTGAATGGCACGATCAACACCCAGTCATACTGCCCGGTCGTCAGATCGGTTCGGCTGATGATGTCATTGGAAAACTCATCGGCATAGACCACCCGGGAGACTGTGGAGGCCAGCCGGTCTGTCGTGCCCAACTCACCGAGCCGAGCAAGGAGCGGTGTCGAGAATGGCATCACCGCGTTGCCGAACGCGCTGCCACCATTGCTGTTGAGCGGTACGCGCTCGTCGATCGGGTAGTCAGGGCTGCGTTCGAGGTAGGGCTTGATCCGCGTGATCACCGGCTCACCTGCGCCGAAGTCGATCGCGTCTTTCACGTCGCCCGGCAGTGCCGTCAACATGTTGTAGTCGGCTCGCGTGGCGGTGGCCGAGGCCAGCGCAGCGCCGCCCGCGTCGGTGAGCGTCAGCTTCCAGACGACGTCGGTGTCCTTCGGCTCGTCGACCGTCGGAAGCACCAGGGCGACCGGGACCTGCTGCCCGGTCAGCGCGTAGAGTGGCTGGAATCCCGATGGCTTGGGCGGCGCGCCAGCGCTGAACGTGCCCGGCAGCTGATGCCCGCCGAGCATCAGACGCGACACCAGACCGGTGACGGGCTTGACGATGGCAGGGTGCTCGCGGTCGATGATGTCCTTGATGATCTGGGCCAACGACCATGTATCGGTGATCGTCGTGGGATCCTCGGCGCGCGGCGCCTTGTCCTCGATGGTGTTCTCGACGCCGGCCTCGAGCAGAAGCTCGAAGTAGGCCTCGAAGACGTGGGTGACGAGCGGCTTGGTTGTGACGGTGCTCGACCCGGTCGACCCGTCGCCGAGACCGAGGTGCTGCTCCACCTGGAGTACCAGTGATTGAAGGTAGGCGTCGAGATTGGCATAGAAGGCAGCGTCGCGCAGCGTCTGATCGGCGAAGACGACGGTCGTCTCACCATACGTCAGCTTGTAGTCCGGTCGCATCGGGAAGATCGTTGCCACGGTCTGGCTGGATCCGGCTGGCTTCAGCACCGCCGCCGCATCGGTGGGCGGATGGATCGTGAACACGAAGTTCGCGTCCAGGAAATCGCGCAGGGTCGCATACTCCAACTCCTGCCGCTCTCCATCAATGGCTGAGCGTAGTGTCACCAGGTCGTTGGCGGTCAGCACTGTGCTGCCAGTGGTGCTGGCGCCGAGGACGGTCTTCGCGGCCCAGGCGAACATGCCGGCCTGCAGGAATCGTCCGTGGAGCTCGGAGATGACAAACCCGGCCGCGCCGACGAGCTTCTCGCTCTCATCGATCGTGAATGGCGTGGCGAAGACGAGGTCGATCGGCAGCTTTCCACCCGCGCGGAGATCGCCGCCCGAATAGACAAACGCTGGATCGAACGATGCTCCCCACATTGCGCCCGGCGCGGTCCATGTGACGGTCGTGGCTGCGAGTGCCCGGCCGGCGTGTGGTCCGAAAGAATTGCCTGCAGCCTGTCCGGTCAGGACGTTGTCGCCCCGATCGACACTCTTCGGAGGGTAGCCGCTGGCATGCGCCAGCCAGTCTGGGCGCTCGTTGTTCTTGATCGTGAAGGTCGGCTGGAACTTGAACTCGAACTTGAAGCTGATCGAGATCGAGAAGAAGACCAGATGGAGCTCAACCGTCAATTCTGCCTCCAGCGTGACACTCAGCTGGATGCGGATATCGACGGCCGTCATGTAGCGGAACTGGAGGCCCAGGCTCGCCTTGATGTTCAGTGATGCAGACAGGCCAAAGCCCGCCTTTCGGACCTCGAACTTGCCCATTGCCAGCAGAACGAGGCCGAAACTGGCCTCGAGCATCAGGTAGTCGGCCGGCGCAGGCTTCCCGGAGTTGCTGGTTGAACCAACCCGGTCGATCGCGGCCGCGACTCCCTGGAAGACGAGCTGTGCCGTCAGGGAGAACTCAAATGAGAGCGGACCGCGCTTGTACGCCTTGCCGAAGCCCAGCTTCGCGGCGAATCCGAACTTCCATACCGAGTTCCACACGCCAAACATTGTGTCGAGATCGGGGATCGTGTACTCGGCATCGGCGCTAAGCCGCCCGAAGTATAGCCCGACCGCGCCCATCACCGGGAACGGCCCAATGAAACCCTGGATGGCGAACGATCGCGAGAAGTCGTAGCCGGTGGCAAAGCTGCCGCTCGGAAACCCGAGATCCAGCATGAAGCCGCCGTCGGTGTAGATCGCCAGGCTGATGACAGGCACTGTGATCGAAAACCCACCGACGTCCCAGTACCGCAGGACCTCGGGCAGGATCAGGGTGCCCTCGTAGACGCCGAGGTCGCTGTCGTCCCATAGGCGGCGATAGAGGATCTCGATCCGCAACCCGGCGAGCTTCTGTGCAAATGGGGGCAGCTTGTCGGCATTCTTGATCTCGATGAGACCACCGTAGATCTCGTCGGCCGTGTTGGCGATCACGGCGAACCGAAGCCAACCCATGATCGTAATGTCGATGCCGACCATCATCCCGGCTGACGGCGCGTAGATATCGCGCAGCACGTCATACAGGTCGGGGCCGGATTGCCCGTCGGGCAGCATCTGCTGCATCAGCGCCAGCGCGTCACCGACGGTGCGAACCTCGGGGCGAACATTCAGATTGGGGTCTCCGCCATCGGCCGTGCCGCGTCGCAGCCGGATGCCGCGCCCGATCGCCACATAGTCGATTTCGATGATTGGCGAGCCGGATCGGCCTGGCTTGCCCTCGTCGCTGCGCAAGCTGATGGTATTGGTCAGATGGATGGTCTTGCTTCGGGAGTCGGCAATGAAATTGCCGCTAATGCGCACGTCGGCCGTGTATGTCTCATCGCTGCTCGGCCATGGCTCCTGCGCGAAGAAGATCTCGAACTTCTCTGACCCTTTGAACGACCCCTGCGGGAAGGAGACATCGATGGACCGCGCCGTTGTCGTTGAGCGAATCACGCCGCCATCGAACAGTCTTGCCCTGACGTTGATCGTCGTGCTGGCGCCGATACCGCCTGTGTTCTGCACGTAGCCATGCGCCACCAGCTGGAAGTGCGTCGGCAGGTTCTTCGGATTCCGTGTGACCAACACCCGAAGCGCGGCGTTGGCCAGCACAATGACTGGATCCCCCGGCTTTGCCGGCGAGACGATCGGCGCGGGCAGTATGTCGACGCTTGATGTGCCGCTGCTGCCCTTGGTGGCCGAAAACGACGCGAACCATGCCGAGATGTTCTTTCCGCCATCGCCGAATGCGCCGCCGAATCCCTCATCGCCGGGGACCGGGGCGAACAGCATCAGCGACACTTTCGCGGTCCAGCGCATGATCGTGAGTGACAGCGAGTTGACGTAGATGAAGAAGAGCCGATCGTTGCTCGATGTCGGCACCTCTCCGAAACCGAAGTCCTTGAGCTCGGCCTTGAACATGCCCTTCTTGCCGATATCAAGGCCAGCCAGCGGCGTCCCCCACTGGAGCGCCGTGTAGAACACACCCTCGCCAGACTCGACCCAGGTGCCCTCTTTCCAGCCGGTATGGACGGTTATATCGATCAAGCTGCCGGGAGAGACGTTGAGCCCAACCCCCGCCGTGCTGATGTTGTACGAGATGATGTAGGTGACAGGGCTTGGGTCGGCGGCGTGCGATGTGCTGGCCGGCTGATAGGGGATCATCGCTTTCGACATCGGCACGAGATTCGGAATGGGGAAGACGCCAGCGTCGGCCGCCGAGAAGGTGCTGACGGACTCCGCGATCCCCTTGACGGTTAGCGGCGCCTTCTTGACGATGCTGTCATCACGCGCCTTCCCCCGCACCGTGTCGAACCGCATCGTATTTGGCGAGAAGATCCAGAACGGGTTGCCCATCTCCTCTGGTCTGGCGATATCATCGGTCATCTTGTCTTCCGCAAGCGTGTTGTAGTTCAGCGCGAGGCTGAGCTTGCCGAAGCCGACGCGGTCATAGGAGAAGAAGTCACGTCCGCCGAGATCGCGAGTCGCCAGAAACCCGGCCAGGACGAACTCTGCGATGTTGGAGTCGCCGACGTTCATGCCGATCTGGAGCATGTTGTAGTCAACGCGGGTGGATTCGATCTCGGTGATGACGGGGCTCACGTCTGGGAACCTGACGATTGCCCTGGTCTTGTCGAGGCCCTTTTCCGCGCAGACAATGAAGTTGTTCTTCAGCGGGTCAACACATCCGAAGCGGAAGACATAGGTCGGGATTCCGTCGATCTGCTGGAGCGAGCCCGACAGGTCGATCACGTTGATCGACTTCGTGCCGTCGGGCAGATCGACGATCGCAGGTGTTTCCTTGAATAGCCGGTGGAAGCGCAGGGTAACGTCGCTGATGAAGTTCTTGATGTACGAATTCTCGAAGACGATGCGCATGAACTTCACGCGATACGAGAAGTCGCTGATGTTGGCTATCGCATCCACTTCGATTGCGGACTTGGAATTGTCTGTCCAACGGGAGACGCCGGTCACTGGGCTATTCTGATTGGTGTAGTCGACCAGCGCCGACATCGAGCTGTTCTCGATACCCTCGATCGAGTTGTCGCTACCTTGCTTGACGTGCGCGATGTCGATCCGCAGATGGTGTGCCTTGAACGATGGGTCCATCCGGTTCGTCGCGGCGCTGTAGCTGTTCCCGCCGACGCCGGCCGTGGTCCTGGTCACGACCATCCCTGGCAGCAGCCCGCGGATCTCTCGTGGCATGTCGTTGGGGTTTCCAAGCGCCGCGTCAAAGACGACGATGCCGGCCCAGTTTGGCGCGTCGATGACGGTATCCAGGAACGTCTTGTAATAGCGGGCGACGTCGGCATCGGTATCGGCGCTGGCGCTGCTACCGCCGGCTGCCGCAGCCTTGGCTCGGACATCGGCGATGATACTCTGGAGTCTCGCCGAGATTGGCGCGGCATCGGTGAAGTTGTCCGGGTCCCGCCACTGACTCGTGTCGGCGACCATGTTGGCCAGCGACGTCCCATCGGCGAACTTCATCACCATGATGCTGCGTACGACGTTTTCCGCCTTCAGCGGAATGTCAGCGATGAAGCTCCAGCCGCTGATCGCCACTGAGTTCGAGGAGAATCCCGCGTCGGTGTCGTCGCTAAGCGTGTCGCGATGGGAGACGACGAGGAAGAGCTTGTTGGCGGCAAGCGCCTGTTGGAGCGCAACGGTCGGCGAGTCGATCGCAAGCTCGGTATCGTCCATCTTGCCGAGCAACAGCCGAGTGTAGCGGCTTGACGCGATGTCGACATCGACGACCAGCCCCTGAGGCGTCGTGCGCTTCTCGTTGCCGACGCCGGTTGCCAGGAGTCTGCGGACGGAACGAGCCGGGCTGGCCGCCAGCGCCATTGTCGAGGAGCGTTTGATGGTCTCGTCACGTGTCGGCACGAGGACGTCTCGCTCGAATAGCTCGTAGGTGTCGACATCGATCCCTGCCGCGTATGGTTCGATATTCACCCCGGCTACCGGAGTCATCGGGAAGGCCGTCTTGACCGTCGCAATCGAGACCTCGCTGAAGTCGAGGTATTCGGTTCCGGTGAAGATGCCATTTGCCTGATACAGCGGCGCCTCAGGCGGTTGTGCGAAGTAGTAGCGCTCGGTCGGGGCGCTTACCCCGGCAACCGTTGCCCACGATGTCTTGTAGTCGGGTGACAACAGCGCGCTGCCGCCGACGTTGAGATCGCCAAATGTCACGGCGTAGGCGTTGCGATCGAGCTCGAATCGTAGAAGGTCGCCGGCCGAACCGTTGCGTGGCCGGAGCCGGAAGTACTCGGTGCCAGATGCGCCCGCCAGAAGCGTGAGCATGCCGTGCTCGTCACGCGGTCCACTCGCGGCGATCTCAAAGCCGCCACCCGGCGTCAGATGATAGATCTCGGGCAGATCGGTGATCTCACGATTGAGGTTCAGCCGCGGACGGAGATAGAAGCGCCCTTTTGCCTGGACGTTCGCTAGCAGATCAACAGGAAAGCCTGCCGTCGTGCGGAAGTACGACGGCACCGGTGTCGGCTGGCCATTGGACTGTGGTGGGACGCGGAAGAACGATGAGAGTTGGTATGTCGGAAAGAACGTAGCCTCGAAGCTCAGCGGGCCATTGACGCGAGGTTTGTCGATCAGCGGATAGCGCAACGCGCGAGGGTTGGTCGAGCCGGCGGCCGGCCTGAGGTAATAGTAGAGCGACGCGTCGATCGCCCCGTAGCCGAACTTGGCCGTCGTGAGTGGCTCCAGCGTGAACTGCATGGCGCCGCGCAGCTCACCTCCGAACGGAATGAATGCTGTCGAAACCGCGGCGTAGCGTTGTGGCGCGACGGGTATGCGAAGCTCGACGGCGGTTGCGCGAGGCTTGAGCAGGATCTCAACGCCGGACCAGTCCGACTTCACCTGAACCTCGGACCCTCCGGCCACCGCGATGGTGAACTGCTTGAACGTGAACTTCTGCTCATAGGCTGGCGTAATCGGGTTGGGCTGGCGACGTGACGGGTTGGCTGCCAGGAGATCCAGCCGCTGGACGACGAGCGTTGCCGGCTGTCGGAGGTTTCCATCAAGCCAGACAAAGCCCACGTTGGCTTTGGTTGCGCTGCTGGGTAGACGAGTTCGGAGTTCGCGGATCAGCGCCGTAGCCCCGGCGGTATCGGTCGGGATCGATTGCCCCGGCGCAGTAAACAGGCACCATCCGGCGCCGCTAGAGTTGATTCCCCATCTCCAGACGTCCTGAATGGTGAGCTGGCTGGGTATGTGGGGGGTTCGATCGGGCACCAGGAACCCGACACTTCCGTGGCTTGTCGGGTCTACAGGCTGCTCCGCGAATAGCGGGGTCTGCCCGACACGAGTCAACGTCAACACAGGCGCCTCCGGCATTGGCTTACAGACACCATGGATGCTCACATCCGGCGTCTGGACGAGGGTCGGCAGAGCGATCGCGTCTATCACCGAGCAACGCACATCCACGCTTATTACAACGTGTGCGTCGCGACACGAGATTACTCCACCAAAAACAAGGTGCGCAGACGACCCCGGGGGAGCGGGAGCGTCGCGGTGCGATAGAAGTCGGGCACTGCAAACATCCTAGCGGACAAAGTCAGATCCTGCAAGCATCTTTCGCGGATGTGTCGCAGGATCCTGCCCGCGTCCGTTCGCGGCTAGTGGGGGGCAGCAGGTCGCCAGCGAGCATGATGCCGGTCACTCTGTTTCGCGACCTCTGCTGCTGCCATCGGGGGGTGGGCCCGCTGATACGGAACGGATGATTCATGCGCCATGGTCGACCCGAGCGATGGATACCAGCGCTACGCTGTGGTCGCGTTCGCGCCGTCGTCCTTCTGTCGCTTGAAGATCCACAATTCGTCGGTTGTCATCCCCGCGTTCGTCGCTCCGCCACTACTTGAGCGTGGCAGCACGGTCACCAGCTCCCAGCCCGTAGCGCCCAACTCTGGCAACATGCCAACGACGTTTTCATCCCAGCCGCCGGTGATTTCACCCAGCGTGATGGTGCGTTGGCGGTGGAAGACCCGATATTCCCAACGTTGCATTGTGATCTCCTCGATTCCGGCTGTCCACGCCGCTATTGTCCCCACGATATTGTGAGGGTGCTGACACACCGCTGCCAAAGGCGGCGCGCCGGGCGATTATTCTACGACCAGAGGCCAGACGCAAAAGCGGAGCTGTCATCCACCTCCGGCGCTCCGATCTGGGTGGGCTTCGCCCCGGACAGATCGTGTCGTTCGGCGCGAGGCTCCGGTCGGACGGCTCCCCCGACGCACGGTGTGAAGATCCTTGTCTTGTTGCGTGACAGAGTCGTGACGGCGCAGCTCTGGCGCGTGTCAGCCTCGTTACAGTCGCCACCAGGGGAGTTGACCCGCGCCGATGAGGATCTCAGACTGAATCCGGAGCCCGGAGATCGTGGACGCGGGGCGGCCCTCGTCATCGTAGGGGAGGCACGAGATGCGGCGGGTAAGATGGGCGAGAGTATTTCGTTGGACGGCGATCGGCTTCGTCGTGCTGCTTCTCGCGATTCAGCTCGTCCCCTACGGACGTGACCATAGCAACCCGGCGATCACCGCTGAGCCCGCCTGGGACAGTCCCCGCACACGCGAGCTTTCGCAGGTCGCATGCTTTGATTGTCACAGTAATGAGGTCGTCTGGCCTTGGTACTCAAATGTTGCGCCGATCTCATGGCTGGTGCAGAACCACGTCGATGAGGGACGGCGAAAGCTGGAACTTTTCAGAATGGGATCGAAAGCAGGAAACCGACGAGGTAGTCGAATCGATCGAGGACGGCGATATGCCTCCCGGCTACTATCTGTTGACACACCGCGCGTCACGGCTATCGGCGGCAGATGAGCAGGCGTTGATCGACGGCTTCGTTGCGATGTTCGGTCGTGGCAAGCATCGCTAGTGTGACGGGTATCCGCCTACAGCGCCGTCAGAATCTCCGGGCCGGCGGTGGTGATGACGATGGTGTGCTCATATTGCGCAGAGCGCGAGTGATCGTCGGTCACGATCGTCCATCCATCGGATAGCGTGTGGACCGCGCGTGATCCGGCTACGATCATCGGCTCGATCGTGAAGACCATGCCGGCGCGAAGCTCCGGCCCCTGGCCGGCCGGGCCGTAATGCGGCAGCGACGGCGCCTCGTGCATCTCGCGGCCGATGCCGTGACCGAAGAGGTCGTGAACGACCTTGAACCCGGCTGCGTTTACCACCTGTTCGATTTCCCAGGAGATGTCGGTGAGCCGCCGACCTGGCTGTGCCGTGGCGATCCCGACGTTCAGCGACTCCAGACAGACATCCATCAATCGCTGCGATTCGGCGTCTATCGTCCCGACGGCGTACGTGCGGGCAGCATCGCCGTGCCAGCCGCGGAGAATAACGCCGACATCGAGGGCGATGATATCTCCATTCAGCAAGACACGGTCACCCGGGATACCGTGCACAACGACATCATTGACTGAGGAACAGACTGATCCGCTGAAGCCATGGTAGCCCTTGAACGACGGCACGCCACCCTTGCCGCGGATGTATTCGTCTGCAATCCGGTCGAGTTGGCCCGTCGTTACTCCCGGCACGATCATCTCTTCCATCAGGTCGAGGATCTCGGCGACGACACGCCCTGCCTCACGCATCAGCGCGATCTGCTCCGGTGTCTTGAGGTAGATTCTGGATCGGGCCATGTCGGACGTACCGCCTTCGTTCTCCCGGGCTACGGACTCGAAGCGGGGGCGCCACAGACGCCCCCGCGACCTGATCTGGAATTGTACCGGACAGGCCGGCCGCCCCCGGCCTACTCTTCGAGCGTGCTGATGTCGCCGACCTCCTGGCCTAACTCCTGGGCCTTCAGGAAGCGGCGCATGATCTTGCCCGAGCGGGTCTTTGGCAGCGAGGTCACGAACTCCAGCTCCTCGGGCACGGCGATCGGGCCAACGTTCACCCGGACGTGCAGGCGCAGATCGTTGAGCAGGTGCTCGCTTGGCTCGTAGCCGGTCTTGAGGATGACGAACGCCTTGATCGCCTCGCCCTTGATCTCGTCAGGCTTGCCGATGACGGCCGCTTCTGCGACAGCCGGGTGGCTGACCAGCGCGCTCTCGATCTCCATTGAGCCGAGGCGATAGCCCGACTTCTTGATCACGTCGTCGACGCGACCCTGGATCCAGAAGTAGCCATCCGCATCGCGGTGGGCTGCGTCGCCAGCAAAGTAGACGCCCGGGATCGTGTTCCAGTAGGACTCGTAGCGTCCCGGATCGCGGAAGATGGTTCGCATCATCGCCGGCCATGGGTTGTGGATCACGAGGTAGCCGCCCTCGTCAACCCCGACCTCTTTGCCGTTCTTGTCGACAACGCTCGCCTTTACGCCCAGAAACTCCTTGGTCGCTGAGCCGGGCTTGAGCGGAGTGATCGGCGTCGGCGTGATCATCTGCATGCCGGTCTCGGTCTGCCACCAGGTGTCGATGACCGGCTGGCGGTTGCCGGCAATCTTGCGATACCAGATCCACGCCTCGGGATTGATCGGCTCGCCAACGGTGCCGAGCAGCCGGACGGTCGAGAGGTCGGATTCGGCCGGCCACTGGTCGCCGAAGCGCATCAGCGCGCGGATGGCGGTTGGCGATGTATAGAAGATCGTCACACCGTAGCGCTCGATCGTTCGCCAGATGCGGCCCGGATCGGGATAGTCGATAGCTCCTTCGTAGAAGACGCTCGTTGCCCCTGCGATCATCGGGCCATAGACAATGTACGAATGTCCAGTCACCCAGCCCGGATCGGCGGAGCACCAGTAGACATCGTCGGGGCGCATGTCGAACACATATTTCATCGTCGCGTAGACGCCGACCATATAGCCGCCGTGAACGTGAACGATGCCCTTCGGCTTGCCGGTCGTGCCCGAGGTGTACAGCATGTAGAGCGGCGCTTCGGCGTCGAGGTGCGCGATCTCGGTATCGGGGGTCGCGAGCGCCATGACCTCGTGATACCAGACGTCACGGTTGGGATACCACTTGACCTCGTTGTTGGCCCGCTTGACGTTGACGACACGCTTGATCGTCGGACACTGGCGGACCGCGTCGTCGACGATACTCTTCAGCCCGACCATCTTGCCGCGATAGAAGTAGCCATCGGCGGTGATCACTGCCTTCGCCTCGGCATCCTGGATTCTGTCGCGCAGAGCCTGGGCGGAGAAGCCGGAGTAGACGACTGAGTGGACCACACCGATGCGGGCGGCGGCGACCATCGCGACGATTTGCTCGGGGATGCGTGGCATGTAGATGACGATGCGATCGCCCTCTTTGATGCCCATGCTCTTCAGCGCGCCAGCGAAGCGGCAGACCTCGTGGTAGAGATCGCTGTAGGAAATCGTCCGTGTCGCCCCGTCCTCGCCTTCCCAGTAGAAGGCGACCTTGTTGCGGGTAGGGGTGCTCATATGGCGATCGAGTGCGTTGTAGACGATATTGGTCTCACCGCCAACGAACCACTTGGCATGTGGCACTTGCCAGTCCAGCACCTTATCCCACGGCTTGAACCAGTCCAGCTCCTCCGCCATCTCACCCCAGAACTCCTCGGAGTGCTCGACCGACCATGCATGGAGCTCGTCGTAGCTGGAGAAGCCTTTTGAGCGGATATAGGCTGTAATGTTGGCGCTCTCGACAACGTCCTCGCTCGGCTCGAAGACGCGTTCTTCGGAGAGGACGCGGTTTGTCGTTTCCCAGTCGAGACCCTTCGGCTTCGTCGTGGTCATTGCTCCTCCTTCGCTCCCTGTATTGTCTGGAGATGTGCGGTGATAGCAGTCCCTATCGGTCGATTCTAGCATCAGCCCGCAGTTTTCTGGCCAGCGCTTACTCCCCCTGAGAACCACCATCGTCCATCTGGATTATCACCTGTAGTGTTTTGCGAAGCGCCTCGAGCTGATCGCGACCGAGGATGTCCGCGTATTCCGCCTCGATCTCCTGCCTGACGGCGCGAGCATCCCCGAGGAACTGCCAGCCAACGTCTGTGAAGCGGACGAGCACCGCCCGTGCGTCCGCCGGGTCGACGTCGCGACGAACATAGCCCTGCCGTTCCATGTCGCGAACCAGCTGCCCCATCCCCTGCTTCGTCATGCCGGCCCGCTCCGCCAGCGTCGTGATCCGGGTCCCTTCCAGATCGAGATATGGCAGTAGCGACGTGTGCGTCAATGTCAGTCCGTGATGTCCACGCTCGTGGAGTCGCGCGATCGCGCGCGCGTTGACGGCGCGCTGCGCGCGCAGGAGTAGCCGGCCGATGTGCTGCTCTCGCATCTCGTGGATCTGCTCGGCTGTCGTCCCGATCGCGCTGGACTCTGGCATGCCCGGGTTATCTCCCTTGTCAAGATAGGTAAGGTCGTTTCCTGTATAGTCTAGCCAACGAAGGTCACCAGCGTATCGCCACGGCCCCGTGTTCGCATGGCTTCGATCGGCAGGCTGGTCGGGCCGATCGGCTGAAGAGCCCGGCTGGATCGCGTACAATCCTGCTATCTCGCAGCATCGCGGATGGCGAGCCTCGGGTTAGCAATGGAGGGTGGGTCAGTTAGCCTATGGCCTTGTTCAAGCGCAGTGTGACATCCGCGCCGTACGAGCCGCGGCGAGTCGGACCCGAGACTCCGGGCGCCTTGGTTTTCACTCTCCGTTCGACGCCCCGCCATCACGACGGGATTGTGGCGGCGATCGAGAGCACCGGCAGCGCGAAGGTCTATTTCTCCGAACCGCTCGCCTATCTTCGTGGGCAAGGGGTCGCGCTCTTCCGTATTGAGGCGACCGGGTTCGACTGGCTGCCGAATCTCTATCAGTTCTGGCGCAATACCGAGGCGATCGAGGCGTTCGCGTACGATATCGCCCTCTACGCCAACAACATTGATTATGTCACGACCCTGCGAGGCCTCGCGCCGGATGATGCCCGTCGCGCCATCGAGCGGGCGGCGTCGCAGACACCCGAGAATCCCAGGAGTCACTGGCGCACGCCACTGACGCACTAGCCCGCCCGTCAATCTGGCCCCCTGAATAGCGCCACACGACCGAGTCGCGTGGCGCTGTTGCGTTTGGCTACGAGCGGGTAGCATGGCCGTGGTTGCGCGCTCCGCAGGGCGAGTGTCGAGAGGGGGAGCAGTTGGCACATCGTGTTGTCATCGGTTCGATCATGCACGAGACGAACTCATTTTCGCCGGTGGGGACAACCTTCGCCTCATTCCACACCGGGCGCGACGATTTGGTGAACGGGATTGAGGTGATCGAGGATCACCGAGGCACGTTCACCGGCCTGGGTGGCTTCATCGATGTTGCCGATGCGGCCGGCTGGGATCTGATCGGGACAGTCAGCGGGCACGCGACGCCGAGTGGCAACGTCCCGGCGGCAGCATACGATGAGCTGAAGCGCAGGCTGATCGATCGAGTCCGACACGCCGGCGATGTCGATGGCGTCCTGCTCTATCTCCACGGCGCGATGTTGGCCGAGAACGCGCCGGACGCCGAGGGGGACCTCTGCGCGGCGGTGCGCGAGGTGGTCGGCGGCGACGTCCCGATCGTCGTTGAGCTCGACCTGCACGGCAACATCACCGAGGCAATGTGCCGGGTCGTGAACGCCGTTTACGTCTACCGAACGAATCCGCACATCGATGCCTACGAGCGCGGGATCGAGGCGGCACGCTGCCTGCAGCAGATCCTCGATGGCGCCCTCGTGCGGCCGGCAGTCTACATCTCCAAGCCGCCGATGATCCCGCCGACGATCAATATGCGCACCGCCGAGGGGCCGATGCGCGACCTGATCGAGCGTGGCATCGACTGGGAGGCGCACCCGGGCATCGTGACGACCGCCGTCTTCGGTGGCTTCGCCTACGCCGACTTCGATCAGGTTGGCGCCGCGATGGTGGTTACCGCGACCGATCCGGCGCTCGGCCAGCGCTGCGCCGATAGCCTGGGCCGGGCCGCCTGGGAGATGCGCGAGGAGTTTCTCAAGTCGATCCCGACCCCCGAGGAGGCGCTCGACCAGGCGTTGGCGATCATCTCGGCCGGGGCCGAGAGGCCGGTCGTGCTGGCGGACGTTGCCGATAATCCGGGCGGTGGCGGCAGCGGCGACACGACCGAGCTGTTGCGAGTGATCCTCGCGCGTCGCGTGCCGGGCGCTGCGGCGGCAATCTTCGATCCCGAGGCGGTCCAGCAGGCGATCGAGGCCGGGATCGGCGCCGAGCGCGATTTCCGGATCGGCGGGAAGGTGGGTCCGCCCGAGCACGGCCAGCCGCTTGAGGTGCGCGGTCGGGTGACGCGGCTGAGCGACGGCTTCTTCGTCGGCCACGGGCCGGTCGTGCGAGGACAGACAGTAGCTTCCGGGCCGAGCGCGTGTATTGAGGTGAATGGGTTCAAGCTCGTCGTCACTTCGATCCGTCATGCGGCGAATGATCGAGGCTACTTCAAGATGGTCGGGGTCGTGCCGGAGGAGGAACCGCTGCTGGTCGTGAAGTCGCGTGGCCACTTCCGCGCCGACTTCGAGCCGATCGCCGAGCAGATCATCGAAGTCGATGCTCCCGGGGCGGCCAACCCCAACGTCCTGCGTTACCCGTTCCAGCGCGTTCGCCGGCCAGTCTGGCCGCTGGATCCGGGCGTGGCCTGGGAGGAGTGAGACTACCTCGCCTCACCCCAGCAGGTGCGCGAGCCCGATCAGTACCGCGACGAACACGAGCGGCGCAGCGTTCCAGAGCCAGCCGCTGCCGCCACTCGCCATCGAGCCGGTCGGGGCAGCGTCGAGGTAGCTGAAGCGCGGGTCGAGGTGGCGGTAGGGGTTCTGGGGGCGGGCGAACTCTTCGAGCATCGCGATGCCGACCGCGGCGATGATCATGATCCCGGCCGCGATGATGTCCCAGCCGTAGCGCCCGAAGAGTGGACCCCACACCATCTGAATCACCACCCCGATCGCCAGCGCGACGAGCGTGGCCGCGACGCCAACCTTCATCTGCGCGACGATAGAGCGAATGGTCGTCATCGATCCGCCCTCCCCGTGGGCGTGGCCGACAGCAGCGGCAGCAAGAGCCGCTGCCAGTGCTGCCGGACATCGGCTCGATGCTGCTCGGCGCAGACGATGCGGATAAGCCGCCGGTGATCTTCGTACGCCTTGAGCTGCTCCGGTGACGCGCCGGCGACATCGTGCCACGGCATCAGTGGCGCGAAGCCAACCGGCGGGTTGTCGAAGCGCACCCAGACATCGGTTCGCCAGCGTTCGGGCTTGGGAATGTCGACTAGAATATCGCCTTGCTCAACCGGCCGGCCGGTGATGTGTCGTAACTGACTGACCATGACGTTTTCGAGAGCCCGGCGTCGGCCAGGATGGTCGAAGAGCGTGCCGAGGTAGACGAACAGCTCGCCTGCCCGCGAGCTGATCTCGACGGCTCGTTTGTGCAGCCTCCTGCCCGCTAGCGCGCCGACGAGCCGGCGCGTGGTGGCCGGCAGCTCCGGGGCGGCTAGCGCTGCCAACAGCGAGGCGTCGTCGTGGCGCGTTAGCTGCTCGGGCGGCAGCCCGGCGAGGACCGCCTCCTGAACGGCCCGTAGCAGCATCGCCATACAGGCGCGGTTAGTGTGGTGCCAGTAGACGTTGTCGAACATCTCCTGGCGAGCGTTGATCAGCGAGTGGAGCGGCGAGATGCCTTTCGCGTCGATCCCGATCGTGCGCCGACCTTCTACCTCGATCACCCGCAGCGCGCCCAGCAGCCGGGTCGTATCGACGCCGCCGTAGGGGACGTGACAGGCGCGAGCATCGCGCGGCAGATAGTCGAGCTTGTCCACGTCCAGCGCGCCGCTCAGCAGCCCGCGCACCATCCGGTCCTCAGCCGGTAGATCCTTGCCGCCGGGGCTGATCAGCCGGGCGACTCGTGCCGGATCGACGCGCCAGTCAGCGCGCAATATCCCGGCGATCTCGCTCTCGACGACGATCTGGCTGCCGACTTGTTCATGGCTGGCGATCGGTGCGCCCAGCTCTTCGATCGCGTGGCTGAAGGGATAGTGGCCGATGTCATGGAGCAGCGCGGCGGCGATCGCGACGCGGGCGGATTCGTCGTCGATTCCTGCGCCGCGCTCGTTCAGTCGCTCCAGTGCTTGTTGCATCAGGCACATCACGCCGAGCGAATGCTCAAAGCGAGTGTGCCTGGCGCCCGGCCAGACTCGCGAGACGAACCCGAGCTGCTGAATGCCGTCGAGACGGAGGAATTCGGGCGTGGCGATCAGCCGCGCCGCCTCGTGGGAGAGCGGGATCAGATCGTAGAGGCTATCGCGAATCACCGTTTCCGGCGTCAACCCGAACATGCGCGTTACTCCAGCATCCGTTCAAGGGTCATCGTAGTGATTCTATCCATCTTCCGCCGGTCGGGAGGCGCGACTGACTGCGTTACACTTCAGACGAAACCCATGTGATGTGGATCGGTGGAGGTGGGCATGTTGCGCTCGACGTTGATGTGGCTCGCGGGCAACCAGCAATCGGAGAAGATGGTCCGCGGCTGCCGGGTTACCCGATCGCTGATCGACCGATTCGTGGCCGGTGAGAACCTCGATGAGGCGCTGGGTCGCGTCCGTGATATCCATTCCCACGGTCAGCATACGACGCTTGACCTGCTTGGTGAGAACGTCTCCAGCGCGGCCGATGCCCAGGCTGCCGCCGACGCATACGTCCAGATTATCGGTCGATTGCGGGAGAGTGGGTTCGATCCGAATATCTCGATCAAGCTGACGATGATCGGGCTCGATCTCGACGAGGGGGCAACCTGGGAACGGCTGCAAACGATCGTCGGCCGAGCCGCCGATCTGGGCGGTTTCGTCCGGGTTGACATGGAGGGTTCGGCCTATACCGAGCAGACGCTCGCGCTCTTCCGTCGGATTCACGATCTCCATCCGGAGCATGTCGGAATCGTGCTCCAGGCAATGCTGTATCGGACCGAGCGCGACGTTGATGAGATGATCGAGCGGCGTGCTCGCGTGCGTCTGGTCAAAGGCGCGTATAACGAGCCGGAGACAGTCGCGTTTCCACTCAAGGGCGATGTGGACGCAGCCTATCGCCGCCACCTCGAGCGGCTGCTCGAGACCGGTAACTACCCTGCGATTGCCACCCATGATGAATCCATTCTGCGGGTGGCGCGTGGCTATGCCGGGCGGATGGGGATCGGCAAGGAGCGCTTTGAGTTCCAGATGCTCTACGGAGTCCGACGGGATCTTCAGCAGCAACTTGCCGACGATGGCTACAACATGCGAGTGTATGTGCCGTTTGGCACAAGCTGGTATCCGTACTTCATGCGCCGCCTGGCCGAGCGGCCGGCCAACGTCCTCTTCGTTGCCCGTAATGTCGTGCGCTCCTGAGTCTCCGATGGATGCTATGCTGCATCCCGCTTGCGCAGCGCAATAGCGGCGCGATCGGACTGGCTTCCGTGGCACGAAGGGGACGATGAGATGGTTCGACTTGGCATTATGATCGAGGGCCAGGAGGGCCTGACCTGGGAGCGTTGGCAGCGCATTGTGCGGGCCGGCGAGGACTTTGGTTACGACTCAGTCTGGCGTTCAGACCATCTCTACTCGGTGATGGCGGAGGTTTACCGGCCGACTCTCGCGCTGGTGCCATCGCTGACCGCCGCCGCAATCTGGAGCGAACGAGTCGAGCTGGGCGCGCTGGTGTCGCCCACGACGTTCCGTCACCCGGTGCATCTGGCGACCGAGGCTGCCGCGCTCGACCAGCTCACGGGCGGGCGTTACTGGTTCGGCGTCGGCGCTGGTTGGAACGAAGCCGAGCATCATGCGTTCGGTTTCCAGCTTCCTAACCTCGGAGAACGGATGGACCGCTTCGAGGAGGCGTTGCAGGTCATCACCCTGCTGTGGACTGGCGAGGTCGTCTCATTCAACGGCGTCCACTTCCAGCTTCGCAACGCGCAAGCGGCCTCGGTTCCGGTGACCGCCGGGGGAGTCCCGATGATCATTGGTGGCAGCGGAGAGCGTAGGACGTTGCGGATCGTTGCGAAATACGCCGCCGAGTGGAACGTCTCGACGATGACTGTCGATGCCTATGACCACAAGCGCGCGGTGCTGGCCGAACACTGCCGAACAATCGGGCGAGACCCCGAGACGATTCGTCAGTCGATGATGCTCGGCCATGTCATCGGCCGGGATGAACGAGAGGTTCTCGACCGGGCGAGGAAGCTTCAGGAGATTATTCCGTCGCTACGCGACGTGTCCGCCGCGGAGGCGCTCGACCGGGTCCGGCAGCGCGGCTACCTGGCCGGCACGGTGGACGAGGTGATTGAGCAGGCTCGCGAGCGAGGACGTCAGGGAGTCGAGCGCATCATGCTTCAGACATACGACCAGGACGATATCGACGGCCTGAAGCTGATCGCCGACGAGGTGGCGCCGAATATCTGAGGTCGAATCGACACACTCGCGCGAGGTCGATCATCCATTGCCCGCATACACGCTGGGTGATGGCGTTCGGCGGCGAAGGATCTCTCCGCGTTCGGTCGCTGTAGACCGGGGGAGGTCCTTCGGCGGTGAGAGCGCCATCTCCCGACGGATCGCCTCCGTCGCGTCGGAGCATGGAACCGCCGGGATGCGGTGATCTGCTGGGTAGCGTGGCCGGATCCCTCAGCCTGCAGCAAACATCTGGGCGGTATTGCTTGTCGGCCAGTGCAGCGTCGTTTCCAGATCGTGCCTGAACGACGCGCCAAGGAATGTGCCGAGCGTGTGATCGACCAGCGCGGCTGCCGCAAGACCGCGACGAATGCCGTAGGCGGGCTCCAGCCGGTCGATCGTCTCCCAGTAGAACGCGCACGACGCATACATCGATAGCCGCAATCGCTCGGCCTCGAGCAAGTCCAGGGCCACGGCAGCATCGGCACTGGTTGTGCGCCACGTCGAGAACCAGTCATCGAATGACACAGCGCCGTCAACGACATCAACGTAGGCGTCGCGCGCTGCCCACGGGTCGCGGAGATGTCTACTGCCGTGCTCCTCGAACGCGCGGTCGATCTGCGCTGCCAGCCGATCGAAGGCATTTCGCAGCGGTCGCTTCCATCCCGAGTAGCCCGACGTGCAGGAGCAGCCGTCCGCCCAGCGCGCAAGATCGTGTGCGCAGCCCCACGAAGATCGCTCAATCAGATCGGCAGTGGCCGTTGCCGGCCTCGTCGCGACATGCCAGTCCGCCGAGACGGGTGTCACCCCACGTTCGCGCAGCCGGCGGACAAGCAGATCCTGGAGGAACAGATCCTTGAACTTGTGATGGTGGCCATAGACCTCGCCATCCGTCGTGATTGCCACCAGCGGATCGGCGGTGTTGCGTTGCTCGAACGCTGGCAGCACATGCGAGGCGACGAATTCGGCGGCGTTGGCCGTCGCGATCGGGTCAAATGAAACGCACCCGCCCAGGCCCGCGTCATAGACAACGGCTTCGAACGGCCGGCCCGTCGCCAACGACAGCCGGTACGAGCCGTACATCTCCCCGGTCGGACGAACCTGATCCGGGGCAAGGATCGTATAGCGCAATCCCTCGTCGGCGCACATCTCCAGGGTGGTGCTATCGACCGCCGTTTCGGGCAGCCAGATGCCAAGCGGCTTTCGACCGTATAGCAGCTCGAACGAGCGGACGCCCCATCGGATCTCGGTCCGGCGGTCCCGTGGTGAGTCGAGTGGCAGGATTGTGTGGTGATACCCCTGAGCGATCGCAGAGCCGTGACCTGTTGCCGTCCGCGCGTTCTGATCGGAGCGGACGACGCGGGAGAGGACATCCGGATGCTGGCGACGCAACCACGTTGCCAATGTAGGACCGAGGTTGAAGCTCATCCGGCTCAGGTTACCGAGGTCAGCATTTGGCCGGTAGCACTCGGCCAGGATCTTCTCGTTGTAGTCATGAAACGGGCTTGCGCCCGGTTCCCAGGGCATCTCCCCGGATGTGGGATGTTCCCGAGGAGGCTGATAGAAATGCCCATGAACGATTGCGTAACGGGTGCTCACATAGCGTCCTGTTCGTGACTTGAAGCCCCCCAATGCAACGCTGGCGGCAGGGGTGGGGAGATCCCGTCGTCGTACTGCTTACATGTTGTGTTGTACGTACAGTATCACACTTTCCGGAGTTCGCACGGGTTGCCGCCCGCTATGGGCATCGCGTCCAGATATGCGCGACGGCGGCCTTGTTCAGGGGCCGCCGTCGTCTGCTGGTGTGAGATTGCGCTAGCCGTCAGCAACAATCGCGAGATCGGCTGATTCACGTGCTGGCAACGGCACCGGGCGATAGTGCTCCATCGTCAGACACTCGGTCGGGCACCACTCGACGCAGGCTCCGCAGCGGATGCAGGCGAGCTCGTCGATGATCATCGCGACCGCGTTCGGCCCGAGCTCGGCGCGCGCGAGCTCGGCCAGCGAGACATCGCTATCGATTGAGTAGATTCGGTCGGTCGAGATCATCTCGATGACTCCGACCGGGCAGATATCGACGCAGCCGTTGCAGAGAATGCAGCGGTCGCCGTCGATGAAGATGTTGAGCTGGCACTGGAGGCAGCGCTTCGCCTCATCGAAGCCGACTGGCTTCGGATATCCCAGCTCCACTTCGAGTGTCGTTTCGTCCGCCAGCAGCCCCCGCTCCTGAAGCGGCAGCGTCGGCATGATCTGGCGTTGCAGCGAGGTGTAGTTATCTCCCCAGCGCAGTCGTCGGCTCATCGTGGACGTTGACCACTCGGCGACCCCCTCGGCCATCAGCGGGTTCGGGGTGTGCAGGTCTTCGATCGGCACCCGTGTGATCTCGAAGTCCGGCTCGGGGATCGGCAGGCCGCTCAACTGGGAGTGGACGTGCTCGGCGACGCGCTTGCCATCGCCGATCGCCGAGATGAAGTTCAACGGGTTGGTGACATAGTCTCCGCAGGCGAAGACCTTCGGGTGGGCGGTTCGACCCTCGGCGTTTACCTTCGGCACGCCGCGCCGGTCGACTTCGGGGAAGAAATCCTTCGGGAAGAATGAATTGTCCTGGTACTGGCCGATGGCGATAATGACCTGATCGCACTCGATGACGAACTCGGACCCTTCGACGGGTTCTGGCCGGCGACGGCCAGAGGCATCCGGCGCGCCGAGCTCATTACGGACGAACTCGATGCCGGCGACGTGGCCATCCTCGCCAGCGATGCAGCGAGTCGGCGAGACCATGTACATGATCTCGCACCCTTCGAGCTCGGTCTCCTCGACCTCGAGCGCGTCGACCGGGATCTCATGGGCCGAGCGTCGGTAGGTCATGATCGACCGCTCCGCGCCGAGACGCAACACACTGCGAACGCAGTCCATCGAGGTAAAGCCGCCACCGACGGTAACGACCCGCTTGCCAACGAAGACATCCGGGACGAGCTCGAGATTGATCTCCTCCAGGAAGGTCAGTCCGGGGACAACACCCGGCAGATCCTCGCCGGGGATGCGAACCGGGGTGACATTCTGGTTCCCCGCGGCAATGACGACGGCGTCGTGCGAATCGATGAGGTCCTGGAAGGAGATGTCTTCGCCGATCTTGGTGTTCAGCCGAAGCTCGATGCCGAGATCGAGGATCAGCTCGACCTCCTCCATGATGACGTCGCGCGGCAGGCGCCACTCTGGTACGCCGGCCCACATCATCCCGCTCGGAACAGGCATCGCCTCGTAGATGGTGACGCGATAGCCCTGCCGGGCGACCTGGCGGGCAGCGCTCAGGCCGGCCGCGCCCGCGCCGATTACGCCGATCGTCTTGCCGTTCGGTGGAGGCGGCGTCTCGCGACGCGTCTCGCCACGATAGTCCGAGGCGACCCGCTTCAGATAGCAGATGCCGATTGGCTGATCCACGATCTGGCGTCGGCAGGCTGTCTCGCATGGCCGGGCGCACATTCGGCCCAGACAGCCCGGGAAGACGTTGTTCTCCCGGTTGAGCTCGAACGAATCGGCGTAGCGCCCGTCGGCAATGAGGGCGATATATCGCGAGATGTCGGTGTGCGACGGGCATGCCTTCTGGCAGGGGATGTTGTCCGCAAACCAGCGCTGGTCGCCGGTGAAGACAGCGTAGCGCGCGCCGGATCGCCGCGTGAAAGGCGAGAACATCTCGGAAGAAACGAACGCCAGCAGCCGGATACGTCGCGTGTCGTCGACCGGAGTCTCCGACTGATCCTGGCTCACGATGCCATACGACGTTCGGCCATTGATGATCTGGCTGACCTCATCGGAGGTCAGCGGGGCAAACCGGTCGCTGGATGCGCCACACGATGGGCACTCTACCGGCTGCGTGTCGTCGGTCTCAATATATCCGCAGATCCTGCAACGGAACATTGGCAAGTCCTCCCACATCGATCGGATACGCCAGCCCCTGCGTGCGGGACAACGCCAGCAGGAGCGCCCACCTCGCCGGCTCCTCGTTGCCGACCGTTCGATGGCGCGCGAACGCGAAGGCGTCCCAATCCGCTAGGCAGAGTATAGCAGTGACACCAGGAGATTCTGCATCACCAGGAGGTGTTGGCAAGTCGTTTCCGGCCACCACTTCGAGCGGCGAGGGTTTCGGGGTCAGACAACCCCGATTCAGCGCTCTTGCTGCGACACGGGCGCGCCGGCGTCATTGTGCGCGCGGTCGCCGACGATGATGCCGAACTCGGCATCCTGCTCGGGAAGATCGGCAATTGGCGTGCCGTCGGGGTTCATGCCGTGCTGGCGGCGTAGCTCATCGCGCTGGTACTTTCTGACCGCGGCCTTGAGCGTCCCAAGCGCGAGCGTCGCGCACTTTGGTCGCATCTGGACGGCCTCTTTGCCGAGGACTTCGATCATCGTGGTGTAGTCGTGGGCCAGCGCCTCCTCCAGCGTCCAACGTTCGTCGTGAACCATCTCCATGAGGATCGACGCGGCGGCCTGGCTGATCGTACAGCCTTCGCCCTCCCAGGAGACGTCGGCGATCGACAGGCCATCGTCTCCTGGTTGCAAGTAAATAGTGATGACATCGCCACACCCGGGATTGCCGCCAGGCATCGTCACCGATGGATTGTCCATCGCATGGCGGTGGCGAGGATTCTGATAGTGGTCGACGAGTATCTCGATTTGCTCCTGGCGGTCCATGCCGTGTCTATTCTCTTTCTCAGCAGGTGTTCACTGTGTGTCGCTGCGTCGTCCTCAGAGCTCGATCGGCACGCCGATCACGTTGCCCCATTCGGTCCACGAGCCATCGTAGTTCCGCACATCCGGGTAGCCGAGCAGCTCGTGAAGAACGAACCACGTGTGCGATGAACGCTCCCCGATCCGGCAATAGACGATCACCGGCTGATCCGGCGTGATCCCCTCACCTTCGTAAAGAGCGCGCAATTCATCGACACTCCTGAAGGTGCCGTCTTCCGCAACGGCCTTGCCCCACGGGATATTTCGCGCGCCAGGGATATGGCCGCCGCGCAATGCCCCCTCCTGTGGATAGTCGGGCATATGAAGCAGCTCGCCGGTGAACTCCCCGGGGGAGCGAACATCGACCAGCGGGTTGCCTTCGCCGATCCTGCGCAGCCGGCTGTAGCCGATATGAGCCAGCACATCGTCGCGGTAGGCGCGCAGCTCCGGCCGTTCGGCCGAACCGTGGTAGTCAGCCGGCGTGATCGTTGGCGCTTCGCGCGTAGTCGCGCGGCCCTCCGCTTCCCACTTCTTCCGGCCGCCATCCATGATCCTGACGTTGTCGTGCCCCATGTAGCGGAAGAACCAGTATGCGTAGGCGGCCCACCAGTTGGTCTTGTCGCCGTAGAACACGGCGGTCGTGTCCCGGGTGATGCCCAGCGCGCTCATCAGCCGATCGAACCCTTCGGCATCGATGAAGTCGCGTGTATCGGTGCGCTGCAGATGTTCGTGCCAGTCGATCTTCACCGCGCCGGGAACATGACCCAGCTCGTACAGCAGGACATCTTCGTCCGCTTCAACGATGCGGATGGTTGGGTCGGCCAGATGCTCCGCGACCCAGGTGGTGCTGACGAGCACCTCGCGGCTCGCATTTGCCTTGCCGTTTGCCATCGGGTGCCTCCTCGTTGATCCAGATCGTCGCCCGCGCCCGAGGCGCGGCGTCGAACCTTCTATTGACTATACACGCGGCACGGCCCACCTATTCCGCGATGGCTCGAGTGGCGCATCCTCGCTCTCACTCGCGCGTCGCGAGACAGTGCGGCGCGTAATTCTGTACGATCAGTAAGCAGATGGCCTGGTTTGACCAGATCATTAGTTGTTCGTTGGTATGTCACGGCGGAGTGCGCGCCTGTGACGCATATGGAAGAGGGGGCGCAATGGACGAGCGCGTTGGGTCGGGGGCGAACGGATTGGCGGCGCTGGAAGCAGCTGTCCTCACGGGTCGCCTCTCGCGTCGCGATGTTCTGAAGCGTGGCGCGGCGCTTGGTTTGACTGCGCCTGCCATCGCCGCTCTTCTGGCTGCATGTGGCAGTAGCAGTAAGGAAACACCGGCTGCAACGGCCAGCTCGGGGGGCGGTGCTCCGGGCGCGGGCACGGCAACAACGGGGCCATCCGGTGGCGGACGTGGACGCGGCTCGGGCGACCTGCTGCGCATCCTTTACTGGCAGGCGCCGCCGATGCTCAATCAACACTATGCCAATGGCAATCTGATCTCCAATCCAGCGGCGCTTGTTCTCGAGCCGTTGATTCGTATCAGCCCTGAGGGCGACGTTGTCGCAGTCCTCTGCGAGAAAGCGCCGTCACTGGAGAATGGTGGCATCTCGGCCGACGGCAAGACCGTCACCTACACGTTGCTTGAGGGACTCGTCTGGTCAGACGGCACGCCGGTGTCGAGCGACGATGCCAAGTTCACCTGGAAGTGGGCAATTGACCCGGCAGCGGGAACGACGTCCTCGCCAGCATTCGTCAATGTTGATGACATCGAGGTGGTGGACGCGCGAACCTTCAAGATCCATCTGAAGAACACAGACCCTGCCTGGTACAACATCTTCGGCCGCGGCACGAGCGATGGCGCACCGATCCTGCCCAAGCACCTGCTCGAGAACTACATGGGGGATAAGGCGCAATCTGCGCCGTTCAACATGAAGCCGGTCGGCACCGGCCCATACAAAGTCACCAATTTCGTCCCCGGTGACGTCGTCAACTACGAGATCAACGAGAGTTACCGCTTCCCCGATAAGCCGTTCTTCAAGAAGGTTGAGTACAAGGGTGGCGGCGATGCCCCGTCCGCCGCGCGGGCTGTCCTGCAGACCGGCGAGGTGGACTACGCGATCAACCTGCAGGTCGAAAAATCCGTCCTGGAGAACCTCCTCAAGAGTGGCGTCGGTGAACTGATCGTCCTGCCCGATGGCAGTGTCGAGCACGTATTCATCAACTTCGCCGATCCGAACAAGGAGGTCGACGGCGCCCGTTCGGAGCCATCCACTCAGCACCCGTTCCTGACCGATAAGGCGGTTCGCGAGGCGCTGGCGCTCGGCGTCGATCGCGACATGATCGTTAGCCAGTTGTATGGCGAGGCGGCCAACGCGACGGCAAACGTGATTGTCGCGCCAGAGATGTTCGTGTCGAAGAACACGAGCTACAAGTTCAGCGTCGATGACGCCAGCGCGGCACTTGAGGCGGCCGGTTGGACCGGCAAGCCGCGGACAAAGGATGGCGTTAAGACGAAGATCCTGTTCCAGACGACAGTCAGCCCGCTGCGCCTCAAGGCGCAGGAGATCATGAAGCAGCCCTGGGACGCGATCGGGTTCGAAGTCCAGTTGAAGTCGATTGACTCCACCGTCTTCTTCTCCTCCGACGCTGGCAACCCGGACACCTGGAAGCGCTTCTCCGCCGACCTGCAGATGCTGGCGCTCAACGGCCGGCCGTTCCCGATCGACCTGATGTCGTACTGGAAGTCGATTGACCCGGCCGAGGATATCGCCCAGAAGTCGAACGGCTGGTCTGGCCGCAACCTCAGCCGGTGGGTCAACGAGGACTACAATAAGCTCTGGGAGGCCGCCTCGACTGAGCTCGACCCGACCAAGCAGGCCGAGTTGTTCATCAAGATGAATGACATGATCTCCGACGATGTCGTCACGATCCCGTTCATCGCGCGAAAGCGGGTCTCGGGCAAGAACAAGCGGCTCCAGGGCAATAACCCGGGTCCGTGGACCGAGGACACCTGGGACGTTGCCGACTGGTATTTCGAAGGCTAGAGCCTTGTTGCGTTCGACGTAGCCGGTTCGCGATCGTGAACCGGCTGCGTTGGAGCACGGTGAAGGGACTACCATGAATCATCAGCAAGCCCGCGCGGCGCTGGAGCAGCGGCTGGAGCGTGACGCTGACGATATTCTCGGGTTTGTCCAGAAGATCGTCCAGATCCCGAGCGAGAACCCCGACGGCGACACGACCCAGCTCGTCTCATTCCTGACCGACTGGATGGATGAGCGTGGTCTCGATCACGAGATTGTCGCTCCGCAGCCGACGATGCCGAACGTCCTCGCCGGATTCGATGGCGGCGATCCGGGCAAGCACCTCATCCTCAACGGCCACCTCGATATCTTCCCGGCCGGCGACCCGACGCAGTGGTCGGACGACCCGTACTCCGGCGCGGTGCGCGATGGCAAGCTGTTCGGTCGCGGCGTCATCGACATGAAGACCGGAACTGCCGCCTCGTTCCTGGCATACCGATATCTGCACGAAATGCGACAGCAGCTGGGCGGCCGGCTCACGCTGACCGCCGTCTCCGACGAGGAGACCGGCGGAACCTGGGGCACTGGCTACCTGATGGACAACTACCCCGATGTAATCGGCGACTGCGTCCTGAATGGCGAGCCAAGCACCCCGTACACGATCCGCTTCGGCGAGAAGGGTCCGGTCTGGCTCGATATGCTCGTCCGCACTCCGGGCGGCCACGGCGCATACACCCACCTGAGCAAGAGCGCGATTCAGGAGACCGCCGAGATTATCGGGCGGATCGAGCGTCTGGCTGACCAGCCGGTTACGTTGCCGGCCGATATCCTCGCCGTTGTCGAAGCCGCTCGGCCTGAGCTGGACGCCGCGCTCGGCGCCGGGGCGACCGACATCGTGAAGCAGGTGACCGTCAACATCGGCACGATCCGTGGTGGTGTCAAGACCAATGTCATCGCCGCCGATTGCTACACCGGCGTCGATCTGCGCGCGCCGGTCGGCCACTCGGCCCAGTCGCTACTGGAGCAGTTCGAGGCGATCCTGGCCGACTACCCCGACGCCTCTTACGAGCTCTTCAAGGTCAGCGAGCCGTCGGTCTGCACGCCCGACCACGAGATGGTCCGCATCCTTCAGCGCAACGGCGAGGCGGTGCGCGGCATCAGGCCGAAGCCGGCCATCAGCATCGGCGGCACCGACTGCCGCTTCTGGCGCTGGCGCGGCATCCCGGCCTACGTCTACGGCCCGATCCCGTACAACATGGGCGCCGCCGACGAGTACGTCACCCTCGACGACCTCTACGGCACCGTCCGCGTCCACGTCCTGTCGGCCTTCGACTACCTCACCGGTGCGACCGACTAACGGCGGGAAACTCACTGCTGGCCCGACAGGCTTGAGTGCCCTGTCAGGCCAGCATCTTCAGGCAAGCCGAAGCGCGACGATCTGCACATCAATCTAACGCATTTACTTGACAGCCCCCCCTCCCGCATTACAGTAGCGTCATCACATGCGGCCCGTTGGAATTAACATCACATTGGCTTGGTCGTCTCACCTTGGAGACCGAATCGCTCAGATTCGGGATCAATCGCACGATTCAGAGCGAGAGGCTTGCCATGCGTACGGTGGGCGCCGTCGGTCGGATCGTCGCCGAGTTGACGTTATGTGGAGGCTACCTGTTAGCGGGCGATGAACTCGCCAAACAACGCGCAGACAGCGCTCGCGGCCGAGTGACTGTCGGGATGCGTGACCTGTGGACGACAATTAGAGAACCTTGCGGATTTACCCGCGCCCATCCCAGGTTATCACTCAATCGAATCGTGTTCGTCATTGCTATCGTCAGCGCTGTGATCGTCAGTGGCTGTGGCGTGGATGATGTATCTACTGGTAGCCAAGTGTCAACGGACGTGTCTGCCAGCGAAGCCTGGACAACCGCAACCCCCCTGGCAAATGGAACGATGATCACGACCTCGGAGGCGCAATACCCTCGATCGGACTCGACCCCCTATCAGGCGTCAACCCCCGATTGGTCAGTGCCGCTTGGAGTCAGCGTCGCGATCGACAGTGTCTACTATGCGTCGCTCGGGGAACTAGCCTGGGCGTCAGATGCGATCGTGATTGGCGTGGTCGTGGAGGCGCGTGCGCCGCAATACATCGAGAACCATGATCCACACCGGCCGTCGGATGTGCCGCAGGCCGATCCGGCCCATATCTTCACCGACTACATCATCAAGGTTGACCGCGTCTTACGGGGTAACGGTACTGATAACGCCGTAATCCGTCAGCAGGGCGGTACGATCCAGAATGTCACGGTGACCAACTTATCTGAGCCGGAGATGAAGATCGGGTACCGCGGTCTATTCTTCTTGCAGCGGATTGAAACGCCGGTCCCGACGAATGGCGACTCGGTGACTATCGTGCACGTGGCGGCTGCGACTTGGTGGGTCGAAGGGCAAAGCCTCGTTCCGGCGCTGCCGACTGGTAGCGAAGAGCATCCTCCCACGATCCCATCGGAGATGATGATGAGCGAGATTGCAGTCACGTTGAGAGGCGCGCCGATCGGAGCGGATGCTGTACCCATGTCAAGCGCTCCTCTCGGGCCAGACCTCCCATAATCGGTCTTTGATGCCGCTGCCTCACCGCTACGATCAGGACGAACCCCCTATTGTCACGACCCTGCTGAGTGGCGCGCGATGCCGAGTTGGCTAGCTCGTTAGATCATCCGATCTGGCGGGCAGTTGCTCTTGCCCATCCCCTCCCGGCCTCCCATTGCCAGCATGAAGATTGCTCCTTGACCAATCCCGACGAAATTGCTATGGTTTATCGGGTTATCTAGGAGTGATTCGCAACTGGGAGTGATTCTCAACGATGGCCGAGAAGACCGAACTCTTCTGCGAGCGACACGACTTCCGTATGACGACGCAACGCGCGGCGATCCTTGAGGAGGTGCGGTCTGGCGCTGGCCACCTCACCGCCGGGGAGATCTTCGAGCGCGTGCACCGGAAGTACCCATCGATCGCGTATGGGACGGTCTATCGGACGTTGCACCTGTTTGCCGAACGCGGGCTCATCCTTGAGTTTCCCTTCGGCGACCAGGCGAGCCGCTTCGACAAGCGGGTGGATCGGCACGATCACGTTCAGTGCCTCATCTGCGGCACACTCGTCGATGTCGACGTGCCAACCGCTCTGCTCGCACAGCAGGTTGCGGCCGAGCAGACCGGCTACCACGTCAGCGGCCACCAGACGGTGTTCACTGGCGTCTGCCCGATTTGCCAGTCCGCGAGTCACACCCGGAGTTAGTCAACCTATGGGTATACTAAGTGCGACGACAGGATCGTCGTGACGGCGCGCGATGGACGCCGCCGGGGTACGGATCGAATGTGGAGGGCGCAAGCCAGGTTATGAGCGAGACCCCACTGTTTCAAATTCAGAATCTACATGCCGGCATCGATGGGCAGGAGATCCTGCGCGGTGTCGACCTGACGATCAATCGTGGCGAGATCCACGCGCTGATGGGCAAGAACGGCTCGGGCAAGAGCACGCTGGCCTACGCCGTGGCCGGCCACCCGAACTACGAGGTCACCGAGGGCGCCGTCCTCTACAAGGGCGAGAATATCCTCGAGATGGGGCCGGACGAGCGGGCGCAGTTGGGTCTGTTCCTCGCGTTCCAGTATCCGACCTCGATCCCGGGCGTCTCGATGGCGAACTTCCTCCGGATGGCTGCCAACTCGCGCCGCCAGCGACGCGCCGACCAGGGCGAGGATGTCGCCCCGTTCACCCCGCGCGAGTTCCGCAAGACGCTGCGCGAGAAGATGGCGCTGCTGAAGGTGGACGAGTCGTTTGCCAATCGCTACTTGAATGAAGGCTTCTCCGGCGGCGAGAAGAAGCGCGCCGAGATCCTTCAGATGGCGATGCTCGAACCAGAATTCTGCATCATGGACGAGACCGACTCCGGCCTCGACATCGACGCGCTCCGCACCGTCTCGGAGGGTGTCAACGCGCTGTTCACCGACAATATGGCGATGCTGGTCATCACTCACTACCAGCGTCTGCTGAACTACATCAAGCCGAACTTCGTCCATATCATGGCCGACGGGCGAATCGTCACGTCGGGTGGACCCGAGCTCGCGATGGAGCTCGAGGAATCCGGCTACGACAAGTTCATGGCCAAGTACGCGCCGGAGGCGGTGGCGGTCTAGCGGCCGTCCGGCTTGCCGGCTGGCAGTGCGTGAGGAGGCACGGATGGCAACAACCGAGCTCGATTTTGGGACATACAAGTACGGGTTCCGCGACGAAGAAGATTACGTCTTTAAGTCCGAGAAGGGCATCGACGCCAAGAAGGTCGCGGAGATCTCCGCGATGAAGGGCGAGCCGGAGTGGATGCGTGATTTCCGGCTGAAGGCGTTCGATTATTTCCTGAAGCGCCCGATGCCCGAGTGGGGCGCTGATCTGTCGGACATCGACTTCGACGACATCTATTACTACATCCGGCCGACCGAAAAGGCGAGCAAGTCCTGGGATGAGGTGCCGGAGTACATCAAGGATACGTTCGAGAAGCTGGGCATTCCCGAGGCTGAGCGGAAGTTCCTCGCTGGCGTCGGCGCGCAGTACGAGTCCGAAGTTGTGTACCACTCGCTGCGGGCAGACCTCGAGAAGATGGGCGTCATCTTCCTCGATATGGACGCGGCCGTGCGCGAGTATCCCGAAATGGTCAAGCAGTACTTCGGGACGATCATCCCGCCCAATGACAACAAGTTTGCCGCGTTGAACTCGGCGGTCTGGTCGGGCGGATCCTTCGTGTATATCCCCGAGGGTGTACGGGTCGATGTGCCGCTGCAGGCCTACTTCCGGATCAACGCCGAGAGCATGGGTCAGTTCGAGCGGACGCTGATCATCTGCGAGAAGAACTCCTACGTCCACTACGTCGAGGGTTGCACCGCGCCGACATATTCGTCGAACTCACTGCACTCAGCAGTGGTCGAGATCATCATCAAAGAGGGCGCGCGTTGCCGCTACACGACGATCCAGAACTGGTCGAAGAATGTCTACAACCTCGTCACCAAGCGCGCCGCGGCCTACAAGAACGCGACGATGGAGTGGGTCGATGGCAACCTCGGCTCCAAGGTGACGATGAAGTACCCGGCTGTCTGGCTGATGGAGGAGGGCGCTCGCGGCGAGATTCTCTCGGTCGCGATGTCCACCGACGGCCAGCACCAGGATGCCGGCGGCAAGGTCGTGCATGTCGCGCCGCACACCTCGTCGCAGATCATCTCCAAGTCCATCTCGAAGGGAACCGGGCGGTCGTCGTACCGTGGGCTCGTCAAGGTTCATCGCGGGGCGGATCACGTCCGCTCCAATGTCGTCTGCGATGCGTTGTTGATCGACGAAGACTCCAGGACTGATACCTTCCCCTATATCGAGATTGAGTCCGAGGAGGTTTCGGTTGGGCACGAGGCGACCGTGTCGAAGGTTGCCGACGAGCAGCTGTTT
This sequence comes from Thermomicrobiales bacterium, assembly GCA_037045155.1. Classification (NCBI taxonomy): domain Bacteria; kingdom Pseudomonadati; phylum Thermomicrobiota; class Thermomicrobia; order Thermomicrobiales; species Thermomicrobiales bacterium. The sequence continues at coordinate 1,062,386 of JBAOIG010000005.1, forward strand.
TACCTGCAGTCGCGCGGCATTTCCGAGTCGGACGCGATGAGCATGATCGTAAGCGGCTTCATCGAGCCCATCGCTAAAGAGCTGCCGCTGGAATACGCCGTCGAGCTGAACCGACTGATCCAGCTCGAGATGGAAGGGTCTGTCGGATAGACGAGGGATGAGGGACGAGGGACGGGGGACGAGGAATCGTCGCCGCACGCCTCGCGTCCTGCATCCTGCGTCCCGATGACGTGAGGGAGATGCATGGCTACGAGTATTCAAGGCGCGACGAAGGGATTCTCGCGCGAGGCGGTCGAGGAGCTCTCGCACCGCAGGGGTGAGCCCGACTGGCTACGCCAGAAGCGTGTCGAGGCGTGGGAAGCGTTCGAGCAGATTCCCATGCCGAAGCGCACCGACGAAGAGTGGCGGCGGACCGATATCCGGCTGCTCCCGCTCGATGAGGTTGCGCCGTTTGCCGAGCAGGTCGATCGGCTGTCGAGCCGGGCGGATCTGCCTGCCGCGGTCGCCGCGGAGGTTGCGGCCGCTGGCGAAGTCTCCGGCGTTGTCGTTCAGCGCGACTCTTCCACGATCTACTTCGAGGTGGATCCGGCGCTGGCCGAGCAGGGTGTCGTCTTCGCTGACCTGGAGACGGCCGTCCGTGAGCACCCGGAGCTGCTCCAGCGCTATTTCATGAGCGATGAGGCCGTCGCAGTCACTGATAACAAGTTTGCCGCGCTTCACGGGGCATTCTGGACGAACGGCGTCGTTCTCTATGTTCCGAGCGATGTCGAGATTGAGTTGCCGTTCCGAGTCTTCTCTACCCAGGAGACTGCCGGGATCGCGACCTTCAATCACGTGCTGATCGTCGCCGAGAAGAATGCTGACGTTACCCTGGTGGATTTCTATGACTCGGAAACGCTCGACGAGGAGTCGATCGCGGATAGTGTCATCGAGCTTCATGCCGCCGAGGGCGCTCAGGTACGCTACATTCAGGTTCAGGACTGGGGCCGGCATGTCTGGAACTTCTCTACCCAGAAGGGCGCTATCCACCAGGACGCGGCCGTCCGCTCGCTGAACGTTTCGTTGGGCTCGCGCCTGTCGAAAACGCTGATTGCCTCGAACCTGCTGGCGGCCGGCTCGTCGGCTGAGATGCTGGGCCTCTACTTCGCCGATGACACCCAGCACTTCGACAACCAGACGCGCCAGAACCACATCACGCCGTACGCGTCGAGTGACCTGCTGTTCAAGGGCGCGATCAAGGATCGCTCGCGGTCGGTCTACTCGGGCGTCATCAAGGTCTGGCCAAAGGCCCACGGCACCGACGCCTACCAGGCGAACCGCAACCTGATCCTTTCGCCGACGGCGCGGGCCGACTCAATCCCGAACCTGGAGATCGGCGCAAACGACGTGCGTTGCACGCACGGCGCGACGATCGCCCAGATCGAGGAAGAGTACGTGTTCTATCTGATGAGCCGCGGGATCTCTCGCACGGAGGCGGAGAAGCTGATCGTCGATGGCTTCTTCGACGAAGTGATCGAGCGTGTGCCGGTCGAATCCGTCCAGAAGACGGTTCGCACCGCGATCGACCGCAAGATCGGGTACGCGATCTAGTACTCTGCCGCGGGGGTGCGTCCCGCCCGGACGCGCCCCCGTTTGGGGCGCCTACGTTCCCTCGCCTGCGTCTCCCCCGCAGGCGAACCCAACAGGAGGTCGCTGTGAGCGCAATACCCTCGACCGCGTCGACATCGTTCGATGCCGTCGCGCTCCGTCAGCAGTTCCCTATCCTCCGTGACCCGAGCCTGGTCTATCTCGACAGCGCCGCGTCGTCGCAGAAGCCCGAGGCGGTATTGCAGGCCATGGAGCAGTACTACCGCCACGACTACGCCAACGTCCATCGCGGTGTCTATGCGCTTGCCGAGCGATCGACTGAGGCATATGACGAAGCGCGCCGCCGAGTGGCCAGCTTCTTTGGCGTAGGCTCGATCGCCGAGATCGTATTCGTCCGCAACACGACCGAGGCGATCAATCTGGTTGCCCGAACCTGGGGTGCGGCCAATCTCAGGCCCGGAGACATCATCGTCCTGAGCGAGATGGAGCATCACTCGAACCTCGTGCCCTGGCAATTGGTCGCTGCCCAGACCGGCGCGATGCTGGAGTTCATGAGCTTTGATGACGACGGGCTGTTGCGACTCGAAGATCTCGACCGCTTCCTCGCGACCGGGCGCGTGCGTCTCGTGTCGGTCTGCCACGTGTCCAACATGCTTGGCACCGTCAACCCGATCGAGGAGATCATCGCCCGGGCGCATAACCATGGCGCGCTCGTGATGCTGGATGGCGCGCAGGCCGCGCCGCACGTCGCGGTGAATCTCGCTGCGCTCGGCGTCGACTTCTATGCCGCGTCGGGCCACAAGATGTGTGGGCCGATGGGGTCGGGCCTGCTGTACGGTCGGCGTGAGCTGCTGGAGGCGATGCCGCCATTCCTTGGCGGTGGCGACATGATCCGGGTTGTCGGGCTGCGTGAGTCGACCTGGGCCGATCTGCCGGCCAAGTTCGAGGCCGGAACGCCGAGCGTCGCTGACGCCGTCGGCTTCGGCGCCGCCTGTGACTATCTTGCCGGGTTGGGCATGGCCAATGTGGCGACCCACGAGCATGACCTGATTGAGTACGCATGGGGGCAGCTGCTCGAGCTGCCAGAGCTCACCGCATGGGGGCCACCGCCGGAGCGCCGCTCCGGTGCGATCAGCTTTTCGATGGGCGGCATCCACCCACACGATATCGCGTCGATCCTCGATGAGGGTGGCGTCTGCATCCGGGCCGGCCATCACTGCACCCAGCCGCTCCATGCCCATCTCGGACTGGACGCGACCGCTCGGGCCAGCTTCTACGTGTATAACACCAGAGACGACGTGGACCGCCTGATCGACGGCCTGCGCCGGGTGCGATCGATCTTCGGTAATTAGCCGCTGGGCGGCAAACAGGAAGCGACCATGTCGGATCTCTATCGTGAGTACATCCTCGATCACTACCGCAATCCGCGCAACCACGGGACGCTCGATCCGAACGATGCGACCTATGAGGACACGAATCCACTGTGCGGCGATCGTATTCGAATTGACCTGCGTCTCGACGGCGACCGGATCGTCGATATCAAGTTCAGCGGTCGTGGCTGCGCAATCAGCCAGGCAGCGACATCGATGCTGACCGAGATGGTCGAGGGCAAGACGATCGACGAGGTCAAGGCGATCTCCAAGGACGATCTCCTTGAGGAGATCGGAATTCCACTGAGCCCAGCGCGCATCAAGTGTGCGCTGCTCGGGCTCAAGGTGCTCAAGGCGAGCGCTTACGGCTTCCACGGCTGGCCGGGCGACGAGTAGTCGAGCCGCCAACAGATATGGCGCCCGCTGTGGCCCGGCGGGTCGGGAGTGAGGAACGCGTGGTTCAGTTCGTCTGCGTCGGCCGGGTCGGAGACCTTGGGCCGGGTGAGATGAAGGCGGTCAGAGCAGGCCGCCATTTCGTCGGCATTGCCAATGTAGAGGGCGGCTGGTACGCCTTCGATGACACCTGCACCCACGAGGAGGCGTCGCTGACCGAGGGAGAGCTCTACGATTTCATCGTCGAATGCCCACTCCACGGCGCGACCTTCGATGTCCGCACCGGGTCGGTTGAGTCCTTCCCGGCCACGATCCCCCTGCCGACCTACGATATTCGCATCGTGGACGGCGAGATTCATGTAGCAACCGAACCGCGCGAGCGGCTCTGACTGCAAGGAGATGCGGATGACGCAGCTGAGCGACGACCTGATCTTCGAGGCGCTCAAGCAAGTCTATGACCCTGAGATCGGCGTCAACATCGTCGATCTTGGGCTGGTTTACGGGGTCGAAATCAAGGACGACAACGATGTCGAAGTGACAATGACGCTGACGTCGATGGGCTGTCCGCTTGGCCCCGTCATCATCCAGGATATTCAGCAGACGGTGGCGAAGCTCGATGACAGCAGGAGCACGTTCGTCCGGATTGTCTGGTCGCCGCCCTGGTCGCCGGCCATGATGACCGAGGACGCCCGCGACGAGCTCGGCATCTGGTAGTTCGCGCAACGCAACCCGGTATCGCAGTCGACCCGGCTCGCTGCCGGGTCGTATCCTTGCTGACGGACGAAGGGCGAGCGAAGCGATGGCAACCGAATCCACGAATAGCAATCAGACCGTTGTCGAGCGAGAGTCAAACGCCCAGCGATCGGATGCCGAGCACCTGGAGCAGGTCATCCTTGCCCAGCCGGAGTTGATTACCGCGGCGATTACCGACAATCTGGACGCGATCCGGGAGGCTGCCGCGCTCGTTGGGGCTGCCCGGCGGGTGCGACTGGCCGGCGCCGGGTATAGCGCCAGCGCTGCCGAGGCCGGCGGGCATCTGCTGCGGGCGGTTGGGATCGATGCGCGAGCGAGCCACGCCTTCGATCTGGCGGTCTATCCACCGGGCTTCGACGCTAGCGATCTGCTGATCGCCATTGCCAGCGGCGATGATCGCTCCTACGCGTCGCGCGCTGTGCAGCGCGCGAATCATGCCGGCCTGTCATCTATCGCCGTCGTGACCCAACTGGCCCCGATCTCGAACGCGACGATCACGATCCAGATCGGGCGGGAGGAGATGACTCCGACCGACCTCACCAGAATGCCGGCTCTCATTGCCGCCCTCGCAGCCATTGCTGCCCGCTTTGAGCCTCGCGCTCCGCTCGCGGAGTTGCTGCCGCGGCTGGGCGAGCTCGTTCGGGCGATTCTCCCGAGCCGAGATGTCGCGCTCGGTGTCGCTGGGGCGCTGGCTGACCCGGAGCGCCGAGTGTTGCTGGTCGCGGCAGGCCCGGCAATGTCGATCGCCCGGGCCACGGCGCTGGCTCTGGCCGAGGTTGGCGGCCTGCTCGTAATGGCCCAGCACGTCGAAGACGCGATACTGGGCGGTCTCCGCGTGCTCCGGCCGGGCGACGTGGTCGTGCAGGTGGCCCCGACCGGGCCGGCCGATGCGCGCCATCGCGACCTGGCCCAGATCTGTTCCGCTGTTGGCATTGATCGCTGGCGAATCGGTGGCCCGACCGACGGCGCCCGCTGGCACACCGACCTGCCAACCGGCGATGAGACGCTCCTGACGGTCGTCGCGGCTATTCCGCTGCTCTGGATGGTTCAGTCCATGCTCGCCGGGACCGATTCTGATTCCACACCTTCATAACTTGGGGACGCGGCCGTCATTGTCACTCGTAGCGGACACTTGCGTGTGATTGGTGAGAGGTAGCAGTCGGTGCGTTTCGTGATCCTCGTGGCGACGATCCTGGCCGTTGCCGCCTGCTCCGGCCCCGCCAGTCGTGAGGCCAGCCCTTCGGCAGCAGCCTGGCCGACTTCGACAGCCGCGCCGACAGTAACGCCGATCGCGACTGCCTCAGCGACCGCGACGCGTGCCCCGACTGCTATGCCTTCGCCGACGCCCGAGCCGACCGCAGCGCCGGCCCCGACCGCCACGATCCCACCACCCCCGACCGCGACCCTGGGGCCGACGGCAACAATCCCGCCCCCACCACCGGCAGCCGACGTGATCACAATCCGCCGAGCTGATACGACCGAGAAAATCGTCGCCTTGACCTTCGACGCCGGATCTGATCGCGGCTACGCCGAGGAGATTCTCGACACACTGAAGGCGAACGGAATCCACGCAACATTCGGGATGACTGGTGTCTGGGCGGAGCAGAACCCCGACCTCGTCCGTCGGATGGCAGACGAAGGACACCAGCTGATCAACCACACCTGGGATCACGCCTCGTGGACCGGCAACTCGACCGGGGAGCCGCCACTGACAAGCGCCGAACGAGCGAGCCAGCTGACCCGGGCGGCCGACGCCGTCGAGCAAGCTGCGGGCTACGACATGCGCCCATACTTTCGCCCTCCATATGGCGACTATGATGATTCGGTCCCGGCAGACCTGCTGGCAAATGGCTACAGCGTCAACGTGTTGTGGACGGTCGACTCTCTGGGATGGAAGGGCCTGAGCGCCTCGGAGATCGTTCGCCGGGTGGTCGACGGAACCGTTCCCGGCGCAATCCACCTGTTCCACGTTGGCGCTGCCTCGGCGGATGCAGAGGCGTTGCCCGAGATCATCTCCGAGCTGCGTGGAGAGGGATATCGATTCGTCACGATACAGCAGATGGTCGGGCGCTAGAGCCGCGTCGCAACGGCGCACGAGATCACAATATGTGGTATTATGTCATATAGGAGGTTCAACCTCCCCCTCCACACCCCTGGCGCCCGGGCACCCCCACCCCGGGCGCCGCTTATTCCGGTCTGGCAATCCAGCGGCGCATCCTGGGAGCGGCTATCATGCGCGCGAGTGAGACGCCCGCAAACCAGTGACCGGAGGATGACACGATGACCCGACGTCCGATTGAGATCGACGACCTGTATAGCATCCGTCTCGTCGCCGACCCGAATATCTCCCCGGATGGCCGGCGGGTGGTCTGGGTCGTGACCGAGGTCGATCGCGACTGCGACGGATACAAGTCCAACATCTGGGGCGCGGATCTGGATGGCGATCGCACAGCCTACCGTCTGACGACGGGGAACGGTAAGGACACCAGCCCGCGCTGGTCACCAGACGGGACGATGTTCGCGTTCCTGTCCGATCGCAGCGGCCGCAACCAGATTCACGTCATGCACACCGACGGTGGCGAGTCGTGGCAGGCGACGGATGGTCCCAACGGCGCTTCGGATCTGGCCTGGTCCCCCGATTCGACCTCCCTTGCCTACGTCGCCAAGGTCGAGCTGGCGGAGGAGCCGGCCAGCGATGTGCGGGTCATCACCTCGATGCTCTACCGAATGGACGGCGAGGGATTCTTCGACGGCAAGAACCGCCAGGTTCATCTCGTCTCCGCCCACGGCGGCGCGGCCCGCATGGTGACCGATGGGGACTGGGACTCGATTCAGCCGGCCTTTTCAGCCGATGGAAAGTGGCTGGCGGTTGTGTCGAATCGCAGTGAGGATCGCAAGGAAAACCGGCTGTCCGACATCTGGGCGATCGAGCTGGCCACCGGCCGCGCCGAGCGACTGACCGCGGGGGATGGCAACTACTCGACTCCAGCATGGTCGCCGGCCGGCGATGTCGTTACCTGGGTTGGCCACCCGATCACCGAGAAGTACGGGCCGGTCACGCTTGATGACCTGTTTATCTACGACCGTGGAGCGGATGAGTTACGTGGATTGCTGTCGTCCCACGATCGCGAACCGGGCAATTCGGCCATCGCCGATGCTCGTTATGGCTTGCCGAACCCGACTCCTGTCTGGGCCGTCGATGGCTCAGCCGTCTACACAATGTTGAGTGACGCCGGCAGCGTCCATCTATATCGGTGCGCGGTGGATGGCCCGGCCGCGCCGCTGCTTGATGGCGCCCAGGATATTCAGTCGTTCACGATCTCGAACGATGGCACGGTTGCCTTTGCCGCCAGCACGATGGCAATACCGACCGAGGTGTTCGTCCGTCGGCCCGATGGGACGGTCGAGCAGATCACCGATATCAACCGGGCGATGCTGGCCGGCGTCGAGCTCGGCGAAATCCGCGAGGTCCGCTTCGAGAGCGATCCGGGCGTCGAGGTTCATGGCTGGTTGCTGACCCCGCCGGGGTTCAACCCCGCCGTTCGTTACCCGGCAATCGTCGAGGTCCATGGTGGCCCGCACGGCATGTATGGTGTCGGCTTCTTCCACGAGTTGCACGTGCTCGCGGCGCGCGGTTATGTTGTCCTGTACACCAATCCACGTGGCTCGACTGGCTACGGGCAGGAGTTCGTCGCCGCTGCTCTGGGCGACTGGGGCGGAGCCGACTACCGGGATGTGATGGCCGGCGCGGACTATCTCGCCAGCCTTGACTTCGTCGATTCGAATCGGCTGGGTATCACCGGTGGCTCGTACGGCGGCTACATGACCAACTGGGTTGTCGGGCAGACCGACAGGTTCCGCGCCGCCGTGACCCAGCGCTCCACTGCGAACCGGATCTCGACATACGGCACCAGCGATATGAATATGACGTACAACGACTGGGAATTTGCCGGCACACCGTACGACAATCCGGCGCACTACATCGACCGTTCGCCGCTCACCTGGGTGAAGAACGTGAATACACCGCTGTTGATTGTTCACTCCGAGAACGATCTTCGCTGCCCGATCGGCCAGGCCGAAGAGCTGTTCACCGCGTTGCGGAAACTGGGTAAGACAACTGAATTCGTCCGTTTTCCGAACGAGAGTCACGGGCTGTCCCGCGCAGGCAAGCCTGCGCATCGCGTGGAACGACTGGAGCGTATCTGCGGCTGGTTCGACCGGTACCTGTAATGGCGGGGCGCTCTCGGTAATTTGTCAGACTTCGAGCCGGCGTCCCCGCTTTCACGACCAGGGGTATGATTGTTGCGCGACATGTGGTGATTCAGCGAGTCTGGCACGAGACAGCTGAAGGTACGGTCAGGGAGGGATGGCAATGCGCGCATACGAATCCAGAAGCGATTTGCTGGATGCCTTTCGCCCATACGGCGAAGTGCACAAGGACGGCGTCCACGTCTCTGATGCCCATGGTCTGCGTGGTGAGTTTGTCGATAATCTGGCCTATACATCGGCGCTAGGCGCCGATGTAATGAAGCTGGCAGCCCGGCACCTCATCTGGGAGCTTGCCCAGATCCTTGGCTGCCCTCCGGCCTCGATTCACGACTACTACATCGCCGGCGGCCGCAACGTCTGGCACAACCAGACGACCCCCGCGATCAATGTCCGCGCCATGGCCTACGATACTGCGCGCTCGATCGCTCGCGCGGCAAACAAGCTCGATGTGGGGCAGGTAATTTTCGAAATCGCACGCTCCGAGATGGGCTACACCGAGCAGCGGCCGGCCGAGTACACCGCGTCGATCCTTGCGGCCGCCATTCGCGAGGGCTTCCAGGGGCCAGTCTTCATCCAGGGCGACCACTTCCAGATCAATGCCAAGGGGTACAAGGCAGACGCTGAAAAGGAGGTTCAGGGGGTTCGCGATCTGATCGACGAGGCGCTCGCGGCCGGATTCCTGAACATCGACGTCGACACATCGACCATCGTCGACCTCTCCTTTCCGACCGAAGATGAGCAGCAGGCTGAGAACGCCCGCCGCACCGCCGAGCTGACCGCCTATATCCGCCAGCACGAGCCGGAGAATGTCACCGTTTCGGTCGGCGGTGAGATCGGCGAGGTGGGGACCGAGAACTCGACCCCCGCTGAGCTGGAGGCGTTCATGCGCCAGTTCCAGCGCGAGTTGGCCGCGATGGATGGCGGCAAGCTGACCGGCATCTCGAAGATCAGCGTCCAGACTGGCACCAGCCACGGCGGCATTGTGTTGCCGGATGGCACGATCGCCAAGGTAAAGGTCGACTTCGAGACCCTCGGCCAGCTCTCGACGCTATCTCGCGAGAAATACGGGATCGCTGGCGCGGTCCAGCATGGCGCTTCGACGCTCCCGGAGACCGCGTTCGGTCACTTTGCTCAAGCCAACGCCTGCGAAGTCCACCTGGCGACCGGCTTCCAGAACATCATGTATGACAGCAGTGCGTTCCCGTCCGATCTGCTCGCAGAGATGTATGCCTACCTCGACGAGAATCATCCGGGCGATCGCAAGCCGGACATGACCGACGCCCAGTTCTATTACACGGCGCGCAAGCGGGCCATCGGTCCGTTCAAGAAGCAGCTCTGGGACCTTGACGACGCGACAAAGGGCGAGATCTGCGGAGAGCTGCAGGAGCGGTTTGAGCTCATCTTCAACAGCCTGAATGTCGTCAATACCTCATCCATGGTCCGCGACTTGACCCCGATTCAGAAGTTGCCGTTCCGCGCCGGTGATGAGATCAGCGACGTGCTGGTCGAGGGCGAGTAGCCGCGGACAGGCTGCCTGGAGGGGCGCCTCAGTGACGCCCACCCGTACCGTCCAGGCATCGATCCGCATCCGCCGGCTGGATTCAGCCGGCGGATGCGGATTTCCGTTCGCGTTCAACAGTCGATGTCACTGCCCAAACACCAACAGACGTAGCGGACATCGCGCTCACTGAGACGGCTCAACGGCCATTGTCGAGCCGGCCGGCCGCGCGGAGCAGCTCGGTGACACGCTCGATTGGAAGCGCCTCGCGAGTGTTGCCATCGCGACCGACAACTGTCGTTGCGCGGAAGAGCGCGTTGACGATCGCTTCCTCTGTTGCCTCGACCGTCGCCTGAAACAACGCGTCGATCGGCTTGTCGGTGTCAATCATCAGCTCGACCTGGATGGTCGGCGTCAGAGGCTCGTACGGTATTCGCACGGATGGCGAAGCCGAAAAGGCGATGACGTAGTCGCCGCTCCCGTTGCCCGCGATCGAGCCAGTGCGCGCCAGCCCGATGCCTGCCCGGCGGGCCAGTCGTCGCAGCCCGCGATCCAGCAAGGGTGCGTCGGTTGCGACGATCATCATGATCGAGCCACGCTCCGGCACGTCGTCTTCGGCGGCGAGTATTCGTCCAATCGGGACACCGTCGATAACTAGCTGACCACGCCGGCCGAAGTTGGCCAGCACAAGCACCCCGACTGTCCATCCGCCGAGGTGAGCTGGCATGACCCGTGAGGACGTGCCGATGCCGCCCTTGTAGCCAAACGCCGTCATTCCGACGCCTGCCCCGACTGTGCCCTCAGCGACCGGGCCTGCGCTTGCCGATGCGATCGCCGCCAGCACGTGCTCTTCCCGGACATGCCGGCCCTGCATGTCGTTGAGCCATGCATCCGAGCATTCGCCGACGACCGGATTGACCGTCGAGGCGTCGATCCCGACGTCGGGATTCTCTCGGATGCTCCAGGCGACGATTGCATCGGTGACGAGGCCGACATTCATCGTGCCAGTCAGCGCGATCGGACTTTCCAGCGTTCCCAGCTCGTCGACCTGCTCCTGGCCCATGCACTTGCCGAAGCCGTTGATGATGTGAATGGCCGCTGGAACTTTGTCGCGATACAGGTTGCCGGCATGCGGCAGGATGACGGTGACGCCAGTGCGAACCGGTCCGTGGCCAGGGATCAGCGGGCCGTCGCCAGCAATCAGCGTCGTCTGTCCGACCATGACACCTGCGACGTCGGTGATCGCGTTCTGCTTCCCGGTCGGCAGCGTGCCAATCCGTAACCCGATGTCCCGCGAGCGAGGGCGTGTATCCTCTGACTGCATCCGACATCCTCTCCTTCGGCGTTGGAGGGGATGCTACGGATCGGTGCGGCGATTGGCAACCCGGATTGCGGTGGCGGATCGAGGGATAGCATGAGCGAGGCGCAGCGCGCGCGTGATTACAGCAGAACGAAGGATCGCCTCAGTCTGCTCGGCGCTTTTCTGTCGCTGCTGTTCGGCCTGGCGTTCGTGTTCAGTGGGCTATCACGGAGACTGGCCGATCGGCTTCTCCCGGCGGGTGGCGAATCACTCGTTCAGCGATTGCGCTTTGCGACCATCCTGTCGGGTATGACGACCCTTGCCGGGTTGCCGCTGCGCTACTACAGCAGCTACACCGTCGAGCATCGCTATGGGCTGAGCACGCAGGATCGGCGATCGTGGATCTCTGACATGATCAAGGGTTCGGCGATGAGTCTGCCGTTGGAGCTCGGGCTGGTCGAGGGACTCTACGCTGTGCTGCGTCGCTGGCCACGCCGCTGGTGGCTCGTCGTATCGGCGGCGGTGGTCCCGCTGTCAGCCGCGATGTCGCTTCTGTTCCCGATTCTGATCGCGCCGCGTTTCAATCGGTACGAACCGTTGCGTGATGAGGCGCTTGCGGCGCGTCTGCGCGATCTGACGGCGCGGGCCGGTGTCCCGGTTGCGGACGTGATGCAGATGGACATGAGTCGTCGGACGGCGAAGGCCAACGCTTTCTTCGCCGGCATCGGCCGGACCCGGCGGATCGTGCTGGCCGATACGATGCTGGCGACGTTCAACCCCGAAGAGATCGAAGGGGTCGTCGCCCACGAAGCGGCTCATCAGGTGCACAGGGACATCTGGCGCTTCATCGGGCTGGCCGGGCTGACCACGGTGGTGACAACCGCGACGGTGAGTCGTCTTGCCAGCGAGGCGCTGCGGCGCCGGCCCGGCCTTGTCGGAACCAGCAGTCTGTCCGACCCACGTTCGCTGCCGATCCTCGGGATTGCGATGTCGCTGGCCGGCGTCCTGCTTTCGCCGCTCCAGCTTGGCTACAGCCGGAGGATCGAGCGGCGCGCGGACGCCTACGCCATTCGTCTGACCGGCAACCCGCGCGCCTATGCGGACGCGATGCGTAAGCTCGCGTCGCAGAATCTGGCCGATCCCAATCCCCCGCGCGCCGTGGTGATCCTGCTGCACTCACATCCACCGCTGGCCGAACGCATTGCGGCTGCCCAGGCTGCCGAGTTCAACTTCGTCGAGGGAATCGAAGCAGGTTGACGCGCTAGCTTGCGGACTTGCGAGCGCGGAGCAGCAGCTTGTTGTCGTCTAGCGACTGAATCGCGCCCTCGTCGATGTCAATGGCAAATGCTTCGAGGATCCGGTCCGGCGCGGTTAGAATGAGCTGCTCGAGCTCATCCTTTGCGGCTTCGGTCATCCTCGATCTTCCTGTCCACGATTCGTACTCGTAGCGACGCTGGAACGGCTCGATCGCGTCGATGACGAGGCCGGCCTCCTCGATGAACGAGCGCCACTCCGAGAGCTTGTAGGCGCGGACATGCGTCGTGTCACGTCGCCACTCGACCTCGTTGATGAACGCATCAAGCTCGTCATCCTCTGGGGCGAGCGAGTCGATCAACACAAAACGCCCGCCTGGCCGTAACACCCGGGCGACTTCGAGGCAAAAAGCGCGGACGTCATCGAAGTGGTGTGGGGCAATCCGGCAGCTGACGATATCGAAGCTGGCGTCGTCGAACGGCAAGTGCTCGGCCTCCGCGATCTCGAACGAGACGTTCTCGATCCCCTTCTCTCCGTGGATGAATCCCTCGGCGGCACGGAGCATCTCCGGCGTCAAGTCGCTCGCGACGACGTGATGGACGTGTGGCGCGAGCGCCAGCGCAGTGTGCCCGCCGCCGGTGGCGATATCGAGGGCGTCGTCACCCGGTGTCGGGTCGGCGAGCTCGACCAGCCGATCGAGATCGCGGCCGGAGCGGTGCCGTTCGGAGGTGACGTAGTCCTGGGCGGTTCTCCCGAATTGATGCCGGACACGGTCTTTGTGGTCGATCGACTGTTCGTTGTCATCAGCCATGGCTGTCTCGCCCTCGTTTCATTCCGACAATCACCGGTAGCAATGCGTAGCGTAACCGATTGCGGTGGATGAGCGGCAAATAAAACGCGGCGGGTTCATCACCCGCCGCGCTTCCCCCATCCCCACAATGAAGGAATCTGTGTGTCAGGCCGGCGGGAGGTCGAAGTCTCCCGCGACGGTCGTGAGCGTGATCCTGTCGTCGATAATCGACGCGATTGCCGCCGCCGGGATCTGGACCCGGTCGCGATGGAAGATGCCGGAGGCGGCGACGATGGCGGTGATTTCATCGCGGTTACCGTAGATAATCTCGCTTAGTGCCCCAACTGCCCGGCCGTCCCGATCGACAACCTCGACACCGCGGCCGAGCGCGACGCTGTCGTCCGGAAGATTCGACCGGCGTTCGACCGCTCCGCCATCGATTGTCGCCGATTCGAAGAACGGGCGGTCGACGCCGTGGAATCCCTTACCAGAGTAACCCGATCCCCAGACTCCGGGCGCCGTTAGCCCACCCGCGATGCTGCCGGCGATAGGGTACGCATTGTCGGCCGTCTCATTCGACGCGGGAGTGACATACTGGTGGTAGATCAACCGAGGCAACCGTGATACCTCGTCGGCGGGAATCGCCAACTGAACGACGCCAGCTTCGATGCGCGCGATGTTGAATACCTCAACGATGCGGTCAGTATGTAGAAGATGGCCGGCGCGGACGATGATCTCAAGAACCTCTCGATTATCTGGCGATACGACGAGGCGGGTCACCTTGCCGACCGGTCTGTCATCAGCTCCGACGACCAGGCTCCCAAGCGCGATCTGATGATCCATCGGCTATCTCCTCCAAGCGTCACCTCTACCAGTCATCAGGATTGAAGATACCAGAGCGCCTGCCGCGGGGGCGCGCGAAAGTGGAATGAAATGTGACGATCCCGTGTCAATGGGCCAGGCGGCGACTATAGCCACTGGCGGTCGGAGCCGTGACCCGTCACAATCAGGCCGGGCGGGGAAGCGCGAGAGGATCGCGGCGTGAGCGAGGAAGATGTTCTATAGAATCGGCCGATGGTCCTACCGGCATCGACGACTGGTTGTTCTGGTCTGGTTCGTAGCATTCATCCTTGCGATTCCGATCCTGCCCCGGATGACGGACGTTCTCAAGGTCGGCGGATTCTCGAACCCGACGATCGAAGCCGCTCGTGCCCGGCAACTTCTCGAAGATGAGATCCCGAGCTTCTCCCCTTCCACGCTCGTGGTGATCTTTCAATCCGACACACTGACTGCGTTCGAGCCGCAATATTCCGAGGCCGCGAATCGGGCACTGGCTGGCGTGATGCGGCTGCCCGAGGTGACTGGTGTAACGGCATTCCAGCAGAATCCGGCGCAGATCTCGCGAGGCGGGCACACGGCTTATTCACTGGTGCAGCTCTCGTTATCGCCCGAGCAGTCGCAGCGGCTGATGCCGGCGATTCGGGAAGCGATCGTGGAGTCTCCGGAAGTCACCGTGACACTGGCCGGCGCTCCGGCTTTCTACGAGGACGTTGAGCGAATCTCCGAGCAGGATCTGCGGCGGGCCGAAGTAATCGCGATTCCGTTCGCGCTCATCGCTCTCGTCATCGTCTTCGGCTCGGTCGTTGGCGCGGCGGTGCCGCTCGCCGTTGGCGCGCTCAGTGTCGCCGCCGTCATCGGGCTGCTCTGGCTGATCGCTCACGCAGTCGATATGTCGATCTTTGTCCTGAATCTGACGACGATGCTTGGCCTCGGCCTGGCAATCGACTACTCGC
Source organism: Thermomicrobiales bacterium (assembly GCA_037045155.1). NCBI lineage: Bacteria > Pseudomonadati > Thermomicrobiota > Thermomicrobia > Thermomicrobiales > Thermomicrobiales bacterium. The sequence continues at coordinate 1,077,393 of JBAOIG010000005.1, forward strand.
TCTTTATGACGAGCCGGTTCCGTGAGGAGGCGCCTCACCGACCGTTGGTCGAGGCAATTGCCGTAACGGTCGGCACTGCCGGCCGGGCGGTGTTCTTCTCGGGGCTGACGGTGCTGATCGGGCTGGCCGGGCTGGCGCTGTTCGATTTCATGTTCCTGCGCTCGGTTGGCGTGGCGGGAGCGCTTGTCGTCGCTGTCGCTGTCCTGGGAGCGCTGACGCTCTTGCCGGCCGTCCTCGGATTTGTCGGCCCCCATATCGATCGGCTGCGCCTGTTCCACCGGGGCGATCACCGCGGCGGCTCGTTCTGGGCCATCCTCGCCGGCTGGGTGATGCGCCATCCATGGAGCGTATTCATCCCGGTCATAATCTTTCTGGTGACACTCGGGTTGCCGTTCGCCAACGTCGAGCTGTCCTCGCCGGACGCCACGATTCTGCCGCTACGGGTCGAGTCGCGACAGGGGTTCGAGGTGCTACGACGCGAGTTCGGGGATGGCGAAATTTCGCCGATCGTCGTCGCTCTCCGCACACGCGGAGAGCCCACCACGCCGGAGAATCTGGCGGCGCTCTGGGATTTCACCCGCCACTTTGCCGGGGACGACCGGGTGACGCGAATCGATAGCCTGGTCACTCTCGATCCCCGCCTCAGCCTGGCGCAGTACGATCTTCTCTACAACACAGGGCAGACGAGCGATCCGTTCATCTCCGCCGCGCGAGCCAAGCTGGCCGGCCCAGATGCCACGGTCGTCCTTCTCTACACTCGCGGTCTGCCGACTGACACCGCGAACAAGGCGTTGCTCCGAGATATCCGCGCGTGGCCGATCGGCGGAGACACGCAGATGCTGGTCGATGGCGGCACTGCCGAAGTGGTCGATGTCGTGCATGAGATGTATTCCGAGTTCCCGCGGGTTGCGGCGGTGGTTGTGCTATCGACGTACCTCGTGCTGCTGTTCCTGTTCCGCTCGGTCGTCCTGCCGCTCAAGGCGATCCTGATGAACGCGCTGTCGATCATCGCGTCGTACGGCGCGCTCGTCTTCATCTTTCAGGAAGGGCATTTCTCGAACGTTCTCGACTTCGAGCCACTCGGTTTCGTCGAGGCATCGTTACCGATTCTGATGTTCTGCCTGCTCTTCGGGTTGTCGATGGACTATGAGGTCTTCCTGCTGTCTCGCGTTCGCGAGGCGTATCTGGAGACGCACGATAACACCGGCAGTGTCGCAATCGGGCTCCAGCGCAGCGGCCGGATCATCACTGGCGCGGCACTGATCGTGGTTGTTGTCACGCTTTCGTTCGTGTCAGCGGAGATCGTGCTGGTCAAGGCGCTCGGCCTCGGCATCGCGCTCGCTGTCCTGCTCGACGCGACCATCGTCCGCGCGCTGCTCGTGCCGGCGACGATGCGCTTGCTCGGTGACGCCAACTGGTGGTTGCCGAGCTGGATAGCACGGCTGCTGCCGAAAAAGGAGTTCGATCATTGAGACGCCGGTTTGTCGTCGCCTTTGCGCTGCTGGCGCCCCTCATCGCGGGTTGCGGCGCAGGTGCATCTTCCCAGACCAGCGGCGCGTCAACCGGTGAGCCTACCGCCACTCGCGCCGCAGCGGCATTCGTCGCGCCATCCCCAGCCATCGAGCCAATTCGCTTTCCGGGAGATGAAGCGCCTCACGATATGCTGACCGAGTGGTGGTATTACACCGGCCACCTCTTCACTGCCGATGGCGCTCGCTACGGGTTCGAATATGTCATCTTCCAGGCAGAGCGTGGCGCGTTCCCACCCTACTACGCCGCGCACTTCGCGGTTACTGACAACGCCGGCCAGCGCTTCGTCTACGATCAGCGAGCGGGGCCGGATGCGCGACGCGACACCGAGGCTGGGTTCAGCCTCGACCTCGATGGCTGGACGATGGCCGGCGCGCTCGGTCACGATCGACTGGTGGCCGACATGGCCGGATTCGCAATCGATCTCGATCTCACAGCCGCGAAGCCGCCCGCGTTGCACGATGGCGATGGCTACGTGTCGTTCGGCCCGGCCGGCGGCTCGTATTACTACTCGCGCACGCGGCTGGATGTCAGCGGAACACTCGTCGTCGATGGAGACCCGCGCTCGGTGACCGGTGAGGCATGGATGGATCATCAGTGGGGCAACTTCATCCAGGTCGGCGGTGGCGGGTGGGACTGGTTCTCGGTTCAGCTTGATACCGGTTGGGACATGACAATCTCGCTCGTGAGAGGCCTCGACGGATCGCTCTCGGCGGAGTACGGGACGATTGTCGATCCGGCTGGCGTCGCCCACCACCTCGCCGCCGAGGATATCGACGTCCGTGTAGTCGAAACATGGACGAGCCCGCGTTCGGGCGCGGTCTACCCGGCCGGCTGGCAAATCGACCTGCCAACTCACGATTGGTCGATTCTGCTGACACCCTCACTGGCCGATCAGGAGCTACAGACGCAGGCGACGACGGGGGTGACCTACTGGGAGGGCGAGGTTGTCGTGAAGGGCGTTGTTGCCGGTAAACCCGCTCTCGGTCTGGGTTATGTCGAGTTGACCGGGTACGCGCCGAATACTGTAACGGCAACCCCGGCCGTCATACCATGACCCCCTCGTCAGTTGAGCCGACGATATCGTGCCGGAGCGCCCAGATTGCGAGCTCGGTGCGATTGGCGCTCTGCGTCTTTCCCAGGAGGTTCCCGACATGCGTCGTCACCGTGCGATGGCTGATGAAGAGTTGATCCGCGATCTGGCGGTCCGACAACCCTTGCGCAACAAGACGCAGGACTTCGATCTCGCGCGCGGTAACGCCGGCCGGCCGGGTAGCGCGGATTCTCGGCGTCAGAGACTCAATCTCCCGAATGCCCGCCGTCGCGCCCAGTCGGGCGAATATCGCGCCGGCTCGAGCAAGATCCTCATGTGCGGCGACTGCATCGCCTGACGCCAATAAAGCCCTCGCCCGCTCGATTCGCGCCTCGGCGCCTTCGTAGGGCAATTGACAGTCGCAGGCACGCTCAATCGCCATCGTGGCCAATCGCGCAGCTTCGTCGTGGTAGTTTGCTATGTGGAGTGCTTCTGCTTCGAGCAAACAGGACTGGATGAACGCCAGTTGATGATGTGTCGCGTGCGCCTTGTCCCGCGCGTCGACTGCAATCGTTCGCGCCGTGGTCGTGTCGCCGCGAGCGAGCGCCAGCCGGCCTCTGGCGATGTCCAGCGCGAGTCGTCCCGGCGCAAATTCGCGCTCGGCCAGAACACGATCCATTGCGTTGACCCACTCGGCTGCGCCGGCAATGTCACGCGTCGCCAGACATAGTTGCACTCGCCGAGACGCGGCCGCCATCCACGTGCGAGAGGCGTGGTCGCCGATGCCATCCGACGCAGTCCGGGCCACCCGATCGAGCGCGAGCTCGCACGCGGCACGGCGTCCCTCGGCGAGCGCCAGCTCCGCGACAAGGAGGGCGGTCATGTCGCGGACAACCTTCGGTGAAGAATCAACCAGGGTCTCAAGGATCGGGACTGCCGAACGAACAACATCCCAGTCTCCGTAGAGGAAGCGGACGGAAACGAACGCTGGCTCGGGGGTGTCGGAGACCACCAGGCGCAGGCTGCGGAGACGCGCGAGCTCCTCCCCGCGCTGGAGGAGTGCCCGCATACGGGCGGGCTCGTGGAGATGAGCAACAACCCCGGTGACGATTCCTACCGCAGCGTAGTCGGTCGCGTGGTCCACATGGCCGAGCTCCTCCGCGATGTCGACGCACTGGAGGACGAGCCCAAGCGCATCCCCTCCCTCACCACGGCCAACGCGCAGGCTGGCCAGAAACTGGAGCGCGACCGCCTGATACATCGGCGTGCCAGTTTGCCGCGCCAACTCCAGCAGCTCTTCCGCGATGTCTTCGAGGTCGTCATAGCGGCCCCCTGATCCGTGGCAGTAGCCGGTGTACGTGAGCGCTGTGGCGAGCGACTCGGTGTCTCCTTCGGCACGGAGGATCGGGATGGCCTCCGTCAGAATAGTCAGACAGCCGCTGACATCGCCATCTTCATAGAGCATCGTTGCGCGTCGCTGCGCGGATCGAGCGAGCATCAGCGCGTCACCACGCAGCCCGGCGCGGGTCGTAACGCGATCGATCTCTCGCGTGCCTCGCACTCGGTCATTCCAGACCAGGACGTCGGCCATAGCGAGGCGAACGCTATCCTGCTCGGCGTCCGGGATATGGAGGCGCTCAGCAATGGAGAGTGCCTTCATATACAGCTTCGCTGCCTCCGGAAAGCCGAATTCGTCACGCGCCTGATGAGCAGCATCGAGAAGCGCATGATAGGCAGTCGTCAGGTCGCCGGATCGTTCCGCATGTCGAGCAATCTCGCCGGCACGGCTGTCGGGCTGGTGGCGCAGCCAGTCCAGAATGTTGGCGTGCGCGAGTCGTCGCTGTAATGCCGGTTGATGTCTTGCCAGCATCTGCTGGAGCACGCCATGCCGGAACCGAACCGTGCCATCGATATCCTCGACAAGTAACCCCACTGCTAGCGCGGCATCGAGACGCCCAGCCAGATCGACCGGCGCGATTGACCTGAGCTCGGCGAGCATGTCGAGGTCGATTGTTTCGCCAGCGATAGCAGCCAGCCCCAGTATGTCGGTTGTTGAAGAGGGCAGCCGGCCAACAAGCGCCGCGATGACGCCGCCGAACGAGGTTGGCAATCGCTCGGCGATGTCGTCGTCGGAGACGAGATCGATCACGCCCGTTTCGAACACATCAAGGAGGCTATTGAGCACGAGCAGATTACCGCCACTGAGCCTGACGAGCGTCTCGGATATTCGCTGGCGGGTGGCCGGCGACCGACTGGAGGCGATTTCGTCGATATGGCGCGAGATTTCCTCCGGGCTGATCGGCGTCATCTCAAGCAGTGTGACCCGACTCTCGGAGACGAGAGTATTCAGCCAGCCGGCGAGTCGTGAAGCATTCGTCTGTGCTGCGTTGACGGTAAGCACGAGTAACAGCGCCGTCGATGCCGCGCGCTGCGCGAGCGCGCGTAAGAGAACGAGCGATGAGTCATCGGCGAGGTCGATATCCTCGAAGGCGACGACCATCGGCGAATCAGCAGCGGCGTCGATGAGCGCCTCGGTGACGCGCCGGCCGAGCTCGGCAATGCCCTGAACGGCCGGCTCGGCCTCACCGATCGGTTGTGGCAGTCGATGCTCGAGCGCCGGATAGGTCGCAGTCAGCTGGCGCCAGGGAGCATAGGGATCGGCCACATCGCTGGTATAGCAGCGTGCCAGAATGATCCGCGGTCGATCGACGTGTTCCTCGGCGTAGTCCACAACTCGGCGCAGCAGGACTGTCTTTCCACTGCCTGGTTCGCCCACGATGATGACGACTCCACCGTCGCCGTTGCAAGCCCGGTCGAGTGTTCCACGGAGTGTCAGAATTTCTTGCTCACGAGCGACGAATACCATGCGCTCACGTCACCCTCCGCCTCTGGCCCCACTGCGCGAGAAATATTGGTCGCCGCAGATTATGACCGTGCTTCGATCCACCGCCACGCTGCAACCGGAGACCCATGTGTCGCCAGATAGGAACTCGACCATTGTCAGGTAGATTGCGTCGTGTGTGTCCGTATCGGGTTCGACGACCAGGTCGGCAGGCCAACTGCCCGGCACTACCCGCGTCTCGCCATTGACGATCTTGTTGCCTTCACCGTTGACTGAATTGATCTGGAACCAGTCACTTCGTGAGACGAGGTGGCCACGAAGGACGGCGCCGCTGTCGAGACCAATGACGAGCTTGATTGGTCCACCGTTCTCATTCCTGTACTCGTGTCTTTCGGCAGACTGCAGGATTACGCCGACGAGATTGTCAATCATGGGTGTGCCCTCTCTGCATTAGTCGAACGGGAGAAACGCGACGATTCGACGCCGAAATCTGACGGAAACACAGGACGCAGGCGAACGAGTTGCGGAAGCATGAATACGGCGGGTCGCGTGTCTGGAACATAACAGTACCTGCCAACATTGTCAAAAGTTTCATCTCCACACTCGATCTGCTGAACGACTGACACAAGGAGGCGGCCGAAATGTGGGGTCGGCCGCCTCAGCAAGATGGGAAGGAGGGAGGGAAGGACTTCTGAGGTCCGGAGTCCGTCACCCGTGCCGTTGCTGGGTCACCAACTCTTGAGGATCAGGGTTCATCATTCGCCTTTCGCGTCGCGGGATCGCCATCGTCCCGCCTCGTGCCTTTTCGAGCCAGGTCGCGAAGCGCCGCTGCAAGCTCGTCGATCCACGATCTGTCCGTCTCGTCGCTGTTGTCATCTGGTGGTGGGTCTGGCTGGGGGTCGGCATCACGCGCCGGGCGAGGATGCTGTGTGTCCGACGCCTCGCTGAACATGCTCGGGACAATATGAGACTGCCAGACCAGGTGGTCGACCATTCCAGGGCCTTCCTGCGCGAATGGCTCGCGTGTGCCGATTCCCGCCGCCATGCGGATCGTTCCAGTGGACTGCCGCTATTGTGCGGAACTGTCCCGCGAATCCCATCGGAAAGAATGCGCAATTTGCCGTGGGTCGTCCGAGCATCGAGCATACGTAGAATTACGTAGTCGACGTGCAGTCAACTGACGCGAAGGCCGGCCATGATGAGCACAATCGTCTGATCGGCGATCGCCTGAAGCTCGGTGCGCGTAGTGATCCCGGCTCTCTCGGCCTCGACGAATCCGACGATACTGAGCAGCAGCGCGCGGGCGATTGCCGGCGCGATGTCATCGCCATCAGCCAGTACTGCAGCGACCGCGTCGACCAGAGGCGCTTCGAGCACGGCCGCGAGCGGGGACATGGCCGGCGCCGCAGTTGCGCGAGCCGGACGAAGCGTGAAGATGAAATGAAAGGCGTCCGGCGCATCGAGCGCGGCGTTGGACAGAATGAGAAATGTCTGGCGCAGCTGCTCGTCAGCGCCGATACCGCGTGGCAGCCGGCGGAGGCGCGCGACGATCTCGTGCGCCGTAGACTCGGCAACCTGGTAGAGCAGATCGTCTTTGTCACGGAAGTACAGATAGATCGTCCCGTGAGTGACGCCAGCCAACTCGGCAACGTGACGGATGGACAGCCGCTGCCCGGCGTCGAGCACCAGGTCACGAGCCGCCGCGAGAATTGCCGCCCGCGTTCGGACGGGATTACGTCCACTTAGCGTCGGCTCGTCGGGCGCCATGAATCCTGCCCTTCATCGGGACCGAGACTCGTAAATCGCGGAGCGTGAAACGTTGTCATGGTCCTGTGGATCCGCCACCGGAACAGCTCGGTGATGATGACACCACCGAAAGCGATCTGGGCGGTTATTGACATATCTCGGGTCACGGAATTGATCGGGATTCAGAAGCTGGCGTCTGGCCGGCAGCCCCCTCAGGCTGCTGAGCCAGCCACTCCGCTACCTGGCGCAGAATCTGAAGCTGCTCGTCGTTCACATCGTAGAGATGGCTCCAGGCGAGATGATCGGCTTCATCCTTCACGCGGTCGCGCTCGGCTGAACGGTTTGAAGCCGTGAGCATTGTCGGGACGAAGAGCGATTGCATCACGCCCCCGAGGATGAAGAACAGGAACGAGTATGGATAGGGGTCAAAGCCATGATCGTGATCAAGGATGCTTTGCCAGAGTCCCCAGCCCATCATCAGCCCACACAGGAGGTAGAAAAAGGCCATTGTTCCGGCAAGCCCGACGATATGGTCGGCGAGCAAGCCATTGAACTGCCCGATTGCGGAACGCCGCGATCGAAGCTCGTGGAGGACGACCTGTGGATGCACGAGGTAGGCTCTGCCCTTATGCACCCGCGTGACCATCTCACTCAACTCGTCGGGAGTCTGGTACGAGTATCCGCGCCGGTTTGCCACGCCCGCCACCTTTCTCAACTACCCACACACGGGGTCCGTCGGCCAATTCGGCTCACCAGTCTACTCCCGAGTCGGCTATGCCAGACACATCACCCCCTCTACGACGGCCAGGAGCGTTTGACTGACTCGAACAGGCCGCCGCGCGCGTCTGGTCTCGGGTGGTCAACGTCACTGTCTCCTTCATGGGGTGACATTTTCACTGACCCATTCGGAGTGACAGATTCACTGGACCACGACAAACCACGAAGAATGGGTTGACACGGCCCGGGGGCGCTGGTATCGTCTGTTCCACAACTGAATAGACCCTGCGCTCATCCAGAGTGGTGGAGGGAATCGGCCCTTAGAAACCCGGCAACCGGCGTCTCGTGCGTGCGGTGCCAATTCCGCCGGAACCTGGTTCCGGAAGATGAGCGAATCGAGCAACCACCATCTCGATTGAGATGGTGATTTTGTTCTTCCTCTCCGGCGCAGGGCAGCTACGGCAACGACGAGGACGAGTAAACGGCACACTGCCGGCACAGCGAGCCACAGATGGTGTGAGGTGGCGTCGACCAGCCCGTTGAATATGACCTCCGAGCTGCGATCTGAACAGCGCCGTGCCACGCCATGCCTCGCATCGCTTTGATGCGCAGCCGTTTGGCGAACCTCATGGACGCACAGTAGGAGTCGCCGGAATCGCCCCCGATACAGGGCTACGTGTGCATGACATGCACCAGCTGAGTCCGTCGCCGCGAGGCGGTGGTGAAGCGGGGTGGTACCACGGGCGCGTCCCGTCCCCGCGCGGGGGCGATGTGTCGATGTCCTGCGCGCTCCCGCCGTTCCAGTCGAACGACGAACGAAGGGAGCCGCGACCAATGACCAGTGTCACACCGATCGACGCGCATACGCATGGAGCCTCCAGTATCATCGCCGCGCCGGGCATCGCCTGGGAGCCAAGCGTCGCCCAACAGACGATCCGGATTGCGACACCGGCCGATCCGTTTGTCACCGAAGCCGGCGCAGAGCTGGACGATGTCGTCTTGTCGTACGAGACGTGGGGTCGGCTCTCGGACGCGGGTGACAACGCGATCCTCGTCTTCCACGCCCTCACCGGTGACTCACACGCGGCGGCGCATCCGGAGATCCCCGGCGACCGGCCCGGCTGGTGGGAGCCGTTGATCGGCAGCGGCCGGCCGATCGACACGGATCGTTTCTTCGTCATCTGTGCCAACACGCTCGCGTCGTGCTACGGGTCAACCGGGCCGTGCACGCTCGCGCCCGACGGCGCTCGCTGGGGTATTCGTTTCCCGGCCGTTACCGTCCGCGATCAGGTCAACGCGAACCTGAGGTTGCTGGACCTTCTCGGCATTGGCCGGTTGGCCTGCGCGATCGGCGGTTCGCTAGGCGGGATGGAGGCCGTCGAGCTCGCGACAACCGCGCCGGAGCGCGTCGCGCGGCTGGTCGTCGTCGCTGCCTCGGGTAGATTCCACGCACAGGGAATCGCGTTCAACGAGATCCAGCGCCGGTCGATCATGCTCGACCCGAGCTGGCAAGGGGGCGACTATGGCAACCAGCAGCCGGCTGGAGGTATCGCTCTCGCCCGAATGGTCGGAATGCTCACCTTCCAGTCCGACGAGTCGATGACGATGCGGTTTGGCCGGCATCCGGACGCCCGCTATCACGCCTGGCCGGAGTTCCAGGGTCGGTTCGACATCGAGGGCTACCTGCAATACCAGGGAGATAAGCTGGCAACGCGGTTCGACGCGAACGCCTACCTTTATCTCCTTCGGGCGATGGATAGCCATGACATCGGTCGCGAGCGCGGCGGGCTGGCCGAGGCGTCGCGGCGGATTTCCGCCCGGACACTGGTCATCGGGGTGCGGTCGGACGTGCTGTTCCCGACCGTCCACGTTCAGGCAACAGCGGAGGCGATCACCCGAGGCGGCGGCGCTGCCCGGTATTGGGAATTGAACTCGCCGCACGGGCACGACGCATTCCTGAAGGATTTCCACCGGCTCGACGCTGTGCTTCGTGACGGTGTTGGCCAGCCGGGAACCCGACGAGTGGCGCGTCTCGCGGAGGCAGTCGAGACGGAGGCGGCTGATTGAATGCGCTCGCCCCCAGGTGGATCGTCCGCGCGCCACCGCTCGGCCGGGCTCGCGGTGATCCGGCGCGCCAGCCACTGACCGACACGATTCGTTGATACACACAGAGAGGGACTGATAGACCGATGGCAGAGCATAATGGAAACGGGACGCACGAGCCGAAGCCGTGGGGGTTCAACACCCGCCAGGTGCACGCCGGCCAGCAGGTCGACCCGACGACGACCTCGCGAGCAGTGCCGATCTACCAGACTTCGTCGTTTGTCTTCCACGACGCCGACCACGCTGCGCGACTGTTCGGGCTGCGGGAATTTGGCAACATCTACTCGCGGATTATGAACCCGACCAACGATGTCCTTGAGCAGCGTATCGCGTCGTTGGAGGGCGGAATCGGCGCGCTAGCGACTGGCTCCGGTCAGGCGGCCGAGGCAATTGCCATCTTTACCTTCCTCGAAGCTGGCGACGAAATCGTCTCGGCTGCCAGCCTCTACGGCGGCACCTACAACCTGTTCGCCGTGACACTGCCGCGACTCGGGATTGTGACGCGCTTCATCGACCCGACCAATCTCGATAACTTCCGCAATGCGATTAACGATCGCACCCGCGCGATCTATATCGAGACGATCGGCAACCCGAAGCTCGATGTCGTCCGTATCCGCGACGTGGCCGCAATCGCGCACGAGGCCGGCCTGCCGCTGATCGTCGATAACACCTTCGCCTCGCCGTACCTCTGCCGACCGATTGAGCATGGCGCGGATATCGTCGTCCACTCGGCGACGAAGTGGATTGGCGGCCACGGCACGTCGATCGGCGGCGTGATCGTCGATTCGGGCAAGTTTGACTGGACCAATGGCAAGTTTCCGAAGATGGAAGACTATATCGAGCGGTTTGGCGATCTTGCCTGGATCCTGCGCGCCCGGGTCGAACCGTACCGCGACCTCGGCCCTGCCCTCGCGCCGTTCAACGCGTTCCTCTTCCTCCAGGGACTCGAGACGCTGTCGCTGCGGATGGATCGCCACTGCGCCAACTCACAACAGGTTGCCGAGTGGCTCGAGGCCGATCCGCGTGTCAGCTGGGTAACCTACCCGGGCCTGAAGAGCCACCCGGATCATCAGGTTGCGACGGAACAGCTCGAGAACGGCTACGGCGCAATGGTCGTCTTCGGTGTGAAGGGCGGTCGCGAGGCCGGCCGAACACTGATCAACAACGTCAAGCTCTTCTCGCTGCTGGCCAACGTCGGTGATGCCAAGTCACTGATCATCCATCCGGCAACGACCACGCACGAGCAGTTGAACGAAGAGCAGCAGGCGGCGGCTGGAGTTGCGCCCGACCTCCTGCGGCTTTCAATCGGCATCGAGGATATCCAGGACATCATCGACGATCTGGATTCCGCGCTCGACAAGGCGGTCGCGAAGAAGAAGGTCGCCGTCTAGGGCGGCTGGCCCCCACCTCCGTCCCCTCCCAGATTTGGGAACAGGGACCGGAGGTGGGGGCCGTTTTTCCTACCCCAGCCGCGGGGTCGCGGCGCTGCCGGTCTTCACCGCCTCGACGATGTCGGACAGGATCGCGCTGGAGGTTGGGGACGGGCCGGCGCCCTGGCCATGGAGCAACACCGGGCCGACGCGGTTTCCGACGATTTCGATCGCGTTGTAGTTTCGCATCACTCGCGAAAACAGATCATCACCCGGAACGAAGACGGGGCCGACCCGCAACGCTGTGGTATCGCCAAGCCGCTCGGCGCTGGCGATGAGACGAATCGTGCCACCCTGCGCCTTCGCCTCGGCAACCTGCTCGCTGGTGACGCCGGTGATTCCCGTCCGATCGATCTCGTCTGGCTGGACGTGGCGACCGAGCATCAGCGACGCAACGATTGCCAGCTTGTAGGCAGCGTCGAACCCCTCGACATCGGCGGTCGGATCCGGTTCGGCGTATCCAAGCCGCTGCGCTTCGGCCAGCATATCGGTGTAGCTGGCGCCCTCAGCGTCCATCGCCGACAGAATGAAGTTCGTCGTCCCGTTCACGATGCCGCGCACTCGTTCGATCCTGTTTGTTGCCATCACCTGCCGGAGAGCGGCAAAGAGTGGGATGCCACCGCCCACACACGCCTCGCAGAGGAATGCCGCGTCGCCGTCGCGGGCGGCCGAAAGGATGGCCGGAAGATTCTTCGAGACAGCTTCCTTGTTCGCGGTGACGACATGCTTCCCGGCCGACAGAGCGCGGATCATCAGGTCGGCGGCCGGCCGCTCACGCCCGAGAACTTCCACGACGACCTGAACCGAGGGATCGTCGATCAGCGCGTTGCCATCGTCGGTCACCAGTGCCGGATCGATCCGGGCGCGCTCCGCCTTGTGCGGTCCACGATCGAGCGCGCCGGCCAGCCGCAGCTTGATGCCACTCGTGGCGGCCAGGCTGGCCGCATCGTTGGCGATCGCGTCGGCCACCGCGCTTCCGATCGTCCCGAGCCCCAGTACCGCGACCCCGATCGTCTGCGACACGGCGCAACCTCTTTCGTGATGCCGGCCGCGATCTTGACGCGCGACCGTCTGGCTGTTATCGTCCACCCACACCGGTTGGCAGTTGCAGCCTACCGAACTCACGCCATCCATGACAACGGGAGCGACGCAAGTGATCTGGCCCTGCTGGATTATCAACGAGGAGACTATTACCGCGCACGCCGCAACGGCGTTGCGCGGGGGAACCGGCTGACGGTTTCAACAGCGCGATGACGTTCTGGCGGCAGGAGCGACGGCTCCTGCTTTTTGTTGTTCGGGATCAGGTGATGCTCCGCGCTGGAGCGCGACAGGGAGGGATTGGACCGATGGCAGACAGGATCGATGTGGCGGTGCTCGGAGCGACCGGGAGTGTCGGTCAGCGTTATGTCGAGCTTCTGGCGAAGCATCCGCAGTTTCGGCTGGCCGAGCTATTCGGGAGTGAGCGTAGCGCCGGCCAACGCTATGCCGATGTTGCCGACTGGCGTATCTCGGGCGCGCCGCCGGAAGAGGCGGTGAACAAGGTTGTCAAGCATCATGAGGAGCCGATCAATAGCCCGATTGTCTTCGCCTCGCTTCCTGGCGGGATTGCTCGCGAGGTCGAAACTCGGCTGGCCTCCGAGGGTAAAGCGGTGTTTTCGAATGCCCGGGACAACCGGATGGACCCGGATGTCCCGCTGATCATCCCTGAGGTGAATGCCGACCATGCGCGAGCGATCGACGTTCAACGCAAGCTGCGCGGCTGGGATCGTGGCTGTATCGTGACGAACCCGAACTGCTCCACGATTCACCTTGTGCTGGCGCTCAAGCCGATCTGGGATGCATATGGCATTGAGCAGGCGATGGTGACCACGATGCAGGCGACCTCCGGCGCGGGGTATCCCGGCGTGCCGTCGCTCGACCTGATCGACAATGTCGTTCCCTACATCGGCGGCGAAGAAGAGAAGATCGAGTCGGAGAGCAAGAAGCTGCTCGGCGGCTGGATGGGCGACGAATTCCAGTATGCCGACCTGCGAATGAGCGCCCAGTGCAATCGCGTGCCCGTCCGGCACGGCCACCTGGAGACGGTCAACCTCAAGCTGGGTCGCAAGGCTACGCCGGAGGAGGTTATCGAGACACTGCGGTCGTTCCGCGGCCGGCCACAAGAGCTCGGCCTTCACTCCGCGCCGGAGACTCCGATCATCGTCCGCGACCAGCCGGACCGTCCGCAGCCGGCGCTGGACCGCGATGTTGCCGCCGGGATGGCCTCGGTGGTTGGGCGTGTCCGCGAGTGTTCGCTGTTTGATATCAAGTTTGTCGTCCTCGGCCACAACACGATCCGGGGCGCGGCCGGCGCATCCATCCTCAATGCCGAGATGATGCTGGCCGACGGCTATCTGCGGGTCTGAGCCGCGCCGGCCAGCGTTGGGATTTGTGCGTGGGTAGTCGGTCCGATAATCACGCACACCGCGTGGCCACCGAATAGACGTGATGGCGCCGACAGTTCTGTCAGCGCCATCACGGCTACGGGTCTGAATTACCCGCGCGGGCGCACCAGCAGGAGAGGGTGCGTCGATTCGTGGAGCACCCTCTCGGCAACCGAGCCGAAGAAGAGACGCGATACGCCGCCCCGGCCATGCGTGGACATGAGGATCAGATCAGCTTTTTGCTCCGCGGCAGTTCTGAGGATCTCATCAGAGACCCGACCCTGACGCACCTCCGACGTTACGGCTACGCCCTTTTCACTCAGCCGCCCGGTCACCACCCCCAGATAGTTCGTTGCTTCCTCTTGCATCGCCTCTGTGTATTCGGCGACGAGTCCGTAATCAAGAGGGATGTCCGGCCCGGGGATTCTGACGGCGAGAAACTCGATGACGCGCAACAGATGCACGGCAATCGACTGGCCGCCTGGAGCGATAGCGTCCAGCCCCCGATCGAGAGCATGCTCGGAGAACTCAGAACCGTCGAGCGGCACCAGCACTCGATCGAAGGATGGCGTCACGTCCGGCGTTTCGCGCTGCGAGCGGATCACGAGCACCGGGCAGCGTGCGTCGCGCACAATGCGGTTCGCGGCGCTTCCCATCACCACCCTGCTCGCGCCGGTCCTGCCATGGCTCGTCATGACTATGAACGGGTCCTCAACGTCGCCAATTGCGCTAAGAACCTCGCTGGTGGGACTGCCGATACGGCTGACGATATCGATCTGGATACCGTCGATCTTGCTGGCGACGTCCTTGAGGTAGGCCTTTCGCTCGGCCGCCCATTCGTCGAGCTCGTTTCCGACGGCCATCGCGCTGGCTGCGCTCCACGCGCCGAACTCGACCGGGATCTCAACGACTGAGATCAGTGTCAGCCGGGCGTTGATCCTGTGGCAAAGCGCTGTTGCCCAGGGGATGGCCTGCTCTGCACGGTCCGACCCGTCGAGCGGGACGATGACTGTTGTCATCGATGAGGCTCCTCTCCTCCTGCGAAGGTCCGGCGCTGTTGCCGGTGGCAATGATACGGATACACGGTTTCGCCGGGGAAGGCAATGGCTGGCCGGCATACTGCGCCTACCAGAATGCATGCCCGGCTCGTACACTTGGCAACCGGAGTCGCAACTTGCCGGCACGTCGCCTGCCGGTCGTAAGGGCCAATTGAATGCATCGAATCATCCTGACACGACGGTCGTTTCTGCGTGTTGTCGCTGCTACTGGCGCAACGTTGCTCGCAGCTTGCAGTGGCCCGGAGGAGAAGCCGGATGCGGCGCTCGGTCCGAATGCCGCGTCGCAGCCACAAGTGGGTGCGTCTACG
Source organism: Thermomicrobiales bacterium (assembly GCA_037045155.1). NCBI lineage: Bacteria > Pseudomonadati > Thermomicrobiota > Thermomicrobia > Thermomicrobiales > Thermomicrobiales bacterium. The sequence continues at coordinate 1,092,583 of JBAOIG010000005.1, forward strand.
CAGGTTGCGAAGCCGGGCCAGACGCCATCCGGAACCAAAGGCAGCGGCGTCGCGTCGCCGACTTCGGGCGGCGCGAGCGACGGCACAATGACTGTCCGCATTGACGGCGTCCCCGAACCGTTGTTGACGCATGCGAGCTGGATGCGGGATCGATTCGTCGAGCATCTTGGCGCCGTTGCGGCTGCCGCATCTGACAGTCGCGCAGACCTGACGATCCGTATGGCCGAGCCCGGCGCTGTGGACGCGGGACTGCCGCGGCTAGTGACAGACTATGTTGCGGTCGTGTCTCGTCGGCTGGTGGTCCGGGGAATCACGAGCGAACAGCTTCGCGGGCTTTGGTCTGGCGAGATTACCGACTGGAGCGCGCTCGGTTCTCCAGTGTCGCAAAGGGTCGTGCGGGTGAAGGTGGCGGAATCCGCCGGCCCGTTCGCTGTGGCGCAAGCTGACCAGGCGGTGCCGAACCGCGACAACCTGGCGACCTTTATGGAGGATGAACCAGGCGTGCTGGCGATCATCCCGGCGGCGTGGGTCGATTTTCGATTCCGAACGTTGCGGCTCGATGACATCAGCTGGTTCCGGACGGGTGACGCGACCTGGCCGTTGCAGGTGACGATGGTGGCCGATGTCGATGACTCGCGCGAGACAGGCCTTGCCGCGCGGGCCGCGGAAGCCATCGCAACCGTGCCACTCCATCCGGCCGTGTCGATGACCTGGGCCGGCGACATCATCATGGGCCGTCACGTCCACGTCAGGATGGTCGAGCTTGGTGATTGGGCGGCGCCATTCCGCGCGATCGCCGACGAGCTGACCTGGGCGGATGTGACGATCTCGAACCTGGAATGCTCGCTGTCAGATTCCTTCGAGACGCCGACGGACTGGTCAACATTTGAGTTCAAGACTGATACCCGCGCTGTTGCCGGACTGCAGCTCGCCGAGATCGACGTCCTCAACAGAGCGAACAATCACTCGTTCAACTTCGGCGTCGTCGGTATGGATGACACGACCGATGTCCTCGACAAGGCGGGAATCCTGCACTTTGGCATGGGCCACACCATCGAGGAATCGCGGAAGGCGGCGCTGGCCAAGGTCGGCGGCGTCACCTATGCGTTCCTTGGCTACAACGGGATCAGCGATCAATGGGATGGCGCCGAGGCAAATAGCCCGGGCACGAACCCGCTGATTGACTGGCTCGTTGTCGAAGATATCAAGCGCGAGCTGGCCGCTGGCCACGTCGTCATCCCGTTCTTCCACTGGGGCACCGAGTATGTTTACGATCCGACCGAGGAACAGCGCGCCTTTGCGCAGCTGGCGATCGACAACGGCGCGGCGATGGTCATGGGCTCTCACCCCCACTGGGTTCAGGCCGTCGAGACCTACAAAGACAAGTCGATCGTCTATTCGCTGGGGAACTTCGTCTTCGACCAGGAATGGTCGCTCGAGACCAAGCAGGGGATGATCGCCGATGTCTGGATGCGAGGTGACGCGGTGCTGGCGCTCGATCTCGTCCCGGTGTTGATCGAGGATTATCATCGGCCGCGGCGGATGAGCGATGACGAAGCCTGGCCCGTCCTCCAGCATGTCTGGGACGCGAGCGACCTTATTCGCCACGGCTGATCGGCGCGGCTGGTGGAGAACCCACGCCCAGGAGAGCGATAGAGTGCGTGCTATACTGCCAGCAACGTGCGCATCATCTGGCGCGTCCACAGGAATGGCGTGCCTGTGTATAGATCGAACCCCACTGAGAAAGGTACCGCGCGATGACCTATGTGATCGCCGAGCCATGCATTGACGTGAAGGACGCCTCCTGCGTCGAGGTCTGCCCCGTCGACTGCATCCACTCGGACGACAATTCGAACCAGTATTTCATCAATCCCGACGAGTGCATCGACTGTGGCGTCTGCGCCGAGGTCTGCCCCGTCGAGGCGATCTTCTTCGAGGATGATCTGCCCGAGCAGTGGGCCAGCTTCCTCAGCCTGAACCGTCAGTACTTCGACAATCGGTAGCCGCCGATACGGCAACGCAACATCCCCGGCCTTGCCGGGGATGTTGCGTTGTGCGCCTCTCTCACTGGATCCAGGAGGCCATATTCAGCGACGGTGAATCGCTGAACATGGCCTCGGTTGGTGACAGGGAGCGCCGCATGCTTATGATCCGAGCGAATACACCCGGAAGCTGCGGATCATCACCTGGATGTTGCCATCCAGGTAGAGGCCGGCGCCGCCGGCTGCCGAGAATTGGCTGTTCTGCGTCTCGCCAGCGAACTTGCCATCGATGAACAGGCGGATGTTGTCGCCCTTGACCTCAAGGCGATAGGTATGCGCCGTCGTGTCGAGCGGGCGATAGCCGCTCTTCAGTGTCGAGCGACTGTCCTGGCTGACAGCGTCGATGCGCCACTCGTGCGCGCAGGCGTTGCCAGCGTAGCCGGAAGACTTCGGCGGAGTTGAGTCTTTCGTCTGCGTGGCGCGCACAAACACTCCAGCGAGCTCGTTGCAGCCATGGCTTCCGATGATGGCGATCTGCGCCTCGACTGCGTAGTCCGGGCTGGTTGGCGTGAACGGGGATAGTAACGGGCCGGCGAGGGCGCCATCGGCGACCAGCGCACTGCCGTTGACTTCCCATCCTTCGCCGAGCTTCCAATCGCCTGCGCCACCCGACCAGTTGGCCGAATACACTAGCGCGCCTGGAACTGGCGTCGGCACGGTTGGCGGCTCGGTAGCGGTCGGTTCCGGCTTCGGCGTTGGAGTCGGTGGCTCCGGCTTTGGTGTCAACGTCGGCTCGGGCTTCGGTGTCGGCGTATATGTTGCCGTGGGTTGCGGCTTCGGCGTTGGTGTGTACGTTGGAGCCGGCGTATATGTTGCAGTTGGTTTCGGCGTCTCGGTGGCCGTCGGGCTTGGCTCTGGCGTCTTCGTCGGCTCGACAGGGGTAGCAGTTGCGGTTTCCGCGACTGCTGTCTCCGTCGCTACTTTCTCCGCCGTCTCCGTCGCCACAACCTTGGGAGCCACGATCGTCTTGGTTGCCTCGGCGACATGATCTTCGTCGTCATCATCGTCATCACGGGAGATGAAGAACACACCAATGAGCACGATAAAGACCAGGAAAGCGATGAGCCCGCCGATGACCCAACGCTGATACGTCTGTCTGTCCGATGATTCGGGCGGCTCGCCGCCGCCCGGTGGCTCGATCGGAGGCTCTCCCCCCGGCGGCGGCGGTGTGTTGGGAGGCACTATTGGGAGCGCGGTTGTCGGCTGATCTGGCGCGATGTCGCCGCCAGCGCCATGCATATCGCCGGCCTCGTCTGGCGCGGACGAGGCCGACGGGGTCTCGTCGTTAGTTGGTGGTCGTTGTTCGTCAGTCATCTTGCCTCCTTCGGGTATTCCGTTCAGTCTTGCGGTTGCGCCGTATCCTGGCGCGTCGGTGTTATGTGTCTGCTGGCAGCGACTCCTCACCAGAGGTGAGGAGCGCGAACGCCTCCCGTCGAGTCATCATGGGCTGGTCCTCGCGCTTGAAGCTGTAGCGGAGCAGCCAGATAACCGGCAGCAGCACGATTATCGGCGCCACGATCATGACGATACGCGGGCCGACGAGGTTTGACACGACTCCCAGCGCGATGATCGTCGCCAGCGCGAGGGCGTTTTCCTGGACTTCCTTCAACCCGAACGTCGCGCCCTGACGATCGGCTGGCGTATGACGGTTGACGAAGTTGTCGACGGCTGCGCCGGCCGCGGTCGAGCCAAAATTCGTCGGCAGTGCGATGACCGACGCCGCCAGGACCTCCTTGCTGAGGTGAACGCCGAATGGCTCGAGGAGCCGGAGGGGGCTGATGATCGACACAAACGGCGCGATCGGCCTGATCAATCCAAACAGGATCATTCCCGTCGTCACGCAACCGAGGGCAACGACCGCGAGTCGCCGCTCCCCAAACCGCATGATGACCCAGGGCGCCACAACAGTTGCGACCAGAAAGCCGACGCCGGCCGGCGCGAAGATGTAGACCGAATGAGCCGGATTTGCGTTCAACACATCCCGCACATAGATCGGGATCAGCGTGGTGAATGCTTCGAAGAGCGCGACGACGATAGCGCCAGTCAGGATCATCGTCCCCACCGAGCGGTGGTCGCGAATCCAGTCCGCGTTCATGCGAAGCGAGATGGAGCGGGGCTTCCAGTCGATTTTCCGCCAGGCGCCGGGTTCTGGCTTTCCGTGTTCAACGTCCATCTTGAAGACGCGGATTGCGCCGACTGCAAACAGGACAGCGGCGACGTAGAGAACCATGTCGATGCCAGAGACGCTGATCAGCACTGGCGCGATCATCGTCGAGCCCAGCGCGGAGCCGACCGAGCCAACTAGCGCGATGACCGCGTTTACAGACGCCATCTCCGACGGCGTCGAGACAATTGCGACCGCCGCCTTCATGCTCGGTATGACGATCACCATCAGCAGGCTGGTCATGAACATGAGGAACATCAGACTGCCGACTGTAGTTGTGAGGAAGACCGCGGACAGTAGGCACAGCAGCGCCTGCATGCCGAACCCGAACGCGAGCGCAACTCGTTTGGACATCGTGTCGGCGGCGGCCCCACCCTGCACGCCGAAGAACAGCGGGGCGATGTAGGACACGGAGCCGACGAGCGAGACGCCGAGCTGTGATGCGCCGGCCTGCCCGAGGTGAACCATCGCGCCGTAGCTCAGTGTCGTCTGCGCCATCCGGCTGGTGAATCGGGAGCCGGCGAGCAACCGCACATTGCGTCGTCGGAGAATCGTTCGGTATGGGACTGGCTTGTCAGAGTTGTCTGCCGAGGGTGTCTCGGCATCCGAAAAGGTCGGCTGCATACGAGCTCCTCAGCGTGCCGCGCCGGGGATGAAGGCAAAGACCATCATCCCCGGTGCGCGCCCGGTATCAGGCAGGCTCGGCCCGCGTCCAGCGATCTTCGGGCAGAACAACTGCCTTGATCGACTGGAGCTGATAGAGGATGCCGACCACCGCGGCGACGATCCAGATGATGAGCCAGAACCACGACTCGTTCACGGTGGCCCAGGCGAGCCCGTAATGCAGGTCCACTCTGTCGATCTTGTTGATGATCAGAAGTAGCCCGGTGACGGCGGCCGCAGCGCCGACGAACGCAGTGTTGATGACGACGACATAGACCGGCAACGCCAGCAGGAATGCGATGGCGAAGAAGACGATCGCGACGGCGGCGGCGATCAGGAAGATGACCCAGCCCGAGCTAACGCCGATGGCCTTCATAGCGCCCGAGCCGATCAGCGCGCCGGTTGAGCCGGCCGAGAGCAGCGCGCCGAGATACCAGAAGAGATACGCCAGCGTGCCAAAGACGACGCCGACAACGAACCCCACGATGACCGCCGTCAGATCTCCAAGGAAGCTGCCATTGGTGATCGCGGCAATCGCTGCCGCGCCCGCGTAGAATCCCGCGACAAAGCCGATAATCGGCAGTGCCACGAAGAATACCCGGAGACCAGCTAGACAGACGAGGAGACCGAACGCGCCGAGAATGAGACCGATAATGATGTCGGCCACGGAGCTACCCCCTTCTCCACTAGACCCCACGCTCCACGAAGTGATCCTGCAGGATCACTGTTTGTTGAGAACCCCCTGGTTACCCCCCGAGCAACTGCGCCTTCGCGGCCTCGAACTCAGCGTCATTGAGTATCCCGGCAGCCTTCAGGTCGGCGAGCTGCTTCAGTTGCGTGATCAGGTCGCCACCAGCAGCCGGAGCCGGCGCTGCCGGGGCCACGGGCGTAATCGTCGCTTGCGCCTGTTGCATCTGAAGCGCCGCGAGCTGTTGTTGCATCTGCTCGACATCTGTCTGGGTTTGCGCAGCTGCCTGCTGGGCTGCCTGCTGCTGCTGAGCAACGTTGGCTTTCGCGTGCTGCTTCTGCGCGACGTTGCCAGAGACCGCCGTCGCTGTGCCGGCGATCACGGCCGTGCGGGCCATCGTCCCCATCAGGCTCGGCCCACGCCGCGGTGGTGGTCGACGTCTCATAGCGCTGTTTCCCCCTTCGTCGTGTCCGGTTCGGTATCCGGCCGGCCTTAGTTAGGCCGATTCGATCTCGGCGGCAATGAGCTCCTCGATAACCGCTCGCGGGATCCGTTCGTTCAGGATAACCTGTCCGTTCGCCTCCGCGACGGCGTCCGCAAAGCGCTTGGCCCAGACGTTCTCGAACAGCATGATCCCGGCAGAGGAGTTCGGCGCCATGGCCGCCGTCAGCAGCTCGGCATCCTCGTGTGTCAGCAGCCCACTGACCTCATCCACCACCGGATCGTAGGCAGTGTACACGTCGTCAATCAGATCTCCGAGCTCGCGCTCGGAGACGTTCCCATCGGCATCTTTCGTGACGAACAGAATATCGATGATGCTGACTGTCCCGTGGTCTACCAACTCCTTCAGGGCCGGGGCGAGCTCCCCGGTGAACTTGTTGCCGGGGAATTCAACGACCAGAAGCTCGATCGGCCCAAACGGCATGTCTATCCTCCTTAGTCCAAAAAGCGCCGGTGCGCCACAGCAGACCGTGGCGCACCGAACTGAGTCTCGTTTTACTTCGATTCGTGGAACATGACAAGGAGCTGCCCGTCACTGCCCCGAAGGTCGAGCGTGCCATTGCCCAGCTCGTACGTCTTGGACTGCTCGAGCGCCTTCAGGAATCGCTGCTCCTGGATCATGATTCCCTGGTCGCAGGCCATCGCCGTCTGCGCGATCACGCCGATCTCCAGCGTGTCAGCCCCCCGCTTGTAGCTGCTATTGAAGGTATTGCAGCCGCCACTGCCACTGACGGTGCCGTCCGGAGCGAACACGGCGGTCATCGTTGTGGCGTCGACCGAGATCACGGCGTCCTCGCCGTTATTGATCCCGACGGCTTCCCACTTCGTCCGTGTCAGTTCGGTGGCCTTCAGGGTCGCGAACTCGGCAACCTTCACGTTGTCAGCGTTGTAGAGGCTGAGGTCGTCACCTTCGAGCCTGTACCGCGAGGTCTGCTCGAGAGCCAGCGAGAACTCATGCTCCTGCTTCATGACCGGCTCTTCGCACGCCATCATCGTCGATGCGCCCATCGAGAGTGCCAGTCTGTTCGAGTCGCTGTGCTTCCAGCTCCCCATGTAGTTATTGCAGCCGCCATTGCCGATCAGCTTGCCATCTTCGGCAAACTTCATCGACACCAGGACAACCGGCACCGCGTCATTCCCATTCAGTTGGGTCAGTTGCCACTCGGTGTCCAGGAGCGTCGCGGCCTTGCCGGTCGTTCCGCACGCGGCCAGCAGCGACCCAAGCATCACCAGCGCAGCCAGCGCCAGCGTGCTTCTGTAGATTCGTCTCATCTTCATGTCGTGTCCCTTCGCGTCACCTACACGTCGTCGCAGTTCGACTCACCGTTATAAGACGATAGGCGCCGTTATAGTTTCACCGGGTAGCCGGGGCCCAGTGGGATACCGACCAGATACCAGATGACGAAGAGAATGATCCAGACGATCGTGACGATCAGCGTGTACGGGATCATCAGCGAGATGATCGTGCCGAGCCCTGCGCTCTTCACGTAGCGTTGCGACACGATCACGATGAACGGCAGGTAGACCATCAACGGGGTGACGACGTTCATCGGCGAGTCGCCGATTCGGTAGGCTGCCAGCACCGTCTGTGGAGCAACCCCGAGCCGCATAAAGATTGGCACGAACACCGGCGCGAAGATCGCCCACTTCGGCATCGCGCCCGGGATGATGATGTCGAGCAGCATGATCACCAAAATGAAGCCGATCAGCAGTGGCAGCGCGCCCACGTTAGCGCTCTCCAGCAGATGAGCCATTGCGCCGGCCAGCACACGCGGAATGTTGGTGAAGTTGAAGTAGGCGATGAACTGGCTGATGATCAGCAACATGAAGATCAGGCCGGACAGGCTGGCGAAGGTCTTGACGATCGCGTTGATCACATCGGTGCTCTTGGTGAACGTCTTCGCGCCGATGCCATAGCCCAGGCCGGCCAGCATGAAGATCACCGTGATCATGAAGACCAGGCTATCCATGAACGGGGTGTTGCCAATGATCGAGCCATCGACCGGGTCGCGGAGTGGGGCGCCCGGAGGAGCGGTCATCACGGCGAAGAACACGACGCCGGCCAGGATGCCATAGACCGAGTACTTCAACCCGCGTGATTCGGCGGCGTGATCGATTGCCACTTCCTCTGCCGGGACTTCGTCCCCAGCCTCGGACGGATCGTAGATGCCGAGTCGCGGCTCGATCAGCCGCGTCGTGACGAACGTGATGACGAGCGCCATCAGAATCGTGAATACCGCCGAGAAGATGAAGTTCGCGGTAATCGTGATCGATCCGGTCGGATCGGTGATCTGGATGGCCTCGTTGGTCATCTCGGTCAGCATCGCGTCGAGCGGCGCGATCAGAATATTCACCGCAAAGGCGGCGCTGACGCCTGCATAGGCTGCGGCGACGCCCGCGAGAGGGTGTCGCTTCACGCTCAGGAACGCTGCCGCGCCCAATGGGACAAGGATCAGGTAGCCAGCGTCGGTCGCGACGCTGGAGAGGCCGCCGATCAGGACGATAATGAACGTCAGCGCGCCACTCGGAGCCACAGCCACGAGCTTGCGGATCGATGCGGCCATCAGTCCGGCTTCCTCAGCGACGCCGACGCCGATCATCGCCACGAAGATCACGGCGACGACACTGAAGCTGGCGAAGTTGCCGACGAACGATGTCAGCAGGAATCGCAAGCCGCTGATCGACAGCAGGCTCTTGACTTCGACCCGTTCTGTGATGATCTCGAAGTCGGGATTGAGGATTGCGCTATCGGTGACGTCGAGAATGTTCTCGGTTGTGCCTCCGAGAATGTTGTACTCCTCGGTGACGTTTGTGCCGACCGGGACCATGATCTCTTCGACGATTCCGACGTTCATCATGTTGAGGATCGCCGACAGGATAATCACGAGTACGATCAGGTAGACGAACATCATCACTGGATGGGGAACCTTGTTCCCCGCTTTTTCGATGCCATCCAGCATCTTCTCGGTGAAGCCGCGTTTTTGTGCTTCTGGCTTCTGGGCGGCAGCCCCCGCTGCGCTCATATGGTCCTTCCCCCTACCGCGTCACCCCCGGCGCGGCTACATGCTACATGTCGAGTGCGCTTGCTATGGCCGAGCCACCGGCTCGGCCGACAACCAGATCCTCATGAATCGCCGGCACATCCTTTCGCTACTGCTGGCTCCACAGCTCGGCGAGCCGCACGCACATTTCGGTGGCGCGAGCCATGTCCTGAACGCTGACCCACTCCATCGGCCCGTGGAATGCTTGCATTCCGGTGAACAGATTCGGCGTCGGAACGCCGAGCTCGGTGAGGCGAGATCCGTCGGTGCCACCACGCGTTGGCTGCGAGAACCAGTCGACGCCGATCTCGGCGCATGCCTGGCGCGCCAGCTCAACGGGCGACATGTTGTCCTCCAGCCAGTAGCGCATGTTGCGGTACTGCGGGGTGATCTCGCAGGTGACCGTCGCGCGGGGCTCGCTGGCCTGGACTGCATCGCAGACCTTGGTCAGTAGCTCGCCGTGTTGGGCCAGGAGGTCCAGCTCGAAATCGCGAATCGCGAAGTGCATCTCGGCCGCGGCCGCTGTACCACTCATCGCGTAGAGGTGGATGAATCCCTGCCGGCCGTCGGTCGTCTCCGGCTGGAGCGTTGCGTGCGGAAGGGTCATCACGACCTTGGAGGCGAGATGCAGCGCGTTGACCATCGTGTCCTTCGCCTGCCCGGGATGGGTCGAGACGCCCTGAATGGTCACCGTGCCCTTGTCGGCGGAGAACGTCTCGTAGACGATCTCGCCAAGGTCTGCGCCGTCGAGCGTGTAGGCGTATTTTGCCTTCAGGTCGCCCGGCAAATTCGCATGGACCCCACGACCGATCTCCTCATCGGGCGTGAAGCAGATGCGGATCGGGCCGTGCGGAGTTTCCGGGTGCTCGGCGAGGTGGCGAACGAACTCCATCACGATCGCGAGGCCGGCCTTGTCGTCAGCGCCGAGCAGCGTTGTCCCACTGGCGGTAACGATGTCGTCGCCGACCTTCTTCGCCAGATACGGCATCTCGCTGGCCGAGAACACGATGCTGGGGTCGTCTGGCAGGACGATGTCGCTGCCATCCCAGGCACGGTGGACGAGCGGCTTGACGCCGGTCGCGTTGAATGCGGACGACGTGTCGACGTGCGCAAGGAAGGCGACCGTCGGGATGTCCTTGTCAACGGTGGCCGGAATCGTCGCCAGGACCGCGCCGTAAGCGGTTAGCTCGACATCCGCGAGGCCAAGCCCCTTCAGCTCCTCCACGAGCAAGTTGAGCAGATCGTACTGCTTCGCAGTACTGGGAATGGTGGCCGATGTCTCATCGGCCTGGGTGTCGATGATGCAATAACGCACGAGCCGATCCTCGAGCGCAGCGTACAGGTCGTGCCCCATAGAGCTATTCCCTTCCTTCCGATGTCTCTCGCTGTTCGCTGGCGGGTATGACAGGCCTCGACGCGAACAGATTCAACCCGAGCCGCTCTGAGAGAAGCCTCGTCGCGAGCTGGCCCCTGACACTATTTCCGGCTGGGTCGAGCGGCGGCGAGAATGTCGCCAACCCGCCCTTGCCCGGTGCGACGGTCAGAATCCCACCACCGATACCACTCTTGCCTGGTAGCCCTACATCGTACAACCAATCACCCGACGTTTCATACAGCCCAGCTGTCGCCATGACTGCGAGCGTCGGTCGGCAGACCTCGGCGTCGATCACCCGCTCCCCGGTCAGCGGATTCACTCCGCCGTCTGCCAGCGTGGCTGCCATGACGGCCAGATCGGTTGCGGTAACGTCGAGCGAACACTGACGCGTGTAGAGCTCGGTCGCCTCGACAGGGTCAAAGTAGAGTCGGTCGTAACTGAAAAGTAACCGGGCGATCCCATGGTTACGGTGGTTCGTCTGCATCGCCGAGGCATAGACCTCGTCGTTCAGCGATAGTTGCCGGCCGGCGAACCGCGACAGTCCATCATGGATGTGTTTCCACTTCTCGTCCGATGTCGCGCCAGGCACCAGACTCGTCGTCGCGATCGCGCCGGAGTTGACCATCGGGTTCGTGCGCCGATCCGCGTTCAACTCAATCGCCATGACCGAGTTGAACGGCAGCCCGGTGGCATTCACCCCCAGTTGCTCGCGCGCTTGCTCCGCGCCGATGAGCTGGCACACGATCGCGAAGACGAACGGTTTGGACACACTCATGATCGCGAACTGATAGTCGGCATCGCCGACGGCGTAGAGGCGACCATCTACGCCGGCGACGCATAGACCGAACAGATTGCGGGGGACGGCGGCGAGCGCCGGGTACACAGCAGCATTCTGGCCGTCGTTGACGTCAGCGAACTGTTCCCAGGCAGCGGTGATCTCGTCCCGCACGCGCCCGGGTAACGGGAGATCACCGGTTGAGACTGGCGCCTCAACGGAGGTGTCCATGCTGTTGCCGGGCTCAGCTGAACGGATGCCGTCATCTTCTGTTTTCATGCTACGTCGTGCTTCCACGTGTTCCCGATTGTCCCCACCACCGGACGTTTCGGCGCGCTCCGAGCTAGCGCTCCATCGTCGCTAGCTCGTCGAGATAGACGATTGCAGTCTCAATTCCTCGGTGGAACATCTCGATCGTGAGATGTTCGTTGGTCCCATGAAGGCCGTCGGTGTCGAGACCATACCCCATCATGACGACCGGCATGTTCATCAGATTGTAGAAGTCGGCCACCACCGGGATGCTGCCGCCGCCGCGCGTGAAGACCGGGGTATGCCCCCAGCCCTTCTCGTAGGCGCGAACCGCCGCCTGCATTTCGGGCAGATGGAAGTCGATCAGCGCCGGCTCGCCTGTCGTCAGCAGCCGAACCTCGACTCGGACCGTCGGCGGCGTGATCGACTCGATGTAGCTCTTGAGGTGATCGTAGATCTTGTGCGGATCCTGGTTGCCGACCAGCCGGCAGCTGATCTTTGCCATCGCTTTCTGGGGAATGATCGTCTTCGGTCCGGGGCCGGTCCAGCCGCTGCCCATGCCGTTGATCTCGAGGGTCGGGCGCGCCGAGACGCGCTCGCGGATGGTGTAGGCCGCCTCACCCCACTGGGATGGGGCGCCCGTTGCGACGAGAAGCTCTTCCTCGCTCATGTCGGTCTTGGCAACCTCGGCGCGCTCGTCGGGCGCCAGCGGCACGACATCGTCGTAGAAGCCCGGGACCGCGATGCTGTGATCGGGGTTGTGGAGCTTGGAGATGATCTCCGCCAGCGCGAGCGCCGGGTTGTGGACGGCGCCGCCGTAGAATCCGCTATGCAGGTCGTCGTGCGGGCCATCGACCTCAACCTCGATATAGGTCATGCCACGCAGGCTGTGCATGATCGACGGGCGGTCGATCGACGGCATCGACGAGTCGCTGATCACACAGACGTCGGCCGCCAGCAGATCCAGGTGCGACTCGATGAATGGCCGAAGGTTCGGCGAGGAGACCTCCTCCTCACCCTCGAGCAGCATCTTCACGTTGACCGGCGCGCTTCCCGCGGTGCGCAGATACGACTCAAGCGCCTTGACGTGAATGAATAGCTGCCCTTTGTCGTCAGTGACGCCGCGAGCGTACATCTTGCCGTCTTTTTCGATCGGCTCAAACGGCTCGGTGTCCCAACCATCCTCGAGGGAGGCCGGCACGACGTCGTAGTGGCCGTATACCAGCACGGTTGGTTTGTCCGGGCCTGCGCCGAGCCAGTCGGCGTAGACAACCGGATGTCCGGCAGTCTCCATGATCTCGACGTGATCGAGACCCAGCGTGTTCAGATGCTCGGCGAGCCACTCCGCCGCCTCGCGCACGTCGCCGGCATGAGCCGGATCGGCGCTGAGGCTCGGAATCCTCAACAGCTCATGAAGCTGGCCGCGGAACTGCTCCGCCTGCTCGCGAGAGTAGGCTCGCGCCTTATCGGATGCCTGTGTCATGATGAGTTCCTTCCTGAGACCATCCCATGTACCACCATGTCCTAATCGCCGGCCGGGCCGGGCGGCGGGGGAGAACGCTCCTCCTCCGTCGCGTCGGATTTGCCGACGTTCAGATCCGTTGGAATCTCCCCGCGCCGATATGGCGGCAACCCGCCAGCGGGGATGATGCCGAGCAGCGCGAGCCCGGCCAATACTTGAAAAGAGATCTTGAGTGCGCGGAGGCGCGCGTCGGTGTTGATGCGCACTGCCTCTTTGATCTGGGCATCGGTTGCGGTCGTCTCCTGTTCGAGGACCGCCTCCAACTCGTCGTTGTCGATGAAGTCAACGGTGTCGAGCTCCATCTGGTCTACCAGCGAGGGCGGGATGACCGGACTCTCTTTGACCGTGGTGTTGACGATGATGCCAAGCGCGGCGATCGCGAGCAGGCTGGCAATCGCAGTGCCGAGTCCGGTCGCCAGGTTGTTGACCGTTCCGCGGAGCGCGCCAACGTCACCGGAGAGCTCCTTCGGCGATGCCGAGACCAGGATGTTGAACATCAGCGTCAGCAGAGAGCCCTCGCCGAGCCCGATGACCAGCAGGCTGACGACGACCATCGGTGTGCCCCACTCGTTGTTGATCGTGTAGGCAAGCACAATCACACCGACGGCGACCATCCCGAACCCGTAGCGGCCGATCTGTCGCGGCGACAGCGTGCCATAGACACGGACGACGAAGGTTGCGCCGATGAAGATCGCTACCGCGTAGGGGACGATGGCGATCGCCGTCTCCATCGTGGTGCGTCCCTGCACGATCTGAATGTAGAGGGGCAACAGGAAGTTGACTGCCGGCCCGACCGCCGCGATCACCAGGAGCGCGAAGGTTGCAGATCGTTCCTTGGGCGTGTCGAGCGTCTCGATCGCGAACAGGGTCGGCTTTTCATTGGCGCGCTGTCGGCGCATCCAGGTGAAGAACGCCTGCCCTACCACCACGCCGGCGATGATCATCAGCGGCGCTGGCGACATGCCGGCCATGTCGAATGGCGCGTCGGGCTGCGCAACGAGGAGGCCCCATGCGCTGATACTGTTGAACCCAAGGCTGATCAGTGTGACAGCTGCGGCGGCGAGAATCGCGCCGAGCCAGTCGATCCGGATGCCCTTCCGTGGCTCGATGACCTCCAGCCGGAAGCTCAGGATGACGATGATCGCCCCGACGACGACCAGCATCGCGAATGCCCAGCGCCAACTGACGACCATGCTCATAAAGCCGACGACAAGGAACGCCAGCGCGCTCGAGCTGGCCTGGGCCGCGCCGAGGAGCCCGAGTGATTGTTCCTGCTGCGCGGCGTGGTAGTAGTTCGCGATCATGACGACGAACGCCGGAACGGCGAGCGCAGCGGCGACGCCGGCAATGGCCTGAGCGAGGAGCATCAGCTCGGCGTTGAAAGCCAATGCCATGACTGCCATCGCGGCCGCCTGCGCGGCGATGCCGATCTGAAACGCGAGCCGGGAGCCGATCATCCGCCCGATCTTCGCGCCGAGCATCACCAGACCCGCGACGGCCAGCGAATAGACGACCAGCGCCGTCCCGACCATCGCCGGCGGAACCTGCAGATCCTCGACGATCGCCCCCATCGAGATCGTCAGGGCATTTACATTGAATCCCAGCTGGATTTGAGCCAGCGCGATGATGACCATCGGCAGCCAGGAGGCCTTGATGACCGCTGCCATCGGGGCGCCGGCCCCTTGTCCCTGCCTGTTATGGTCGATAGCCTCTGTCAACGGATCAGACTCCTGCCCGAGTCAACGCCCATTGGACTCTGCGCGCTGATGACAATTGACTTTGTGTGCTTCCGAGTATAGTAAGCCCGGTTGGCTTCGTGCGTTACCAACCGGGCTCGGGTATTGTGCCGAAACAGATCCAGCCTTGCTCGTCTCGTCGACTACTCCGCGCCGAAGGTCTCGCGGAGCCGCTCTTCCTGCTCCTGCGAGAGGTTGCTGGCGACCAGCTTGAACGAGATGTTGCGGGCCTTCATCTCTTCGGCGAGCCGGTCCGGCACGGCGCCCGACGACAACAGAAATAGCGCAGAGGTTCCCTCGGTCACCTCGTCGCGGATCTTCTTGATGAAGTCGTCGTTGATGCCGAAGTCGGTCATCGCCCCGCCGAGCGCGCCCATCGCGGCGCCGATGGCCATGCCGAGCAATGGCACGAAGAAGATCAGCCCGAACAGCAGCCCCCAGAACGCGCCGGACATCGCGCCCGCGCCGGTCAAGTTGGCCAGCTGGTTGGTCTTCGGCTTCTTCTTGCCCTCGGGCCAGCTGACGATAGCTGCGTCTTGCAGCGTGATCAGCTTCTGCCGCTGGAGGTCGCCAAGCGCCTTGACCATCTCTTCAGCGCCGCCTGCGGTCTCAAACTCAAGAACTGTAAGTGTGGCCACGAATGCCCCTTCTATACATACCGATGTCGCTGAACCTTCCGGACGCTCACGCTCGTGGGCGTCCAATCTCAACTTTACACGTGGATTGACTCAGGATTGACTCATTAGCGATGCTCACCAGGAGGATCTGATGACGGACATCGCGCTAGTCGCTGTTGGCATCGACAATCAGCGCCGAGGTTGGCAGGCTTGAACCATGCCCAGCACACTCGCCATCGCCCGTGATCGGCTGATAGTGGCGAAGAATGGTCGCGCGATCGGCATACGCGGCGACGTACCGGCGTCCCTGTTGCGCCGGCAGGCGAGCAGCGCGCTGGGAGATGAGCAACGCGCCGGCCCGCAAGACCTCGCTCGCGAGCTGGTCTCCGGTGGATGTCAGCGCCCGGTAGGTGACGAGTATGTTGCGACCTGGCTCTTCGCACCCGGCGAGGCGTCGCTGGAGCAGATGATCGGCAACCTGCCTCGCGACGCGCCCGGCCAGGTCGAAGCTGTCGTTCGAGAGCGAGACGTTCGCGATCCCGGTTAGCGCATCGCAGGCAATGTGTGGGATTGCGAGCAGCTCGGCGAGCGCGAGCGACTGGGCGTAGGCAGAAAGCGCCGAGATGCCGTCGCCATGCTGTTCGTGCGCGCCTCCGAGCACGAGCTGCAATGTAGCCTGGGCGTGCTGGCGACCGGTGTCTCGCGCGATCTGGAGCGCCTGCTGAGCGCGATCGATTGCTGTGTCACGGTCCCCTGCTGCGAGGGCAAGCTGGGCGAGACAGGCAAACGAGTGGCCGATCGCGCGGTCGTTGCGCACATCGATTGCCCGGTCGAGCGCGTGGTCGAAGTGACGCCGGGCGTGGTCGAACATACCCACGCGCATCGCATTACGTCCGCGCGCTCGCTGAATGTTGCCGTCGAGGTGGGGATCGCCTGTGAGCTGCGCGATCTCCGAGGCCTGATCGAAGTAGTCGTCGGCGTCGGCGTGACGGCCGAGCGCGACGTCGTGGATTATTCCGAGCTCAAGGAGCGAAAACGCCTCGACAGAACGGTCGCCCAGTAATGTCGCGATCCGGAGACTCTGCTCGAACTCGGTCTGCGCCGCGGCAAAGGCGCCAGTCACCTCATGCAACCTGGCCTGCTGCAGCGTCGTCCGAGCCAGTGCGTGGCGATCGTTGAGCATGTGGTAGAGGCGGGCTGCTCGCTGCAGGTACGTGGTCGAGAGGCGGTAATCCTCGCTGTCGTATGCTGAGTAGCTGAGCTCGAGGAGGCTTCGTGCTTCGACCTGTGGCTGCCTCGACACGCTCGCCAGAACGCGGGCTTGTTGCAACGCGTCGGAGGCGGAAATCGCAGAGCTACGATGAAAGCGCAAGAGCCGGCCCTCAATAAGACTGAGCAGCGCCTCGACCTCGAATGAGCCTCCCTGCTCGGTGATCTTCCGGGCGTCCGCGATGTGCGCGAGCCCACGCTCTGGGTCGCCCTGCCAGACGCAGATGTCGGCGGCGCCGGCGAAGAGCCGCGTCAGGAGCGCAGCCCGGGCTGGGTCGTCGCTGTGGCCACGCAGACGGGAGATCGCGCGTTCGATCCGTCGATACCAGTCATCGTACAGCCCGGCTCGCCGGCTCCACGCATCCAGCCCATCAAACAGCTGCTGGAGCTGCTGGAGGTTGCTCGTCTCAACGCTCCAGTCCCAGGCCGCCTGAATATTCGCGAGGTCCCGGGCGATCGTTGCCGGCGCGTCGTCCGACCGGTCTATCGATGGCGCGACCTGGTTGGTGAATGCGGCGAAGTGCGCCGCGTGGAGCGATCGAGCATCCCGCTCGACGTCCGGGCGCTCGACCAGCCGTTCGACCGCGAGTCGACGCACGAGTGGGTGGAGTGCGTAGCGACCGTGGGCGTCACGCTCCAGCAGCGAGCGTCTGGATAACGCCAGGAGATCCGGGAACGTCAACCCGACTGCGATGGCCGCGGCACGGTCGAAGGTAGTGGGAAAGACCGCGAGCCGCGGCAGCGAGTCTCGCTGCGGCTGCGCCAGTCCGTCAATCGCCGCGTTGAAGGCGGAGCGAATCGTGGCTCGACCATGCGGAGTCGCGACCGTCTCGAAGAGCGCCGTGCCGTGGGCTAGCTCGCGCGCAACATCGGCGGGCGACATCGCGATGAGCGCGCTGGCCGCAATCGTCAGCGCCAACGGCATGCCGCCGACAAGCCGGCAGATCTGCACGATATCCGGCCAGTCCGATTCGGAGACGACAACGCCCGCCTGTCGAGCCGCATGGAGCAGAAGCTGGCTTGCCGGCGTTGTCTCGGCCTCTTGCGCGGTCGTCGGGACCGGCAGCATGGCCAGCTCGATCGTCCACTCGTCTGCCAGACCAAGCGCGGACTGTGACGTCGTGACGACTGTAACCCGTGGCGCATTGCCGAGGATTCCGGCTATTACGGTTTCTGCGCCGCCGGCCTCGTCCACATCGTCCAGCACGAGTAACAGCCGTCGCGACTGAAGGAACGAGACGATCCGGTCGAGCTGGTTGCCTCGATCGCTGGAGGGAATCTCGAGCGCTTGCGCGATCGCCGCCATGAGTCGATCGCCCGCATCCGCCTCGTTCATGCGTGGATCGATTGCTGGCGATTGGTGAAGCTCGATCAGATAGACACCGTCGGCGAACGGGTGTTCGTGGATTATCCAGGCCGGTATAGCAATTCGGCGGGCCGCGGCGATCGCGACACTCGTCTTACCAATCCCACCGATCCCGACGAGGCTCACAAGCCTGCAGGCCGGGTCAACAAGGCATCTGGTGATGGTGTCGATACTCTCGCGGCGCCCGATGAGGCCGTCTACTGCCGGCACTGAAGGGAGATTGTTGCGGATTACTGAGGGCTCGGCGTGAAGCTGGTCGATCAACGCGACGGTCTCTGCTTGTGGCTCGATACCGAGATCAGTAGCCAGAGCCTCACGACACAGCGCATGCTGCGCCCTGGCGGCAGCAAGCTGCCCGTCGCGAGCCAGCATGCGTATCAGCATACGATGGGCTGGTTCGTGCCACGGCTCGACGACGAGCAATCGCCGGGCCAGGTCGATGCCTCGCTGGTGCTGGCCACTCCACAAGAGCGACTCGAGAATACGATCCACGACTGTCGTGAGCTGCCGGCGACGCTGAATCCGCTCCCACGCGAGCCATGTTTCGAAGCCGGGCGCATCATCCATGTCGAGCCCGGAAAGAAACTCGTGATCACAGCGGGCGCTCGCCCAATCGAAGTCGTCCGTCTTCTCTCTGCCGTGGTTCGACAGCATCGCGTCGAGACGGTCGACGTCAATCGTCACTCGTTCCGATGGCCGCAGCCCGATAGACCGCCGGTTGATCTCAAGAAACGGGCCGAGTCCGTGATTGACGAGGTCGGCAAGGGCGTTTCTCAAGCGTTTGCGCGCCGCGTCGGTTGGCAGCTCGCCGGCAAGAAGCGCGGTGAGATCCTCGCGAGTGTGCGAGCGTCTGGTGACTGCAAGATAGGCGAGGAGGCCGAGCGATGGACGGCGATTGAGGTGGACAGGCTCGCCGTCGAGTATCACGTCTGGCACGCCAAGCAGGCGCAATTCGAGCATCGCCACGTTCCCGCTCCATGCTGGCGGGCGCCGTGGATGCGTTTCATGCGTCCGGGCGCCGGTGTTTTCTGCAACAGTCGCGAGCTGCGGCTGTGGCGAACGAGATCCTTTACGTTCCTTCTTGCGATTCTACATCAGCGCGAATCTCGATTCTCGGACAATCGAGATAGCTCAGTGAGTCAGTGATGAGCGGGTCATTGGTCATACTGCGAGATTCCTCGACGTCACCGTGGTGGCGATTGTGGCGCGAGAGGCGACTATCGTGCCACGATTGACGTGCGCGGGGGGCTTCGCGCCTCACTCGACGACCATTCCCGGTGGCGCAGGAGATCGATTCCGGATGATCCAGGTCGCGCCCTTGCCGTGGCGTTCGGGGTTGCGGACATGGCTTAGGATTCACAACGCCCATCCGATATCGTTGGCGGCGAGTGTCGTCGGGGCGACGTCCCGACGCGGCGAGGAGCACCATGAGCCCATTACTGGTTGGCCGTTCCCGACGGACGGTGCATTTCATCTTCGTGCTGGTGAGCGTGGTGATTGTCGTGTTCGCCGCGTTCGTGCCTGCCGGCCAAAGCCGAGCGGCGGATGGCGGCGTTACGAGCACGACTATTGGTGATCCGCCGCCGTCCGCCGACGCCGGGCCGGCCCAGCAACTCGCAGATCGCTACGCGCCGGTCGTCTATCTTCGCGAAGTCAATTCCAATATCTGCGACACCGAGAACGAGGGATTTGACCCCGTCGCGGTCGACTTTGTCCTCAAGCGCGACGATATCCCCCTGATGAAGTCCGTCGATGGCACTGCGAATGGCGCTCGGGAGCTGGTGAAGGACGCGCCGTCGGCCGCCGATCTGTACGGCCGTGACGCTGGCTACTATCTCGATTACCCAGGCTCGCCCGTGCGTCCGGGATGTGTCTATCGCCGATACTTCGCTGACCGCATGTCCACCGAGAACTGGCCCTTCGTCGCCTACGCGCACATCTACCAGGAGCCCGGCTCTCACGAGCTGGCCCTGCAATACTGGATGTACTACTACTTCAACGACTGGAACAACAACCACGAGGGCGACTGGGAGATGGTGATGCTCTTCTTCGATGCGAACACCGCCGAGGAAGCGTTGACGAAGGAGCCAACCCGTGTCGTCTATGCGCAACATGGCGGCGGAGAACGCTCTGACTGGAACGACAAGAAGTTCTCGAAGGAGGACGGGCATCCGGTTGTCTATGTCGCGCGGGGGGCGCATGCCAGCTTCTTCGAGCAGCGTGTGTATCTCGGGCTTGCTGAGAATGGCACCGGATTCGGCTGCGAGACGACGAGAGGTCCGCATCGCCGCGACGCGATGAAGGCGGTTGTCGTGCCGCATACGCCGACGGGGCCGGATGACCCATTTGCCTGGCTTGCCTTTGACGGACGTTGGGGCGAGCTACGTCGCTCCGAATGGAACGGCCCAACCGGCCCGAATGATAAGACCTCGTGGACTCAGCCGGTAAAGTGGGGCAACAACGTCCGCGACACCAGCCTCACCGCCCCCGATTTCGAAGGGTTCGGACGAGCCCCCCTCGGCATCTTCTGCGGCGCCGTCAGTGGTGGATCACGCGTGCTTGTCGCCTTTACGCGAGCCCCCGCGATTGCCGCAGGTATTCTTGGCGGGTTGCTTGTCGTGCTCGGGCTGATGTTCGCGTACACGAGCCAGGAGACTCGTGGCGCATACGCCTACTACCGACGTCATCTCCACACCTTCCTGCTGATCGGCGCTTGCCTGATCCCGATCGCCTACCTCCTCGCGGCGCTGCAGACTCTGATCTTCCACATCCCGCCGATTGGCCCGTTCCTCGCGATGATGGGCAGATTCCCAGGCGTCCGAATATTCCTGCTGCTCCTGGTCGGCAGCCTGAACGCTGTTGCCGCGCTCATCTTTGTCGAGCCGACGATCGTCTGGGCGATGGGCCAATTCCGTCGCGGACGACGACCTGGAGTCGTTGAGTCCTACCAACAGGGCTCCCGCTTCATCGTGCCGATCATCATCGCCCGCTTCAGGGCGATACTCGCAGCGCTCCGACAGGCGATAACGATCGTTGGGATTCCCCGCGCGATCATGATGCTGGTGCGAATGATCTTCATTCCCCAGACAGTTGTCGCCGGAGGTGATGTGCCAGAGAAGGCAATCGCTGATAGCGCGAAAGCGGTGAATGTCAGTGTCCCTCGCACACTCCTGACACAGCTGTCATTGCTTATGCTCACCGGTCTGGCCGGCCCGCTGTTGGCGCTCTTCCTTCTGGTCGCGATCCCGACCCGACCGGTTGACATGGTCAATTTCATGAGCAGCATCTTCTTCGCGTTCCTCTATCCGTTCGGCGTCATCGGCATGACGCTCCTCTACGAGCGGCACCGTGGCGGCGAGGCCTGGCAGGGTGAGACGCAGACGGACGGGCAGGTCGCGAGCGCGGAGGCCTGATCATTCCGCCTCACAGGTTGTCTGATCAGTAGTCGGTCCGCTGCCCCGGTATCCCGAACTCACACATGAAGAATCTCCCCCGCGACGACGAACAAGCGCGAGGGAGATTCTTCGTAGTTGCCGGGGCAGAGAATGGCAAGCGGCAGTGGACGCAGCGGACGGGACGACACTCTGTTGGCTGCCGGCTCGGGTTCATGCCGCCAACCGTCTTCCGACGTGGCGGGGTCAGAGTGAGTGGCTGCCGGGACCTCATGCTGTTCCGATGACAGTGGCGTTGTCTCGACGTGGGAGGGCTGCCGCTATCGCGTTTCGCCCGCTGTTGGCGTCACCTTGTCGCTGGACGCGGGCGGAGCTGGCAGCCGGACGGTAACGACCGACGTCTCGGTGAGCACGTAGGCGATGCTCTTCTCCTCGTCGACAGTTAGCCCGATTGCGCCCCGAAGGCGATCCGCGGCATCACCTGCGGTGATCTGCTGCGTCAGCGCGCCGTCGCGGGTCAGTCGCAGGATACGGCCGTCCGGCCCATGCAGGAGGTAGATGAATGCCTGATTCGGCTCGGCGACGATCGATGTCGCGTTGCTGAGAGGAGGAATGATCGCGGGCGCGAAGGTCGTCTTCAGTCGCGAGCGCAAGAAATCAAGGACACGACCATCGCGGAGTAGCACGTAGACATGGCCGTCGACCGCGAAATCGACGGCGGACTTCAGGTCTTCTTTCGCGACTGTGCCGACCCAATCTTCGGGCGTTGCCCCGTAGGCGTCTGCCGGGAATTTCAGGATCTTCCCGTCGGCTGGCATAAGCAGGTACAGATTGCCGTCGAAGGCTTCGGCGGCGATCGTGTTGACGTAGCCGGCCGTGTCGGGTGTCGACAGGGATTGCGCCTGCCACTGCCCGGTCGATGAATCGAGCGTGTAGGCGCGGGTCGCGTCGATGACCATCAGTCGATCTTCCCGCCAGGTGAGCGCTCGGGGCACGAGCACTGGCGCATCGCTAACGACATCGCCGGGCTTGAGCAGCTGGACCAGAACGGAGTTGATCGGGTCGATCTCATAGACGGCGTCCGACAGCATGAATAACCGCCCACCGGCTGTGATGACCTGTGGGACGACGCCGGCCGGCGCGGCTGGATAGTTCCCGATGATCTGAGTCCCAACAACCGGCGTAGAAACTGAGAGATCCGCGAGCGCGGTGTCGATCGTTCCCCGGAGGGCAGCGACTTCGTCTCGTGATGTGTCATCGCTCGCGAGTGGCGCGAGCCGATCCAGCTCGGCGCGCGCGTCGACGAGCGCAGTGTATGCGACGGCGGGGTCGGTTACGCTGCGGGCTTCAGCCGCGTGCTGGTTGACGCGCGACATACCCACACTGAAGCGATCCTCGCGCGAAGCGTTCTGCGACACCGACCGGGTGTAGAGCGCAAACGCCCCGCCGGCCACCAACAAGATGATGAAGAGCACAATGCCGAGCCGGCTAAGCTCAAAACGAGGGAATTGCGATCGAAGGCGTTGGAATCTGGGAGGGTGGTAGCTTTCGTCCCACCGCTGGATACGTGGCAGCCCGAGCGTGCCATCGTCGATCGGCCCGTGGAGCGGGCGATCCCGGCGCGTGATCTGCCACGCACCGACGACCGCGGCAGTGAGGCTCAGCACGAGCCCCGCGAGCAGTTCCACGAAGCGTCGTCCTCTCAGCCCGCTGGATACGGCATGCCCCGCGGATGCCCCACGCCAGCGGTGAAGGTGCGTCAAGTCCGCGACAGGTCAGGTTGAGCCCGAAAGCAGGATGGGACTCGTGTCGCGCAGTCATCTCTCTCGGCGCTCGCGCCGGACAGCGAGGTTCCACAAGGACATGCGTGGCGCACAGCGCGGCACGCCCCGAGATAACCCGGCACTGGCGTTTTGCACCGCTCGAGCGTCCAACCGTGTACGCCATCAGTCTGCATCTTCGTGGCGTCGGGGTCAAGCGATTTTGAGGCGATTTGTGACTGAATGTCATGAGTCCGGCGATATCTGGCCGGCTGTCGTCGCGCTATCGAGCGGCGGTCAGTAGGGTGGCGCCGGACGGGGCCGGCTTGGCTCCTCGCTGATCGGGAAATCGATCGATTCGTCGTCGTTCCAGGCCGAATACGGCGCGGGCGGCGGCGTCAGAAGCCGGAGTAATGAGCGCGCGCGATCGCCAAGCGCGAAGTCACGCAACTGTTCGGCATGGTCTCGTGCCTGGGTGAGATGGTTGCGGGCTTCCTCGTCTCGATTCTCGTCGACGAGTATCGCGCCGATGTTGTAGTGCGCGGTTGCGATCGTCCGCTCGTCGTCGGCAATCATCGCGGCCTGAAGCGCGTCGCGGTAGAAGTCGAGCGCGGTCTCAAGGTCTCCGGCCGTATCGTAGATCGCGGCGATTCCTTGCAGCGCGCGACCTCGAACGAGATCGTCGCCGGTCTCCGCGGCGGCGTCCACCGCGCGCATATACCGCTGCTCGCCGGCCTCGCGTTTGCCAGACTGCGTCAGCAACCTGGCGGCCTGCGAATGGAGCCGAGCGATCATGCCCGGCTCCCCGGATCTGGTTGCCTCGTCGATCGTGGCATCGATGTAGCGCAGCGCCTGATCGATCGCTCCAGACTCGGCGGCCAACCGGGCCAGCAACGGGAAGTAGTGCAGCGATTGGCCCGGCAACCCGGCCGCGCGCGCGGCTGCGGTCGCCGAGGTAAACGCGTCCTCGGCGTCGTCCAGCCGGCGCTCAACGAGCGCGATCTGTCCGGAAAGGTTGAAGACCTCGGCGCGCAGCGCGTTGTCGGCGGTCATGCGGGCCAGCTCTTCGGCGCGTTCCGCGAGGGCCGACGCATGATCGCTCTGCCCGGAGCGCAGCATCGCTTCGCCGGCCGCGATCAACCAGTGAGCTTCACCCGGCACGTCGCCCAATGCTCGCGCGCCATGGACGGCGTTCTCCAGCTCGTTCAGCGCCTCAACCTCACGGTGAACCAGCATCAGCGCGCTCCCGAGCAGCCCGTGCGTCCTGACACTGAACTGCGGGTCGTCGACCTGGCGGATGAGGTCGCGAGCGTCAGACAGCTCGCGAATCGCGTCTGCCGGCCGGTCTGCTTCGAGGTAGATCTGTCCGCGCGTCAACCTTGCGCGAGCAACCTCGGTCCGGTTGCCGAGTCGAGTCTCGAGCGCGATCACCTCGTCGAAGTGGCGCAGCGCGTCGTCGCGTCGGTCGAGCTGGAGGTCGAGGCGCGAAAGCATCGCAAGCGCGCGGGATTCCATCGACAGGTCGCCCAGCCGGCGCGAGCGGTCGAGTGCAATATCGAGCCGTTCGGCCGCCACTTCTGGCATCTCCAGCTCGAGCATGAGCGCGCCAGTTCGAAAGGCAACCTCGGCCTGGAGCGCGTCGTCGACTGTGCGGTCTGCGGCATCGCTGGCTTGCTGGAGCAGCATCAGGCAACCGTGGAGATCCCCGCGCTCGCGCAGGATCGCAACCTGGCGGAGTAGCGCGTCCACGGCGCTAGAGTAGTCCCCGATGCGCCGGGCGCTGCGGGCGGCCCGATGATAGAGGTCGTGGGCGTCGGCAACGTCGCCGTCCGACAGCGCAATGTCGGCCAGCAGGATCGCGGTCTGGATGTCGTCGCGGGTGTCACTCTCCTCGCGGCCGGCATCGAGCTGCTGTATCAGAAGATCACGCGCCATCTCCGTCTCGCCGCGCTCGAATGCGCTTCGGGCAAGTCGGTTGAGGGAGCGCTTCTGGCCGGCAACGTAGGAGATCCGCTGTGCTGTCAGCAGTGCGTCGCGCAACTGCTGCTCGCGTTCGCGCTCGTCGCGATCATCGACAAGTAGATCAGCGACGCGAAGGTGCAGGTCGACGAGTACCTTCTCGAACCCCTTTGCGTGCGCGGTCGCAACGTTCAGTTGGGCGAGGGTGAGCGCGAACTCGGGGTTCACGCGGGATTCGAACTCGACCTGGTGATCGAGCTCGATCAGATCACCGTCTGCAATCCGACCGTTTACCTGGAACGACTGAGCAGCGGCCAGCGCGCGGTCGAGCGGCATCCGGCCGACGGTGACGTCGGCGGCAAGCCGGTAGAGCGGATTAGCCTCGATGCCCTGGTATCGTCGCAGCCATCGACTGAACATCTCCAGCATCGGCTCTGGAACCCTCCCCGCGTCGGCCTGATCCTCGCCCTACGGCCAGGGTGCTTCATCACACATCGCTCGTTGCAGCGTGTCGAGCGTTACGTTACCCCCACTGACGATCAACCCGACTCGTTGGCCGCGGAGATCGTCCGCCAGCAACCCGGCAGCTGCTAATGATGCCGCGCCAGCGCCTTCGCTGACGAGGTGTGCTTTGTCGAGCAGAAGCACCATTGCCTGGCGCATCTCTTCTTCGGAGACGAGCACGACATCGTCGACGAGCTCCTGCATGATTCGAAATGGTGTCTCGAACGGCACTCTCGTGGCCAGTCCTTCGGCGAACGTGCTGCCGCCCTCCAGGGAGATCATCTGCTTTTGATGAAACGACTCATAGACGGCCGGCATATTCCGCGTTTGCACGGCGATGATGCGTGTCTGCGGGCGCATCGCCTTGAACACAATCGCCGTCCCACACACTCCGGAGCCGCCGCCGACCGGCACGATCACCGTGTCAAGATCCGGGGCAGCCTCGATGAGCTCCAATGCATAGGTGCCGACTCCGGTCAGGAGCCAGGGCTCATTCGCGGGATGGATGTACCGCATGCCCTCGCGTCGCGCGTGAGCTTCCGCCTCGTCGCGACACGCATCGAAGTCGGCGCCCGACTCTACGACTTCCGCGCCAAGTCGCCGGGTTGCCGCGACTTTGTCCGGGTTGTTGATCTCGGGCATATAGATCACTGCGCGCACCCCGAATTCGCGGGCCGCGTAGGCGATCGACTGCGCATGGTTGCCGGTGGATGCTGTGACGACGCCACGCGCGCGTTGCTCCGGATCGAGGCGGCTCATGAAGTAGATGCCGCCACGCACCTTGAATGCGCCGACGGGTTGCATGTTCTCGCACTTGAGCGTCAGCGCGAGGCCAAGGTGCTCGTCCAATGCGGGCGAGCGGACGATCGGCGTTGGCGGGAGGTAGCGATTGACGACGAGGCGCGCGGCGAGAATATCGGAGATGGTTGGAGCAGTCGTTGCCATCGTGGTCAGTCCCCCTGCCGTCTCCGACCGGGCTGCCTACGAAGCGCCTTGATCGGTGCTGGGCGCGGAGTGGACCCGGTTGGTCTGTAAGCCTCCAGCGAGTATATCATCGTCACGGTTGACCTTACGTTCATACCCTTGGCCGATCGTGACGGAAGGACTGCTCGTGACCGTTGATTCGAGCTCATTTTCTCAACGGCTCCGCGCCGCGCAGCAGACGCAAGAATCACTTCTCTGTGTTGGGCTCGATCCGGATATCAATCGATTCCCGGATGGCTTCGCCCGTACCCCGGAGTCGGTTGCCGATTTCAACCGCGCCATCATCGAGGCTACCGTCGATCTGGCCTGCTGTTACAAGCCGAACATGGGCTTCTATCTCCAGTACGGCATTCCGGGTGTCGAGGCGCTGGCGCGCCTGCGCGACGATGTGCCTTCCCATATCCCGGTGCTGCTGGACGCGAAGCTTGGCGATATCTCGGTGACGAGCGCCGGATACGCGAAGGCTGTCTTCGAGACATGGCGCTACGATGCGGTGACGGTCAACCCGTTCCTCGGTCACGACTCGCTCGAGCCATTCCTCGCCTACTCCGACCGCGCGATCTTTGTCCTGGCCAAGACGTCCAATCCCGGCAGTGGCATGCTGCAGGATCGCCTTCTCGCCGGGGATGGCGCGAGCGAGACAGTGACGATGGCGGTCGTTCGCCACGCTCGTGAGTGGAGCAGCGGAGGGAACGTCGGGCTTGTGGCAGGAGCTACCTGGCCGCGCCAGCTTGCCGAGATTCGCCAGGCGGCCCCGGAGTTGCCGATCCTGATCCCGGGTGTTGGCGCACAGGAAGGGGATCTTGCGGCGGCTGTGTCGGCCGGCCTCGATGCGGAGGGTTACGGCATCCTGGTTAACGCCAGCCGCGCCATCACCTACGCATCGGCCGGCCGCGACTTTCAGCAGGCAGCCCGGGCGGCGGCGCTGGCGCTACGCGACGGGATCAACGCGGCGCGCTCAGGCGCGGCGGGGTAGCTCACCCTGCCAGCCGCGATGGCACGACGCGCCATTGGGCCTCGGCCCGCCTCCCGCCGCCGATCCAGCGGTGATAGCTGTCGAGCTCGTCACGATGGTCCCCCCAGTCCCGGAAGATAACCGGCAGTTGGGACGCGTAGCAATCGATCGCTCGGCACTTGCGTTCGAACGCGTCGTCGTCCAGCCCAACGAGCCGAACCTCGCGGGCAACGCCGGACGCCAGCCGCGGGGTGATCGCGCGCCGGTCCAGCGCATAGGGCAGGTCGGCATACGCCCAGACTCGTACCCCTCGTGCAGCCAGCCGGCGGCCGGCACGAAGGACGATCTGGTGATCGACATGATGGCCAATCGCGAGCGGGACGACTAGCTCCTCGGGATCGAGGGCCAACAATGCCTCGACGATCCGGTCGATCGTCGGCATGTCCTCGTCGAGCAGCCTCCCGAATAGCGCCTCGTCCGAGTCGTATCGCGGGTCGCGATAGATCGCATCGAGCTCGTCGAGCCATATCGGCGTGACCCGGTCACCGAGCGCCGCGGCGGCGCAACGATCCTCACCCTGGCGTTGACTGGCGATCGTGTTCGTTTCCAGACCCCAGCGCTCATGCTGCGATCGGGCGAAGGCGCCCACTCCTCCCTGCGGCTGGCCGGCGAAGACTGTGACAATCTGGGCCCCGTCGTCTCGCGCCGCGATCGCGACGGCGCCTCCGCATGAGAGTGCGACATCGTCAGGATGCGGGGCGACGAACAGGCGGCGCATATCAGGCTGTCCCGCGGACGCGGGCGTCGCCAACGCGGCGGGTAACGCGCTGCTGGTCGAAGTATTCGAGCACAGCCTGGGCGTACTTGCGGCTTGTTCCGAAGACATCACGGAACTCCGCCAGCGTGATGCTTTCACGCTCGTCGATAATCTCGCGGACCTGTCGTTCGATCTGCGCTAACTCATCCACGCCATAGACGACCCCGTCGGCGATCCGGACGACCTGTCCGAGTTCCGCCATCGCCGCGAGCAGGTCGGGATCGACTCCGAATGCGTCGGGCGCGGGCGGGGACACTGGCTCGGCAGCCAGCGCTGCCAGGTAAGCGCCCGCTCGCCGCTGCTGATCCTGCGAGAGCGCGATCTGATGGTCGGGTAGCGCGATCAGGCTCCCGAGGTCAGCGATCGAGAACTCGGCTGCCAACGATTGCAGCAGCGCATCGGCGGCTCGGCCACGGATCGTGATGCGGCTCTTGATCTCCTCTCGGGGCATGCCCCGTCGGAGCGGCCATCAACGGTGATAGTCATGTAGCAGATTGACGATCGACAAGCGCTCGGATTCCAACCGATCGCGTCGGATGATCAGGCGGTTTGGCGCGAGTGGAACATCGTCCCCCGGGCCCAGCGGCGCGACGAGATCATCGACAGAAGCCACCGACGATCGAGCGGAATCGAGGTCGATCGAAAGCCGTTCAGCCAGAGTCCGCAGCTCGATCGGCCCGTCGGCCAGTAGTTGAACGAGTCGTTCCTCGGTGGTGCCGGTCGACCGTGTTTCGAGATTCTGCAGCACGTCGTTCCGAAATCGTCGATGGCGACGGGGCTGCGTGTCGACAATCCGGCCTCCGCCCAGCGTCTGACTAGGCGATGCGCGACGGATGATGAAGTGATCGCCGGCCACCGCCGCAATCGGTTGGTCGAGGCGGATCTGGACCCAGCCATCGGCCCCTGGTGACAGGTGTTCTGTGTCCAATAGAGTCAGATGACCCGATGATTCGGCCGCGCCAACGAACACGTCGATTGGCTCGTTCTGCTCCAGCGGAGCTGGTGCGTCCGCGACGACCCGCAATCGCGCGTCGAGGAGCGCGGTCGGTCGCAACCAGCCGGGGGTCGTCAACACATCACCGCGATGGACGGCTTCGCGATCGACCCCGGTCAGATTGACCGCTGTGCGCGAGCCGGGTAGCGCGCGGTTTGTCTTCCGTCCGTGGCTCTGGAGGCCGCGGATACGGCTCCGAATCCCACCCGGCGCAAGCTCGATTTCCTGGCCGACCTCAAGCGGACCGCCGCTGAGGGTCCCGGTTACGACCGTCCCGAAGCCAGCGACAGTGAACGCTCGATCGACCGGGAGCCGCGGACGCCCGGCCGTCGATCTGACCGGCAGCGCCGAGGCGAGCTGGTCGATCTGGGCGATCAGGTTATCCAGACCGGCTCGTGAGAGTGAATCCACCGCCACGATCGGCGCGTCCGCGAGCGAGGCGCCGGCAAGTCGTTCGCGTGTTTCCTCTGTAACCAGCTCCAGCCACTCTGCATCGACAAGATCGCGCTTCGTCAGCACGACGATGCCGTGTTGGATGTCGAGCAGGTCCAGGATGGCGAGGTGCTCTGCGGTCTGCGGCATCGGTCCTTCGTCTGCGGCGATCACGAGGAGCGCAAGGTCAATCCCGCCGACGCCGGCGAGCATATTCTTGATAAAGCGCTCGTGTCCGGGCACGTCGATGACGCTGAGCGACAGCCCTCCGGGTAGACCCAGCCACGCGAACCCCAGGTCTATCGTCATCTCCCGCTCGCGCTCCTCACGGAGCCGGTCTGGATCGATGCCAGTCAACGCGCGGACGAGGCTCGATTTCCCATGGTCGACGTGTCCAGCCGTCCCGGCAACGACTGTCGATGCCGAAAGCGACGTGGTATTGCTATGGTTGGTTGTTGATGCCATCTGGTTCAACCCTGATGCGTTCTGTGAGGCCGGCCCGCAGTATAGCAACGCATCCCGCCGCTTCCACGTTGCTACGATTGAGATGGCTAGTCCGGGCCGCTATCGAGGAGCCCCGCGTGACCGCAGAAACAGGCCGCCCTATCCGCCCGTGGATTGGCGATCCTCCACGCACCGATCCCCCAGAGCATGTCGGTTATGTCGAGTTATCGCGAGAACGGTTGCGGATGGGCCCGATGACCGTCGTGGGCTTTGTGCTCATTCCTGTGTGGTGGTATGTCATCGCGACGCTCGTTATGCTGGCCGGCGGCTCGAAGAGCCTGAGCTTTGCGATCGACGGACGGTCGCTCGTGTTCGGGTTGCTGATTGCGCTCGTTGCGGTTCCCGTTATCCACGAGCTGATCCACGGTGTTGCGGGCAAGCTGGTGGGTGTCAAGCCAGCGTACGGGGTTGGACCAGGGTTCGCATACACGACGTTTCGCGAGCCCCTCGGCAAGTGGCAATACCTTGCCGTCGGGCTGGCCCCGCTCGTTGTCCTCACGATTCTGTCGGTGATCGTCGCGGCGCGATTTGAATCGGCTGCGATCGGCGCGATCTTTTTCGCGGTCATCAACGCGGCCGGCGCGATCGGTGATATCTGGATGAGTTGGCGGATCGTTCGCGCGCCGCGCGGGGCGATCTTCTACGATCTTGCCGACGGCTTTGCCGTCCTCATTCCCGACCCGTCCACCCGCGCCCGATAGCCCTCCGCGTCAGTCAGCGGCCAGTGCCGCAATCCGCGCGACGCGCGGCTCTGGCGCCAGGAGCTCGGCGATCGCCAGTGCCCGCGCGACAATGCGTTCGAGCACGTCTGGCGCGATCGACTGCTGGGCGTCGCAGAGCGCGTCATCAGGCGAAGGATGCACCTCGACGATCAGACCCTGCGCCCCTGCCGCTATTCCTGCCAGCGCCATTGGCTCGACCAGCTGACGCAGGCCTGTGCCATGGCTGGGGTCGACGACGACCGGCAGATGGGTCAACTGCCGCGCGAGTGGCACGGCGTTCAAGTCGAGCGTGAATCGGGTGGCGGTGTCGAAGCTGCGGATGCCACGCTCGCAGAGGACAACCTGATCGTTGCCGCCGGCCAGAAGGTACTCGGCTGACATCAGCCATTCCTCAACGGTCGCCGAAAAGCCGCGCTTGAGCAGGATCGGCTTGCCAGCAGTCGCCGCACGGCGCAGCAGCGGGAAGTTGGCCATATTGCGCGAGCCAATCTGAAGCATGTCGGCATAATGGGCAACGAGGTCGACCTGGTCCGGCTCCATCACTTCAGTGACGACCGGCAGCCCGGTAACGTCGCGCGCCAGGGCCAGAATCTGGAGGCCTTCCTCGCCCAGTCCCTGGAAGGAGTAGGGGGAGGTGCGCGGCTTAAACGCCCCGCCACGCAGCATGTGTGCGCCGGCCGCCTTGACCGCGTGGGCTGCCTCGAGCATCTGGTCGCGTCCCTCGATGACACAAGGGCCGGCCATGATGACCGTCTCGCTCCCGCCGACGACGACATCGCCGATGTGAACCCGGGTGCCATCGGGTCGTGCTTCACGCTGGGCGAGCATGTATGGCCGTGTCGCCGGCGTGACCGCGGCGACGCCGGCCAGCATTGCGATTTCGTCGCGCAGCTGTGGTGTCATCGTCCGCCCGGAGACACCGATGACGGTGTTGCCGCCGCGCCCGAGCACGTGCGTCTGAAAGCCGCGCTCCTGGACCATCCTGACGATCTGCCGTTGCTGGTCGAGGTCGCCTTCGGCGTTCATCGTAATGATCATGTCTTCCCCGGTCCTTCCCTCGTTGCCACCCAACTCATCGCAAATCCGAGCAACAAAAAAGCAGAGGTATTGCCTCTGCTCCTCCGACGCCCCTGGTATGTGCTAGACGGTTATCTGCTCAACCCCGAATAGCCCACCAGCGACGCCGGAGGGGTAAAGTAAAAGTAGAACCACCAGTATGATGGCTGCTGCTCTACCAGGCTATTCGAGTGATCACTGATCGTCTGCTCCATAGTAGAGCCATGGTACGAGCCGATGTTGGAGATGTCAAGGACGAATTTCCGCGTGCCATTATCCGACCGTGTTCACATGCTATACAGGCGGTTGAATCGGGACGCACGTCGCACAACAGGGGAGCCGGGATGAGCCAGAAAACGGATTCGCGCGGGTTCGGGCCTCTGCGCGGGGTTCGGGTACTCGACCTCGGGACAATGATCGCCGCCCCATATGCCGCGTCGATGTTGGCCGACTTCGGCGCGGAGGTCATCAAGGTCGAGATGCCCGGCGCGGGTGATCCCAGCCGCGACCTCCTGCCGCAAGTTGAAGGCTACTCGGTTCGCTGGGGTAGCTTCAGCCGCAATAAGAAATGCGTCACGATCAATCTCAAGTCGCCCGCCGGCCGCGACCTCTTTCTCGATCTCGCTCGCCAGGCCGATATGATCGTCGAGAACTTCCGCCCCGGCACGCTTGACCGGCTTGGCCTCGACTACGAGACGCTCAAACAGGCAAACCCGCGCATCATCGTCGTCCATATCTCCGGGTACGGACAGACTGGCCCGAATCGGGAGCTGGCAGGCTTCGGGACGCCAGCCACCGCGTTCAGCGGTGTCACCTATCTGACCGGCTACCCCGACCGGCCGCCGGTTAGTCCGCCGTTCTCGCTCGCAGACTACGTCGCCGGCCTGACTGGCGCATTCGCCGGGTTGATGGCGCTCTACTACCGCGACACCAGCGGGGATGACGAGGGCCAGGAGGTGGATGTCTCGCTCTACGAGCCCCTCTTCCGGATGCTCGAGGCGCTTGTTGCCGAGTTCGACAGGTTGGGCGCGGTCCGCGAGCGGACTCCCTTCGTGGCAGCCGGCGCCAGCCCGGCAGGGACGTATCGGACGGCGGACGGCAAGTGGGCTGTGCTGGTCTGCAGCACTCAGCGAACCTGGGAGCGGCTCCCGGCGGCAATCGGCCGGCCGGAGCTGCTGGATGATCCTCGCTTCGCGACGAACGCCGATCGTGTCGCGCATGATGACGCCCTTGACGCGCTATTGGTGAGTTGGTTCGAAGCGCGGACCTACGGCGAGGCGAAAGCGCGGCTCGACGTTGCTGGATGTCCGGTAAGCCTCGTCTACTCGATTGCCGACATCTTTGCCGATGAGCACTACCACGAGCGCGAAAGTATCGTGGAGGTTCAACACCCGACGGTCGGGACGCTGAAGATGCCGGGCATTATTCCGAAGCTCTCACGCACGCCTGGTCGGGTTGTGTTCCCAGGTCCGGCGCTGGGCGAACACAATCGCGATGTGTTCGGCGGGTTGCTGGGCCTGGATGACGAACAGATTCGCGCTCTTTCCGACGACGGAGCGATCTAGTCGGCGACTGGGATTTGACATACGACCATCGGCGCTGCTACCATCCTCGGCAATCGAATAGCCGAACGACGACGAACGGAACGAGTACGCGCCCGAGCACGGGTCAGCGAGCCGGCAGGTGGTGAGAGGCCGGCGCCGCAGCAGGCGTGGAATGGATCCGGGAGTTGCGCTCCGAACAGGCCAACGGCCTCAGTAGGCGGCGCCGGAGGGCTCCACCGTTACCCAGGAGCTGGATATCGGACGTGTGATGCGTCCCGTATCTGACAAGGAGGGCCGTCTCGCGAGGGACGAGCCAATCCGGGTGGTACCGCGGAGCGCGCCAGACGCCTTCGTCCCGAGACAGGGACGAGGGTTTTTTGTTGTCCCCGGAATACCGGGGGCAGTACTGGACGGACGAGCGCATCGTGTTTTCTGGAGTCAATCAGGCGAACCTGATACGGCCGGCCACGGTCGCGGAATGGAGCCGGGCAAGCTGGCGTCGCTGAACTGCGCCAGACACACCGTGCTGCGAAAGTTCGCTGTTATCGAAGGGCCGGATTCCACGATGATCGATACAACCGCTGTTCCCGACAGTGCCACCAGGTCCACCGAGTCCCACCGCTATTCGCTGAGCCTCGACGATGTCATTGCGCTCCGCGAACAGGGCAATGTGATCCCCATCTATCGTGAGATCATGGCCGACCTTGAGACGCCCGTGTCCGCGTATCTAAAGGTGGCCGAGGGACCGCACTCCTTTCTTCTGGAGAGTGTCGAGGGCGGCACGACCCTGGCCCGTTACTCGTTCCTTGGTAGTGACCCATATCTCGTTGTGCGGCTCGAGGATGGCATCGCGAACGTCAACCAGGGCGGCTACAAGCAGTCTGTCCCCTACGACGACCCGCTCGTCGCACTCCAGCAGTTTCTGGCGCCGTATCGGGCGGTGAATGTCGAGGGTCTGCCACGCTTTCTGGGCGGCGCAGTCGGATACCTGTCATACGAGGCCGTGCGCTACTTCGAGGATCTGCTGGTTGCGCCGGATAACCCGAATCCGTTCCCGGACGGCGTATTCATCTTCGTCGACACAATGCTCGTCTTCGATCACCTGGAGCGAAAGATCAAGGTCGTCTCCCACGTCCACGTCGACGATGACACGCCGATCGAGCGGTCCTACGACGAAGCGACCGAGCGGATTGAGCGTCTGGCCGGCCGGCTGGAGCGTGGCGTCACCGTCGTCCCGACTGGCGACCGCCCGCTGCCGGACACAAGCGTCCGCGATCGGGCGCGGCACAACATGGGCCGCGAGACGTACAACACGATGATCGACCGGGCGAAGGAGTACATTCAGGCCGGCGACATCTTCCAGGTTGTCCTCTCCCAGCGTATCGAGATTGAGACTGGCATCCATCCCTTCACCCTCTACCGGGCGTTGCGGACGGTGAACCCGTCGCCGTTCATGTTCTACCTGCAGCTTGGGGACGAGCAGATCGTCGGCGCTTCTCCGGAGGCACTGATCCGGCTCGATGGCCGGACGTTGACGACCCACCCGATCGCCGGTACCCGGCGGCGCGGACAGGACGATGCCGAGGATCTGCGACTCGAAGCCGAGCTGCTGGCTGACGAGAAGGAACGGGCCGAGCATGTGATGCTGGTCGACCTTGCGCGCAACGACATCGGCCGAGTCGCGACGCCGGGGACGGTCGAGGTTCCGGTGCTGCTGACGACCGAGCGCTTCTCGCACGTCATCCATCTGGTCAGTCATGTCACTGGCGAGATCCGCGCCGACCTGAGCGCGGTCGATGCGCTTCGCGCCTGCTTCCCGGCTGGGACAGTGTCGGGCGCGCCGAAGATCCGGGCGATGCAGATCATTGCCGAGCTGGAGCGCGACCGGCGCGGGTTCTACTCCGGCTGCGTCGGCTACCTCGCCTACTCCGGGAACATGGACATGGCCCTTGCGTTGCGGACGGTCGCCATTCGTGATGGAACAGTCATCATGCA
Source organism: Thermomicrobiales bacterium (assembly GCA_037045155.1). Taxonomy (NCBI): domain Bacteria; kingdom Pseudomonadati; phylum Thermomicrobiota; class Thermomicrobia; order Thermomicrobiales; species Thermomicrobiales bacterium. Next base: position 1,128,209 of record JBAOIG010000005.1, read on the forward strand.
GGCCGGCGGCGGGATCGTCTACGACTCGACCGCCGACTTCGAGTACCAGGAGACGTTGAACAAGATGGGCGCCGGGCTGCGGGCGATCGAGGTCGCCGAGGAGATCGAGCGCGGCGCGCGCAGAGCGGGGGCACGAGCATGATCGTCCTTATCGATAACTACGACTCGTTCACCTACAACCTCTATCAGTACCTGTGCGAGTTGGGTGCCGAAGTCGAGGTCGTCCGGAACGACCGCGCGAGCGTCCACGACATCCGGATGATGCAGCCGGAGCGGCTGATCATCTCCCCGGGGCCATGCACTCCGCAGGAAGCCGGCATTTCGGTGCCGCTGATCCAGGAGATGGCCGGCCAGACGCCGATCCTCGGCGTCTGCCTCGGTCACCAGGCGATTGGCGCGGCCTTCGGCGGCGAGGTGGTCCGTGCAACGACCGTCATGCACGGCAAGACGAGCCAGATCGAGCACAACGGCCGCGATATCTTCGCAGGCCTGCCGAACCCGTTCACCGCGACCCGCTATCACTCTCTGATCGTTGCCGAAGACTCGTTGCCGGCCACCCTGGAGATAACGGCGAGGTCCGAGGACGGCACGATCATGGGTCTGCGCCATCGCGAGTGCGCGGTCTATGGAGTCCAGTTTCACCCCGAGTCGATCCTGACAACCGGCGGACACCGATTGTTGGCGAACTTCCTCGGGCACGAGCAGCCCGCCGTCACCGAGCGAGCACTCGTCCACGGTTACTGATCGGAAGGACGACTCATGCTCAAGCCGTATATCCAGGCAGTTGTCGAGGGTGAGCAGCTCAGCCGTGAGCGGGCTGTCCAGGCGATGGAGATCATCATGAACGGCGAGGCGTCGCCCTCGCAGATCGGCGCATTCCTCACCGCGCTGCGGATCCGCGGGGAGACGGACGAGGAACTGGTTGGCTTCGCCACTGTGATGCGCGCGAAGTCCCGCCGTGTCCGGCTGCGCACCGATGAGCCGGTGCTCGATGTTGTCGGAACCGGCGGGGATGGGGCTAATACGTTCAACATATCGACAACGGCGGCGTTCGTTGTTGCTGGCGCTGGAGCACGGGTCGCGAAGCACGGCAACCGCGCCGCAACCAGCCGGTGCGGCTCGGCCGACGTTCTCGAAGGGCTCGGCGTGCGGATCGAGCTTGCGCCGGAGCAGGTGGCCGAGTGTGTCGATCGCATCGGCATCGGCTTCATGTACGCCCCGACCTTCCACCCCGCCATGCGGTTTGCCGGCCCCGTGCGGCGCGAGATCGGGATCCGCACCGTCTTCAACCTGCTCGGGCCGATCACAAATCCGGCCGGCGCAACGCATCAGGTCGTCGGCGTGCCGAGTGACGGGGATGTGACGCGCATCGCACGGGTGCTGGGGCTGCTCGGCTCGCGGCATGCGCTGGTCGTCCACGCTCACGAGGGGATGGATGAGCTGGGCGTGGCCGGGCCGACCAGCGTCGCCGAGATGGTCATGCGTGAGAGTGCCTGGTTGACCCTCTACGAGATTACCCCGGAGCAGTTTGGGTTGACTCGCCATGGGCGCGAGGAGGTGCGAGGCGGCAGTGTCTCAGACAATGTGCGGATCACCCAGCGTGTGCTGACCGGTGAGCAGGGAGCAACGCGGGCGATCACGCTGCTCAACGCTGCCGCCGCGCTCTACGCCGCCGATATGGCCGGCAGCATTCAGGAGGGTATTGACCTTGCCGCCTATTCGATCGATAGCGGCGCAGCGCGCGAGAAGCTTGACCAACTGGTTGCCCTGACGGTCCGGATGACTGCTGGCGAGACGGTGGCGGCCTGAGATGAGCACGAGAGCGATCGAAGGAACCTACCTGCGCGAGATCCTGGCGAATACTGCGAACGAGGTCTCGGCGCGAATCGCGAGAGTACCGCTGGCTCAGATCGACGCGGCAGCACGCGTAATGCCGCCGGCGGTCGACATGACCGCGCGGCTCCGGAGTGACCGCGTCACGGTTGTCGCCGAGTTCAAGCGCGCGTCGCCGTCGAAAGGCGCGATTGCCGCTTCGGCCGATCCGGAGAACGTAGCCAACGCGTACCTTGACGGTGGCGCGGCGGCAATCTCGGTCCTTACCGACGCGCGGTTCTTCCGCGGCTCTCTCGACGACTTGCGCAAGATCGCAACGCTGGCTCACGCCACGGAGCTGCCAGCCGCAGTGCTCCGCAAGGACTTTGTCATCGACCGATATCAGATCGCCGAAGCGCGGGAGGCTGGGGCGGACTGTGTCCTGCTGATTGTCGCGGCGCTCGACGACGGTGAGCTCGCCGAGCTGTTCGGCATCGCACGAGACTACGGCGTGCAGGCGCTGGTCGAGGTTCACGACGAGGATGAGCTGGGGCGCGCGCTGGGTATCGGCGCGACACTGGTTGGGATCAACAGCCGCGATCTGCGGTCGTTTCGGGTGGATCTGGCGACGATAGAACGCATCGCAGCGCGCGTCCCACCGGAAGTCACGCTGGTCGGAGAGAGCGGCATCCGGACGCGGGAGGATGTGATCCGACTGGAGCGGGCCGGCGTCCATGCCATCCTCGTCGGTGAGACGTTGATGCGTTCCGCGGACCCTGCCGCGGCGATTCGGGATCTCGTCGGATGACGCTGGTGAAGATCTGTGGCATCAGCGACCCGGCTCATGCGACGGCCGCCGTAGAGGCCGGCGCGGACTTCGTCGGGGTGGTCTTCTATCCGCCGAGCAGCCGCTATGTGACGACCGACCGGGCACGCGAAGTGGCCGCGGCGCTGGACGGGAGTCGGACACGGCTGGTCGGGTTGTTTGTGAATGAGACGTCCGAAACGATCAACCGCACAGTCAATGCTGTCGGTCTCGATCTCGTTCAGCTGGCCGGAGTTGAGAACCCGCAGGACGCTGGCGGTATCGACCGGCCGGTCATCGCGACCATCCGGGCCGATTCATCCGGCCGCGTCGATGAGGAGCGACGGTTCCTCGCCTGGACCTCGGGAACGGCGCAACCGTTCGCGATCCTGCTGGATGCCCACGTCCCCGGGATGTACGGCGGCACCGGGACCGTCGCCGATTGGTTCGTCGCCGCCGAGTTCGCCCGGAGATACCCGGTTGTGCTGGCCGGCGGGCTGACCCCAGCGACGGTTGGCCTGGCGATCCACCGTGTCCATCCGTTCGGGGTGGACGTCTCCAGCGGCGTCGAAACGCAGGGCCATAAGGACATAGAGAAGATTCGCGCGTTCATCGCCGCCGTCCGGCAGACGGACGCGGACCCGATATCGAGTGTGACGGCATCGATCGATGTACCCGCTGGGCGGGGGAGGTAAGAAATGGCGACCACGACGCGACAACATCCGCCGGCTGCGAGCTTGCCCGACCGATTTGGCCGCTTTGGTGAGTTTGGCGGAACCTACGCGCCGGAGACGTTGATGCCGGCGATTCATGAGCTGGCGGCGGCCTGGGACGAGGTGTCCGCCGACCCGGAATTCCAGCGCGAGCTTACCCACCTGCACCGCACCTATATCGGCCGGCCGACTGCGTTGACCTACGCCGGAAACCTGACCGTGCGTTGGGGCGGCGCGCAGGTGTACCTGAAGCGTGAGGATCTGGCCCACACCGGCGCGCACAAGATCAACAACGCCATCGGGCAGGCGCTACTCGCACAGCGCATGGGCAAGAAGCGAATCATCGCCGAGACGGGGGCTGGTCAGCATGGGGTCGCCTCGGCTACCGCCTGTGCACTGCTCGGCCTCGACTGCATCGTCTATATGGGCGAGGTCGATATCCAGCGCCAGTCGCTGAACGTATTCCGCATGAAGCTCCTCGGCGCCGAGGTGCGTCCGGTTTCCAGCGGATCCCGGACGCTGAAAGATGCGCTGAACGAGGCGATCCGCGACTGGGTGACGAATGTTGAGACGACCTACTACCTGCTCGGCACGGCCGCCGGCATGCACCCCTACCCACGGATCGTTCGCGATCTGCAGGCGGTCATCGGGCGTGAGGCCAAGGCGCAGATCCTCGATGTAACCGGCAAGCTGCCGGCCGCCATCGTCGCTTGCATCGGCGGCGGCTCGAATGCGATTGGCATCTTCCACCCGTTCGCCGACGATGACGAGGTCGCTCTGGTCGGAGCTGAGGCGGGTGGCTACGGAGTGGCCTCCGGCAAGCATGCCGCAAGCATCACCGCTGGCAAGGTCGGCGTCCTCCACGGGTCGAAGTCGTACCTGTTGCAGGACGAGCACGGTCAGGTTGCGGAGGCGCACTCGATTTCGGCCGGCCTCGACTATCCGGGCGTTGGGCCGGAATTGTCGTATCTGCACTCGATTGGACGCCTGGAGACGGCCGCCGTCACCGACGATGAGGCGCTTGAGGGGCTCCAGCTTCTCTGTCGGACTGAGGGAATTATCCCGGCGCTCGAGTCGGCGCATGCGGTCTATCTGGCCGAGACGATCGCCAGACGGTATAGCCCGGACGAGTCGATCATCATCAATCTGTCTGGTCGTGGCGACAAGGACATGCACACGGTTGCACAGGCACTGGGGGTGACGCTGTGATTCAGCAAACCGCATCGACCGGCACATCCCGCGTCACGGAGGCGTTTGAACGAGCGAGAGCGCAGGGCAGGGCGGCGATCATCCCGTACGTCACCTGCGGCTGGCCGGAGATCGGCGATACGGTCGGGATCGTCGAGGGACTGGTCGCTGGCGGGGCGGACATCATCGAGCTGGGCGTGCCGTTCTCCGACCCGATTGCCGACGGCCCGACGATCCAGCGCACCAGCCAGCGCGCGCTCGATAATGGCATGACTCCGCAACTGGCACTCGACACCGTCCGTCGGTTGCGCGAGCGCGGTGTTGCGGCGCCATTGCTGTTCATGGGATACTACAACCCTGTATTCGCATATGGTCTGGATGCGTTTGCCAGAGCATGTGCCGAGGCCGGGGTCGATGGATTGTTGATCCCCGACCTGCCCCCCGAGGAGAGCGATGAGCTGCTCGCTGCGTGTCTTGATAACGGCATTCACCTCATTTACTTCCTCGCGCCCACAAGCACCGAGGAGCGTGTCGAGGCTGTCCTGCAGCGCGCCAACGGCTTTCTCTACCTCATCTCGCGCACCGGCGTCACCGGTGCGCGCGACCAGCTCCCGGCCGGCCTGGACGACTACGTCGTGCGGGTGCGGCGGCACACCCAGCTACCGCTAGCCATCGGATTTGGCATCTCCAATCGCGACCAGGTGGTCGTGACGGAGAAGCTGGCCGATGGCGTTGTCTGCGGGACCGCGCTCCTCTCCGATCTGGAGCAAGCCCGCCCGGACGAGCTCGCGCCGCGCGCGACGGCGTTTATCCGCATGTTGCGCGGCGATTGACGGAACGGGCAGTGGCGATGTGCGTGGGCGGAGGCGGTCGACCTGATCCTGCAACGAGCAAGCGATCTGCCAGTGATTGAAAGGACGCACATGGCCTGCCGGGCAATTCGCGGCGCAACGACGGTCGAGTCGAATACCGCCGAAGACATCCTCGAGGCAACCGACGAACTGCTGCGAACGATCGTCGGGCTGAATGAGCTGACATCGGATGACGTCGTCAGCATCATCTTCACGACGACTGCCGACCTGAATGCCACGTTCCCGGCCGTTGCGGCCCGGGCGATGGGGCTCGACCTCGTGCCGTTGATGTGCTCTCACGAGATGGCTGTGCCGGGCGCGCTCGACATGGTCGTGCGCGTGATGATGCATATCAACACCGAGAAGCCGGCCGCGCAGATCAACCATGCATATCTGCGTCGGGCTCGAGAGCTGCGTCCCGAATGGGGCCGCGAGCCGGTCCACGCCTAGAACGATCGAAACGCCGGCCGCGATGCGCGAGACCGGGAGTGAACAAAGGATAGACCAGTGATCATCATCATGAAAAAGGGCTACGAGGAGCAGGAGCTGGATCGCGTCATCAGGCGCGTCGAGGAGGTCGGCCTTCGCACCCATCTTTCCATCGGCGATAACACCGCGATCGTTGGCGTCGTTGGTGTGCCGATTCCACCTGAGCTGCAGTCCGATCTGGAAGTCGTCGGCGGGGTTGAGGAGGTCTTGCGGGTCACCAAGCGCTACAAGCTGCCGAGCCGCGAGTTCCACCCGGACGATACCCGTTTCACCGTCCGCGGCGTCGAGATCGGCGGCGACGAGATTGTCGTCATTGCCGGCCCCTGCTCGATCGAGACGGAGGAGCAGACGCTCACGACGGCCCGAGCGATCAAGGCGGCTGGCGCGAAGATCCTGCGCGGCGGCGCGTTCAAGCCGCGCACCTCGCCCTACGAGTTCCGTGGGCTCGGCGAGGAGGGCCTCAAGATCATGGCCGAGGCCCGCGATGAAACCGGCATGCCGATCATCACCGAGGTGCTCGCCCCTGGCGACGTGGACCTCGTCGCCCAGTACACCGATATCTTCCAGATCGGCGCTCGCAACTGCCAGAACTACCTGCTGCTCGAGGAAGTTGGCAAGACCGGCATCCCAGTGATGCTCAAGCGCGGGATGAGCGTATCGGTCGAAGAATGGCTGATGGCGGCCGAATACATCATGGCCCAGGGCAATCCGAACGTGATCCTCTGTGAGCGCGGCATCCGGACGTTCGAGACGATCACTCGGAACACGTTCGATCTGAACGCCGTCCCGGCGGTCAAGCGCCTGTCGCACCTGCCGGTCTTCGCCGATCCGAGCCATGCAACGGGCAAGTGGTATCTCGTGCCCGCGATGACGCTGGCCTCGATCGCGGCCGGCGCTGATGGGCTCATGATCGAGGTGCACCCGAACCCCGATCACGCCCGCTCGGACGGCGCGCAGTCGCTGACGTTCGAGAATTTCGCCAAGCTGATGCCGCAGGCGGACGCGGTTGCCCGCGCCGTTGGCCGCCACGTCGCGACGACGGCTGATGAGCCGTTGACCGTTGCAGGCTGAACCTCAATAGTCCTGTGAATCAGGGGGGCCGCGCCGGACAGGGCGCGGCCCCTCGCGTTTCCACCTCGCAACACCTCGTACAATTGGCGATTCGGACGGCAACCTGGCCGGCCCCTTTCCAATCGGCGTATCCGGTAGCGAGGTTTCATGGCTGACGCACACGAGATAGAGCAGCAGGAGCGGGTTCGCCAGGGCGACGTTCTGACGGTGGAGTTGACCGACATCGCATTCCATGGCGCGTCGATCGGTCGGCACGACGGGCAGGTCGTCTTCGCTGACTATGGCATCCCCGGCGAGACGGCCGAGATATTGATCGAAAAGGTCAAGCGCTCGATGCTGCTGGCGCGGGTCGCCGAGCCGGTCGAGCCGTCGGCCGACCGCGTCGATCCGCCTTGCCCATACTTCGGGATCTGCGGCGGCTGTCAGTGGCAGCATATCTCCTACCCGCGTCAACTTGAGCTGAAGGCCCATGTCGTCGCCGAGCAGCTCCGGCGGATTGGCAACTTCGACGACGCGCCGGTGTCACCGATGATCGGCTGTGACCGGCCGTACGGCTATCGCAACAACGCCCGCTTCACGACGAGCCCGGATGGTGAGCTGGGATATATATCGCGACCTGGCAGCGGCCGGCAGTTCATGCGGATCGATCGCTGCCTGATCATGGATGACACGATCAATGCGGCGCTGGCTGAGATGCAGGGCAGGGCACGCGTGAAGCACCAGGTCGTCGTCCGTCACGGCGAGCATACCGGCGACCTGTTGATTCAGCAGGATCTCTCCGAGCTGGTTCCATCACTCCCCTCCGGCCGCGAGCACTACGAGGAGGAACTCCTCGGGACGCGCTTCCGTGTCTCAGCGTCGTCGTTCTTCCAGACCAACACGATCCAGGCCGAGGCGCTGGCCAGACTGGCGATCGAGCGCATGGCGCTTACCGGCAACGAGGTTGTCGTTGACGCGTATGCCGGCGTCGGGACATTTGCCGCGCTCGTCGCGCCGCATTGCCGGCAGGTCATCGCGATCGAAGAATCGCGTTCGGCGCTTGATGATGCCCGAATCAACCTCGCTCCGTTCGGAAATGTCGAATACCATCCGGGCAAGGTCGAGAAGATCCTGCCGGATCTGGAGATTGAGCCGGATGTCATCCTGCTTGACCCCTCGCGAACTGGAATGGCGAAGCGAGCAATCGACGGAGTGCTGAAGCATCGCTCCCGACGGGTCGTCTACGTCTCTTGCGATCCGGCTACGCTGGCCCGTGACCTCCGGATCCTGGTCGATGGCGGCTACAGGCTGCTGGATGTGACGCCGGTCGACATGTTCCCGCAGACCTACCATATAGAGTGTGTTGCGACGCTGGAGTTGGTGTGAGGCGAGCAGAGGCCGCCCCGACCCTGATCCTCGCATCGGGATCACCGCGCCGCCGCGAGCTGCTCGGGCGTCTTGGCGTCAGGTTCGAGGTCGTAGCGCCCAATCTTGACGAGTGGGCGCCCGCGCGACATCCGCGCGCCGAACGACTCGCGCGGCGACTCGCGCGGGAAAAGGCGCTGGCCGTCGCGGCTGTGCATCCATCATCGGTGGTATTGGCTGCCGACACGATCGTCGTCCAGCAAGGTTCGCTGCTGGCGAAGCCAGTGGATGCCGAAGAGGCTCGCGCGATGCTGGAGCGGCTTCGTGGGCGCGACCATCGGGTCATCACCGGGGTTGTTGCCGCGCGGGGCAGTCGCGTTCGGGTCGCTCACGCCGTAACGCACGTGCGGATGCGTGACTATACGAGCGCCGAGATCGACCGGTACATCGCCCGCGGCGAACCATTCGATAAGGCCGGCGGCTACGCAATTCAGGACGCCGAGTTTTCCCCGGTCGACCGATTCACTGGCTGCTACTGCAATGTCGTCGGTCTACCGTTGGCGCTGGTCATCCAGCTGCTGGACGCGATCGGGTTCGATGTGCCCGCCACCGCCCCATCACAACTGACACCGGAGTGTCCCCTCTGCCCACTGTTCAGACCTCTCACGCCGTGACCACACGATCCGGATAGCCGCCGCGATCCTCCAGATCTACGATCCGTAAGGGTATTCGGCAGATTTCTGGAGGATGCATGGCTCATCGGTTCCCGTTTCGCTTCGGCGTCATCAACGAACGGCCACTTCCGCGCGACGAGTGGTTGGCACTTGTCCGTCGTGTCGAGGAGCTTGGCTACGCAACGTTCTTGATCCGTGATCACCTGGCTACGGATTTCTTCGGTCCGCAATACGGACCGATCGCAGCATTGGCGACGGCAGCTGCGATCACATCGCGGTTACGGGTCGGCACGATGGTGATCGCCAACGATTTTCGGCACCCCGCGATTCTGGCCAAGGAGTTTGCGACACTGAGTGTACTGTCTGGCGGTCGGGTCGAGCTCGGCATCGGCGCGGGATGGATGCGCGCCGAGTACGACCAGACAGGGATCACATTCGACTCGGCCGGCCAACGCATTGCGCGGTTGGAGGAGTCGCTCGCCATCATCGACGCCATCTGGCGCGGAGAGCGGCTTTCCTTTGCGGGCGCACACTACCGGATCGAGGATCTGGCTGGATATCCACTGGTCGGAGCTGGCTGCCGTCCGACGCTGGTGGTCGGCGGCGGCCGGCCGCGCGCGCTGCGGCTCGCCGGACGTGTGGCCGATGTGGTTGGCGTCCTGACCTCGGCCTACGGTACCGGCAGGATGATCAGCCCGGTGAGCGAACGAACGCAAGAGACCGTCAAGTTGAAGATCAGCTGGATTCAAGAGGGCGCTGGCGATCGGTTCGAGCAGGTCGAGTTGAGCATGATCCCCACGATCGTCGTGACTGACGACCGCGAAGCGGCTGCATCAGCGGCCGTGTTGCAGTATGGATGGGAGGGGCACGCCGTGGCCGATGTGTTGGAGATGCCCTCGATGCTGCTCGGCACGATCGAGGAGATCATTGATGGGCTTGTGAGGCGTCGCGAGGAATTCGGCTTCTCGTATATCGTTGTCTCGGACACACAGATGGAGGAGTTCGCGCCGGTCGTCGCCGCTCTGAGGGGCCGCTGACGGGCCAGGACGGGAACAACAAGAAGCCGGCCAAGCGGCCGGCTTCTCTGGCTTCTGGGCGATCACCCCGAAGTACGCCAGTCTAGCTGGCAGCCTCCGAGGCGACGCCCGATGTACCATGACTACTCATGATTGGGCATCACCTCCTTCGCCCTGTTTGGTCTGTGCTAAGCGAACCCGTGAACAGTTCCACGGGTTAGTGGCGACAGTGTAGCAGCGCCCCTAATTCCTGTCAACGGCCTACCGTTTGGCCTGTCGTGGTCCAGTGAATCTGTCACTCCGAATGGGTCAGTGAAAATGTCACCCCATGAAGGAGACAGTGACGTTGACCACCCGAGACCAGACCCGACTCCAGATCCTCAACCAGCTGCTCGTCGGGCAGCTCACCGCCGACGCGGCGGCCGAGGTGCTCGACCTGTCGGTGCGACAGGTTCGACGTTTACTGGCCGCCTACCGTGAGGACGGTGTGGCAGCCCTCGTCCATGGCAATCGTGGGCGCGTGCCAGCTACGCTCGCTCCCGGATGACGCTGCACGAACATCTGGATGGCCGCCTCAGCGTCACCTATCAGGGCCGCGAGCTCGCGCATCGCCCAGCGCCGGTCGATGCCCACTACCAGCGAGCGTCTCCCAATGACCGGCCCGCCAGTGCGGCAGCCGTGCCCGAGCGCCTGAGGCCCGGACGCCGTCGACCGGCTGCAGACCATCCCTGGCGCTCACCGCGGCCCGCATCATCCCCATCGACGACCCGCCCAGTGGCATAGTCATTGACCCAAAACAGACAGCGATCCAGATCTGCTGGTCGCACAGAATTTGGGCAATGATTGTGGCCGTCTTCCTCGATCCGCAGCACAATCATCCGTGGCGTCATCAGTTGCGAGAATCAGCATCGCCACGGAGGATCAAATGCGGGCGAGGCATGTTGTTGACGACGGCGAGGGTGACTGCTAGCATCACGCGCAATTCGCGATACCGATTTCGTTCGCTATGGCTCACTCCCGACGGCTGGGGGATCTCTACCCAGTTCGCGCCGATCGGCGGTTGCGCGTCACGATAAGGTGGTGCTGGTGGGACAATACGCGATTCGCCGAGTCCTCTTGCTCGTTCCAACGTTGCTGACCGTCTACACGATCACATTTCTACTGATTCACGCGACACCCGGCGGGCCGTGGGACACCGGCGACAAGCCGATTTCGCAAGAAGCGATCGCGTCGCTGAATAAGGCATACGGCCTGGACAAGCCCATGTGGCGACAGTACGTCGACTATCTGGGCAAGGCATCGAAGCTCGACTTCGGGCCATCCTACGCGCAGCGCAACCGCGATGTCGTCGACATCCTGCGTGACTTTGTTCCCGTGTCGCTCAAGCTGGGGGTAGCGGCGATGATCGTCGCGGCGGTGATCGGCATTACCGCCGGCACTATCGGCGCGGTTCGCCGCAACACGGCGGTCGACTATCTCGCGACGTTTGGCGCGATCGTCGGAGTATCGGCGCCATCCTACGTTGTCGCGTCACTCCTGATCCTGCTCTTCGCGTCGAAGCTGCACTGGTTGCCAACTGGTGGCTGGGACGGCATCTTCAGCAAACAGGCGATCATTCCAACCCTGGCACTCTCATTCGCGCCGGCCGCCGCGCTGGCGCGCTATACACGCTCCTCGTTAATCGAGGTGCTGCAGCAGGACTATGTCCGGACCGCGCGCGCGAAAGGGCTGGCCGAGACGGGTGTCATCGTCCGCCATGGCTTGCGCAACGCGCTGATTCCGGTCGTCACGATTCTCGGTCTGCAATTCGCAGCCGTGGCGACGGGCTCATTCTTCGTCGAGACAGTTTGCGGCGTGCCGGGCATTGGCCGCTACTTCGTCCGTAGCATCGCCGTGCGCGACTATCCGGTCATTCTCGCGACGACGCTGCTATTTGCCGTCGCGGTGAGCGTGATGAACCTGATCGTGGATCTGATGTATGGATTGCTCGATCCACGTATCAGCTATTGATTGCCGGCATGGAGGCTGACGGGATGGTATCGGACGCCGCAACACCACAGGCTGCCGGAGCCGACGAACTGAGCACGGCCGGCCGCCGACAGACACGGACGCTTGCGGGTGACGCATGGCGAAGCTTCCGCAAGAACAAGGCGGCGCTGATCGGCCTGGTCTTCATTGTCTTCATCGTATTCGTCGCCATCTTCGCGCCGCTTCTGGCGCCAACCGGCTATGCCGAGCAGGATCTGCTCGCGGTGACACAAACGCCAAGCCGCGCCCACTGGCTCGGCACAGACCAACTCGGGCGTGACATTCTGAGCCGGTTGATCTACGGGTCGCGAGTCTCGCTCCTCGTCGGCGTCGTTGTGCAGATCGTCATTCTCGCGATCGGGGTGCCAGTCGGGCTGGTAGCCGGCTACTTCCCCGGCAAAGTGGATACCTTCCTCATGCGGGTCGTAGACGTCCTCTACGCCTTCCCGAATCTACTGTTCGTCATCATCATCATGACCTACCTGCGCGCGCAGTTTCAGACGGTCGACAGTGGGCCACTACTGCCACTCAAGACATTCGACCGCGCGACAGGCGGGTTGCTCGGGGTATACATCGGGTTGGGTCTCGTGTCGTGGTTGACGGTGTCGCGGCTGGTGCGCGGCCAGATCATGTCATTACGCAACAAGGAATTCGTCGAGGCAGCGCGCTGCATCGGCTCGACCAATAGCCGGATCATTTCGCGCCACCTGCTCCCGAATACATTACCGGTTATCATCGTCGCGACGACGCTGGGGCTTCCCGCCGCGATTCTCGGCGAGGCCGGCATCAGCTTTCTCGGGCTCGGTGTCACGGTGCCAACGCCATCGTGGGGCTCAATGATCTCCGACGGAGTCGCGCTCCTGCGTTCGTACCCTCATATTCTGTTTTCTCCCGCGGTGGCGCTGTCGTTGACGGTTCTCTCGTTCAACTTCGTCGGCGACGGCCTGCGCGATGCTCTCGATCCCTGGGTGCAGCGCTGATGTGCAGCGCAAGGCGCCACGGAGATAGACGGTCGAAGTGACGGAGGAGGAGATATCGTGGACCTGTCAGAACTCCAGTTTCGGCGTGCGGTAACCCGACGGGCGTTCCTCGGCGCGTCGGTCGTCGGCGCTGCTGGTCTGCTCGCTGCCTGCGGAGGCAGCACTGAGAAGAGCGCGACCTCGACAAGCGCGCCAGCCGCCAACACACCGGCAGCCGAGAAGCCGACTGCCGCTGCGACAGCGCCCGCTGGTCAGGCAACAGCCCCCGCGCCGGAGCCAACGGCGACAGCCGCCGCCCCAAAGGCAACGGGTGGCATCTTCCGCTATGGCGCTGTCGAGCCAGAAGACGCCGACCCCGGCATTACCGGCAGCCCGTGGTCGCTCAGCGAGCTCTTCGAAGGGCTTGTCGTCATCAGCCCGAAGGACGGCACGGCCAGTCCGGCGATGGCCGAAAGCTACGAAGCGAATGCCGACGGCACCGTCTGGACCTACAAGGTCCGCCCAGGCATGCAGTGGTCCGACGGGACACCGTTGAACGCGAATGACTTCCTCTACGCCTGGCGGCGCGTGATGGATCCCGCGACGGCCTCGAAGTACACCTCCGTGTTCTATCCGATCAAGAACGGAGAAGAGGTCGCAAAGGGTGACATGCCGACCGACCAGCTCGGCGTCAAGGCAGTCGATGACCTGACCTTCGAGGTAACACTCAGCGACCCGACGCCGTTCTTCCCGATCATTTCCGCAACCTGGACCGCCTATCCAGTGCCGCAGCATGTGATCGAAAAGGCCGGGAACAAGTGGCTCGAGCCGGGAACTCTGGTCGTCAACGGTCCATTCATTCTGAGCGAATGGAAGCACGACCAGTTGATGGTCTTCGAGCCGAACAAGAACTACTGGGGCGATAAGCCCAGCATCGACAAAGCCGAGTACACGATCTATGACGACTGGGTCGCCAAGGGCCTGACTGCCTTCGAGAACGACGAGGTCGACCACGCGCTTGTCCCAGCAGCCGAGTACGATCGGGTTCGCGCAGATGCCACCCTCTCGGCCCAGATGCAGCCATACCCGACCTCCAGTACAGAGATGATCCATTTCGACACAAGCAACAAGCCGACCGATGACGTCCGCGTGCGGCAGGCGCTGGCGCTGGGCTTCGACCGCGACTCGTTGATCGCAAAGGTACTGAAGGATTACTACCTTCCAGCGCCGACAATCCTGCCGGCCGACATCCCGAGCAACAACCCTGGCGCCGCACTAGCAGGGGATATCGCCAAGGCGAAAGAGCTCCTGTCCGAAGCCGGCTTCCCGGACGGCAAAGGCTGGCCGACCGACTTCACCCTCGTCTCACGGACCACGTCGCCACTGCCGCTGATCACACAGTATCTTCAGCAGCAGTGGAAGCAGAACCTTGGGATCGATGTCCAGCTCCAGCCTCTGGAGCCTCGCGCATACGTCGAGTGGCGCAGCGCCCGCAAGACACAGCCCTACAACGCCCATCTCGGAATCTGGGGATCCGACTTCGCGGATCCGAGCAACTGGCACAATCAGCTGTTCGCCTCGAACGCGGATTTCTACAAGACGCACTGGAAGAACGATGAATACGACAAGCTGGTGGAGGCCGCCCTCATCGAGACCGACGAGAAGAAGCGCATGCAGATGTACAGCGACGCGGAGGTGATCCTGGTCCGCGAGGCCGCCAACGTTGGCGTCTATCACGGCCAGAACTTCTACGTCACCAAGCCGAACGTGCACAACATCTACCACCTGCCGACCGCAGCCGCCGGCTCATGGTTGAAGCTCATTACGATCGAGAAGTCGTAAGCCGTTCTGCGAGGCAGTGGGCGCTGCCACTGCCTCGCGCCACTCATCCATTGTTCCCGTTGGCCGGGCCATCTCGACGAACACACTCGTTGGGCTAGTCGCCATTTCGGAGCTCGGCGTTCTGGTATCCTTAGCGATCACCCCGCAGCCGTTCGGGTGTTCCCGAGGGGTTCGCCCTTCGTGACAGGGGTGGGTCGCCGGAACGGACAATCACACAGAATCGTCGTGGCGGGAGAGGCGGTTGGGCAAGGTTCTGGCGCTGGCGAATCAGAAGGGCGGAGTCGGGAAGACCACGACCGCCGTAAACGTCGCCTGCAACCTGGCCGAACGTGGCTACCGCGTGCTTCTGATCGACCTCGACCCCCAGGGAAACGCAACCAGCTCGGTCGGACTTGATAAACGTGCGCTCGATGGCACGATCTACGATCTGCTCGTCGATGGCGTCGATGCCGAGGAGATCGTGGTTCGGGATGTCCGGCCACAGCTCGATCTGATCGGCGCAAACCATCTGCTCGCGGGCGCGGAGATCGAGCTGACCAGCCTGACCCGCCCCCAGATGCGACTGGATGCCGCCCTCACGCCGATCCGCGACCTGTACGACGTGATCCTCATCGACTGCCCGCCGTCGCTCGGTCTGCTGACCGTCAATGGGTTGGTCGCGGCCGATGAAGTGATGATTCCCGTCCAGTGCGAATATCTCGCCCTCGAGGGGTTGACCCAGCTGATCAACACCGTCGATCTCGTTAAGCGCGGGCTCAACCGCCGGCTCGACATCCTCGGGCTGGTGATGACGATGTATGACTCCCGCACACGCCTGGCCGGCGACGTCGTGCGGGATGTCGCGCGATTATTTCCTAACCGTATCTTCCGCACAATTGTGCCGCGGACAGTCAGGCTGGCCGAAGCGCCATCCCACGGTCGTTCGATCTTTGAATATGACCCAGGCTCCCGCGGCGCCGAAGCGTACCGGGAGCTTGGAGAAGAAGTTGCCCAACGGCTGGGGCTCTGCCCAGCCGAGGGACAAGGCTCTGACATCCCGGCGAGCGAACCAATCGCCGGAGCTTTGCGTGATTAGTGTGGCTGTGGTGGCAATAGAACCGGCGGCAGCGCCGCAGGCGAAGGAGGGTGCGATTCGATGACGATCATGGGGGATCCGAAAGCCGCGAGGTTTGTCGGCGTGGATGGAATGGCGTTCGATCTGTCTGAAAAGATCGTCGGAACCGGGCTGACGTTCGACGACGTGTTGTTACTGCCGGCGGCGTCGGATGTGATCCCGAGCCAGGTCAATACCGGCACCTGGTTTTCGCGCAATATCCGCCTGAACATCCCGATCGTTTCCGCTGCGATGGACACAGTGACCGAGGCGCGCATGGCGATCGCTCTCGCGCGCGAAGGAGGTATCGGTGTCATCCACCGAAACCTGTCGATCCACGACCAGGTCCAGGAGGTGGATAAGGTCAAGCGGAGCGAGTCGGGCATGATCGTCGAGCCGGTGACGCTGCGACCAGATGATCTGCTCTCCGAAGCCGTCGAGATGATGGAGCGCTACCATATCTCTGGCGTGCCGATCACCGACGAGTATGGCCGGCTGGTCGGTATCCTGACCAATCGTGATCTGCGCTTCGAGGATAGCCTCGACCGCCCAATCGCCACCCTGATGACCAGCGAGAACCTGGTGACCGTCCCGGTCGGCACGACGCTCGACGAAGCGCGTGAGATCCTGCATCAGCACAAGGTCGAGAAGCTGCCGGTCGTCGACGAGCGCGGCTATCTCAAGGGCCTGATCACGGTCAAGGACATCCAGAAGAAAATCCAGTATCCCAACGCTACCAAGGATGACCAGGGCCGCCTCCGCGTCGCCGCGGCAGTCGGCGTTGGCCGCGATGCGTTTGAACGCGCATCGGCGCTGGTGGCAGCGAATGTGGACGTAATCATCGTCGATACCGCCCACGGGCATTCGAGTGGCGTGCTCGAGATGGTTCGACTGATTAAGCGCGAGCTCCCGGTCGAGGTTGTTGCCGGGAATGTCGCGACCGGCTCGGCCACTCAGGCACTGATCGACGCCGGCGCCGATGGCGTCAAGATCGGCGTCGGGCCAGGGTCGATCTGCACGACGCGCGTCGTTGCAGGGACCGGCGTTCCGCAGATTTCAGCGATCATGGACAGCGCGCAGGTCGCGGCGGCCGCGGGTGTCCCGCTCATCGCCGATGGAGGCGCTCAGTATTCTGGTGACATCGCCAAGGCAATCGCAGCCGGCGCCGACACGATTATGCTTGGCGGGCTGCTGGCCGGCACCGAGGAGAGCCCGGGTGAGGTGGTGTTGTTCCAGGGCGAGCGCTTCAAGGAGTATCGCGGGATGGGCTCACTTGGCGCGATGAAGGAGCGCTCGTTCTCGAAGGACCGATACTTCCAGGAGGATATCGACAGCCTGGCGAAGTTCGTGCCGGAAGGGATCGAAGGGCGCGTCGCCTACAAGGGGCCGCTGTCGACAATCGTCTACCAGCTCGTCGGCGGCCTGCGGGCAGCGATGGGCTACTGCGGCGCTCCATCGATCGAGGCACTCAAGAGCGAAGCCCGCTTCGTCCGGATCACGTCGGCGGGATTGCGCGAGAGCCACCCGCACGATGTCGTCATCACCAAAGAAGCGCCAAACTACCGCTCCACGCGCTAGCTCGTTCCGAAGATACTGGACGAGGGCGGCCGAACGGCTGCCCTCGTTGCTTCTCCGCCATCGTTCGACGCTCGCTCAGGAAACCCAGAACCAGGTTGAGAACTGCACAGTCAGCAATACCATCAACACAGCGGATGGAACCAGGATGATGGGCAACACGAAACGACGCCGGGCGAAGATGGCCAGCGCGATAAACAGCGGGAACAGGACAACCATGAACCGCGGGATCGACATCAGCGGGTGGATTGTCGATGGGCTGAACAGCGGAAGAGCGAACATTATCGCAACCCACGCACTGTGCTCGATCGGCAGCACCCTGAACGCATAGACGATCAGCACGATCCCGAGAAACGTCATGGCGATGTCCAGCGATTCGTACTCGGCAAAGGACATCCGCACCGGGTACGAGGTCAGCGTTGCCCAGGTCGGTGAGGCAAGCAATGCGTACAGCCACCCCCCCTGCCACTGATCGAACGCCATCCTGAACGTCGTCCATGGCATCGCCTGGATGCGGGCCCATCCCTTCTGGGCATCGATTGTCATCAGCGGGTTGCCGAACGCGCGCCACAGGTACAGCATGTACAACACCGGGCCGAGCGGGATCAGGCCCAGCGCGAGCGTCTGAGCCGGCCAGGCACGCAGATCGAGCCAGCGCCCGCGGAGACCAGGTCCATACTGGCGCAAGAACATGATCCCGAGCGGAACGATGAGCAGCACGCCGACATTCCTGGTGAGTCCCGCGAGCAGCGCCGCGCTGCCGGCCAGCCACCAGCGCGCCATCCGGCCCCAGGAAAACGCCAGGACACAGAAGAGCAGAAAGAAGGATTCGCTATACACTGCCGTAAAAAAGAACGCTGTCGGGAAGAACGCCAATAACAACACACTGCGCCGAGCGACGTCCACACCCCAATTCGTGGATACATATCGGTATAGTGCCACCAGCGCGATAAGAAACGCGATATTCGACAGCATGTAACCGGCAGTCTCGTAGGGGATGAGTAGTAATGTGCCAAGAAAGCGCATGGACCATGGGTAGAATGGCCAGAATGCGGTAGTTGCAGAGTGGACATAGCCCAACTCTGCGATCAGGCTATACCAGAATCCGTCCCAGTTTCTCATCGGTTGCACGAAGAGCCCACTAGCTCCGTCGAGGTGCGGCAGGGCCCAGCCCAACGCTTTCACGGGAGGGTTCGCGTAGGCAAACCGGGTGGCCAGCGCCGCGACGATCGCAACCAGGAGCCAGTGAGCAGCGTATACCGAGCCAACAAAGACAAGCTGGTACTCGTGGGCGATCTGACGAACCGTCGAGGTGGTGTGATCTCGGGATTCAGCTTCTATGGCAGTCGGACGTAATGACACCGGTTGTGTGCCTCCAGCAGGACAGAACGGACCGCGAAGAGCGTGCCACGTCAGACCATCGTCAATCAATCCTGACCGGGCCGATGCTACAATCCCGCCACGGGGTGGCGTGTTCCGGAATGACGAGACGCTCGGACAGATGTCGGAAAGTCAGCCAGTAAAATGGCAGTCGGCCCTGCGGCGCTCGCGGTGAACGCCTCGAGCAGCGCCCGCCAGGCCAGTTACTCGCGTCGAAGGGGGCTCCGGTGCGCATCCTGTTCGTCTCACCATTCGACTTCGGCTACCAGGGTGGTGTCAACGAGCACATCACCCAGCTCGATCACCAGTTCCGCGCGATGGGCCACCAGACGCGGATCATCGCTCCGACATCGCCGGACACTGGCGAAACGGACGACGGCCATGTCTACCGTGTCGGGATGGCGATCCCGGTTCCGTCCAACGAGTCGATGGCGCGAGTCACATTCTCTCCAACAGTCACCTGGAAGGTCCGCCAGTTCATGCGTGGGGAGACGTTCGATGTCGTCCATCTGCACGAGCCACTCACGCCGATACTCTGCTCTGCGGTTCTGCTCTATTCGGATGTCGCGAACGTCGGCACATTTCATGCTGCCCGGCCGAGCAATGTCATGTACATGTATCTCAAGCCAGTTCTGGATCTCTTCTTCGACAAGCTCGACGCGCGAGTCGCTGTCTCCGAGGCGGCACGCGAGTTCGTCGATTCGTACTTCCCGTCCGAGTACGAGATCATTCCCAACGGAATCTCGCTAGATCGGTTCCATGGCCAGGCGGATCCGCTGCCGCAGTTCATGGACGGACGGCCAAATATCCTCTTTGTTGGTCGGTTCAACGAGCCACGCAAGGGATTCCGCTATCTGATTCGTGCAATGCCGATGATTCGCAGCCAGTTCCCGGATGCCCGGCTTATCGTTGTCGGCCAGGGGGCCACCGACCGGTACGAGCACTTTCTTCACCAGCACGGCATCGACGATGTCGTGTTCGCCGGATTCGTCTCTGCCGACGAATTACCACGTTACTACGCGAGTTGCGATGTGTTTGTCGCGCCATCGACTGGTCGCGAATCGTTTGGCCTGATCCTGCTGGAGGCGATGGCCAGCGGCAAACCAGTCATCGCATCGTCGATCGCTGGCTACAGCGCGGTGGTTCGCGATGGTCTCGATGGCGTGCTGGTCGAGCCGAAGAATCCCCAGGCACTCGCGCTCGCGATTGTGCGCGTGCTTGCCGACGTCCCCCTGCGCGAACGGCTGACGACCTCAGCGCACGAGCATGTCAAGCAGTTCTCGTGGGCCGTCGTCGCGGAACGACTGATCGATGTCTATCAGCGCGCTATCGTAAGTCGGGCTACCGACGCTATCCGCCAGCCATGGCCGGCCGAGATTGTAGGGCGACGTGGTTAGCACCCGATTTGCAAACCGTGTTCGATCGCGGCTCGGGCCAGTCGGCCGAGCCATCGCGAGGACGCATATATCGCCGAACGCGTTGACGGTCGCCGGCTTGCTGCTGAACGCCGGCGTTGCCGCGGCCATCGCCAGCGGCCATCTCGTCCTCGGCGGCGTGCTCGTTCTCGTTGCAGGCGCCTTCGATGCACTCGACGGCGCAGTCGCAAGGGCAACCGGCAAGACCAGCGCATTCGGCGGCTTTCTCGATAGTACGGTCGACCGCTACTCGGAGGCAGTCGTCTTTGCCGGACTGCTCATCTACCTCACCCGGACCGATGCAGGGACAATCCCGGTTCTGCTGACCTATGCAACGATCGTCGGGTCGCTGATGATCTCCTACACGCGCTGCAAAGCAGAGGCAATCGGGATTCGGGGCGACGTCGGCATTGCCCAACGCCTTGAGAGAGTCGTCATCCTGGCCGTGGCGCTGCTCTTCGCCCAGCCGATCTGGGGGCTCTGGGTGCTTGCGATTCTGACCCAGATCACTGCCATCCACCGCATCGTCCACGTATGGCGGACGACGCGCGAGCCTCGCGAGCAGTAGCGACTATGCGCGACCGCGACAATGCCTCAGCCGCCCGCACGTGCCTGGTGCTCATGGCGCTCGCGGCGATCGTTCTGCTGGTCGTCTGTGTCATCCTGGCCATCACGATTCTCCCTGTGAGAGACGGCAGCCACGACACAACGCCGGCCACCGCGCCGATGGCAGAGAGCGGAAAGCTGATCTTCGCCGTACTCGATGTCGGACAGGGCCTCTGCGCCGCTATCGTGACCCCCGATGGCCACGCGATGGTGATCGATGGCGGGCGATCGGGTGACCGGGTGAAGCAGGAGGTTATCCCGTTTCTTCGCCAACATGGCGTCGAACGTCTCGACTATGTCGTGATAACCCACCCGGATCAGGATCATATCGGAGGGCTGCCCACGCTGCTGGATGCGATACCAGTGGCCGCGTGGGTCGATCCGGTAATTCCAACGACAAACCAGAGCTACGAGCGCGCATTGACAATGGTTGCCGACAAGGGGATCAAGCCAATTCGGGCTCGCAGAGGCATGGATCTGGACCTCGGGCCGGGTGTCGGCGTCCATATTCTGTGGCCGGCCGACCCACTGGCGCCCACTGCGAGCGACAACAATAACAGCGTGGTCGTGAAGGTCACCTGGGGCAACGTGTCATTCCTCGTTACCGGAGACGCCGAAGCGCCGACCGAGCGAAAGATGATCGATCTGGAGCAGGGCGAGGAGCTACGCTCGACATTCCTCGTTGTCGGCCACCACGGGAGCTCGTCATCCTCATCCACCGCGTTTCTCGACACGGTCTCGCCATCGGTCGCGCTCATCCCGGTTGGGCTGAACAATTCGTATGGCCACCCTGCCGACCAGACCATTCAACGGCTTCGAATGCGTAACATACAGATCTATCGGACCGACCTTGACGGGCGGATCGAAGTGACGACCGACGGCCGAGGCTACGATATCCGCACCGCGAAGGCTGGGAGTTAGGCATGAGCGCGCGCGTGACTGTCGACGAAATCTCGCGGACCGAGCATGGCGAGCTGGTAGCCACGCTGGTAACTGATGACGGGCGGGTTCTCGTCGTGCCACTGGCAAGCCTCCCAGCCGACGTCCGGGATGGCGATGTGCTCGATGCGTCATTCGAGCGATTGCCGGATGAGACCGCGACGCGGCGGGAGCGGATCGACGCGCTCCAGCGCCGGCTGTTCGGCGAGCCCTGAGATGCCACGGGAAGCAGCGGGCGTCGCCAGGGCATGGCGCGGGTTCGTCATCGTCCTGTCACTCACGCTCGTCGTGGGTTGCTCCGGCGGGATTCGCAATCGCGGGGATGAGGCATCACCAGTCGCCGGCGCCACGCCGACCACAGAGCGACCACCATCGATGCCAATTCTCACGCCCACCCCGGTTGCTCCCCCGGCGCAGACGACAGGCCCAACCACTGTCGCGCCAGCAGAAAACCCTGCCACCTACGTGGTCATCGATGGTGACTCTCTCTACGCCATTGCGCTGCGCTTTGGTGTCGACCTGAATATGTTGATCGAGTTGAACGGACTCCGCGACCCGAACGATATCAGCGTCGGTCAGGAGCTGAAGATCCCGCCAAAGCCCTGAGCAACTGTCACTGACCCATTCGGAGTGACAGATTCACTGGACCACGACACGATCGCGATCGCTGTCTGTACAGGAATTGCGGGATGTGCTACGCTGGCCACAGGTGAGGACAACTTAACGATCGATTACGGGGTCATCCTTGCGTGACGACCCGCAGCCTCCTGGGTGACGGCTGCGGGAGACGTGCTGCTGTTCGGGGGTGGTTCGGTCGCGCATCGACTTGCCACGTCCGGCGTGGGGAGCGGGTGGGATGGGCGAGGCGGGGAAGAGCTCGCGGCTCGCGAGCATGCTCTCTCGGATTTCTCTGGCGGCGGCGCTTATCTTGCCAATGCTGGCTACTCTCCCGGCATCCGCCGGCCCGCCCGGACATCCTCACTTTCATCGCACCTGGGAGCGGACCGATCGGCCGGTCCTCGACCAGACGGCGCGACGAACGTGGATGTGGGGTCCTGCCGCGTTCAGCGACGAGCTTCCGGAGACGTATCTCGAGGCTGCCCGTGGCTCCCGCACAGTCCAGTACTACGACAAGTCGCGGATGGAGATTACTGACCCGGCCGGCGATGTGTCGTCACCGTGGTTCGTGACCAACGGTCTTCTCGTCGTTGAGCTCGTCACCGGCCGGCTGCAGGTCGGCAACAATGTATTCGTCCCGCTCCCTGCTGCGGCAGTAAACGTGGCCGGCGATCCAGATGATCTATCCGGCCCGACCTACGCCACCATCGCGACAGTGCTCGATGCTCCGGCGGCCCCGCCCGGAGCGAGCTATGCCGAGCGACTCTCGCGCGATGGCACTATCGTCAGAGATCCTGCGCTTGCGGCGCGTGATGTCCGAGTGGCGCTGGTCGACGACGTGACACGTCACGCGATCGCCGCGCCGTTCTGGGCGTTCATGACATCGTCCGGGGCAGTCTGGGATGGCGGAGGGATCGTCGACAACCCGCTCTTCGAGAATCCGTATTACGCAACCGGCCGGCCGATCAGTGAGGCGTACTGGGCAACAGTCCGCGTCGGCGGAACCCCACACGACGTGCTGCTGCAATGCTTCGAACGGCGCTGCTTGACGTACACGCCAGATAACCCGGACGGCTGGCAAGTCGAGGCCGGTAACGTTGGCCGGCACTACTTCACGTGGCGATATGAGGCGGGGCTCGAGTTCACCGTCGCCTGGGTTGATGCGCTGTCCGGAGGAGACGTCGCGCATGGTGAGACCGTGTCGCTCCAGATCCCGCCCTCCGCGCTCGCCAATGCCGCGATCGTTTCGATGGTGCCGGCGGTCGCGAGTGGGACGCTGGATGGCTTTCTTCCAACAGGTCGCGCTTGGCGTGTGGATGTCGACCGGGAGCCGCTTCTCAGCCCGGTGACGCTCTCTCTCGGTATCGATACGTCGTTGTTGCCGGCCAACGTCGATCCGGCTGGCGCCGTCCTCGCCTTCTTCGATGAGGAGGCAGGTCGCTGGGTTGCCGTGCCAACGATCCTCGATGCTGGGGCGCGCCGCGCGACGACAACGACGACGCACCTGTCGATCTGGCAGCTATTCATGCCAACCCGGGATGATGGCGGTGACCCGCCACCGGCGCCAACTCCCCCGCCTGGCCCGTCGCCAGCTCCGTCGCCTGCGCCGAATAGTGTGCCTATCGTGGATCTCAACGGACCGGATACGCCGGGGAACGATGGTGCGTTACTGACGCGCGCGGGCGGGGACCCGATCAGGGTCGCGCCGATGGCGACGATCAGCGACCCGGATAGCGAGACGCTCATGTCGGTGACCATCGAGCTCCTCGGCGCCACGAACGGCGAGCGGGAGTCGATAGCGGCAACGGCCGCGCCTTCGGTGGTTGTCAGTCGGGACAGCAGTGGGCAACGGCTTCAGCTCAGCGGGCCGGCCGGGATCGGCGTGATGCAGGATGTCCTGCGTTCGCTAACGTACCAGCATGATGGCGGTCAGGTGACATCCGGGGCGCGGCGAATCGTCGTCCGAGCGAGTGACGCGAGCACGACTGGGCCGGCCGCAACGGTCATTGTCACAGTCGCCGCGAATCAGATGCCAGCGGCCGGCGATGCCAGAGCCGCCACCGACGAGGACACCTCCCTGCCGCTTACCCTGGTGGCGACGGACCCGGATGGTGATGCGCTGACCTGGTCGATCGATACGGAACCGGGGCATGGGACACTCGCCGGGATCGCGCCAGTGCTCACCTATGTGCCCGCGACCAACTTCCATGGCGTCGACCAGTTCACATGGAGCGTCAATGATGGCCACGGCGGCGTGGCGACGGCGCTCCTCACGATCGACGTGCGACCAGTGAACGATCCGCCAGTTGCGTTCGCGGCGTCGTTCGAGACAGACGAGGATGTCGCGATTGCGATTACGCTCGCTGGAAGCGACATCGATGGTGATGATCTTTCGTCTTCCGTTCTCTCTGAGCCTGCCCATGGGACGCTGAGCGGGGTCGCACCAGATCTCACCTACACCCCGACACTGGACTACTCGGGCATGGATAGCTTCACCTTCGCCGTGTCGGACGGTATTGAGACCTCCGCCGTGGCGGCGGTAACGATCCTCGTGCGCCCAGTCAATGACCCACCGGTGGCCGGCGCGCAACAGATCGAGACAGACGAGGATGTCCCGCTTGCGATCGTACTGGCTGCCACCGACGACGGAGAAGATCTCGTCTTCGTCATCGTCGATGGTCCGCGCCACGGCACGCTCTCCGGGGGCGCCCCGCACTTGATCTACGCGCCGGATCCCGACTTCCACGGCAGCGACTCGTTCACCTTTACCGCGAGCGATGGTGAATATCACTCGGCCACTGCGACTGTCTCGATCGTCGTCAACCCGGTGAATGACCGGCCGACCGCATCGTCCCAGTCGATCACGGTGCTGGAGGACGGCGAAGTGTTCTTCACCGTGACGGGCGCCGATGTCGATGGCGACGCCGTTCGATTCAACTTCACCCGGATGCCGACGCTCGGCGTCATCGCGATCGATGGTGAATGGAGCTGTGTGACCGGGTCAATGCCACGGGTCTGCAGCCACGTCGTTTACTACGCGCCGTTTGCCGACCTGAACGGGACTGACAGCTTCGAGTTCACCGTCACTGATGGCAAGCTCACCTCGGCCCCGGCGACAGTGTCGATTACGATCGTGCCGGTGAACGACCCGCCAGTCGCCCGGGATGACTCAGTAACGACGACCGAAGATGCGAGAGACGTCGTCATCGATCTGCTTGGCAACGATTCCACTGCTCCTGACGTGGGCGAGACGCTGGAGATCATCAGTGTCGAGTCGTTCAGCCATGGCGGTTCAGCGCTGATAGTCGACGGGACCGTGCTCTATACTCCCGCGCCAGATTTCCACGGCACGGAGACGTTTCGCTACACGATCTCGGATGGCAACGGCGGCACGGCGAGCGCCACGGTGACGATAGTCGTCACGGGCGTCAACGACGACCCGACCGCGGTAGACGACGCGATCGAGCTCGACGAGGATAGCGATTGGACTGCGCTCTACGTCTTGGCCAACGACAGCATCGCGCCGGACCGCGATGAGACGCTAACGATCGTCTCTCACACATCACCGGCGCACGGGTCGTTGGTCCTGGACGGCCTGTTGCAGTACCGGCCGGCCGCCAATTACTTCGGCACGGACTCGTTCCGCTATACGATCTCGGACGGCAACGGTGGCAGCGCGACGGCGACGGTCACAATCACTATCCTGCCGGTCAATGACCCGCCCGTCGCGAACGATGATGCGGTCGAGATCGACGAGGATGTCGGGCCGGTGGTGATCGACGCGCTGGCGAATGACTCGTTCGCGCCGGACGTGGGCGAGACCCTCACCATTGCCGTCGTTGGCGTCGCGACGCTTGGCGTGGCTGAGATCATGCCTGGCGGCGCTGCGATCCGATATACGCCGGCGCTGAACGTAAATGGCGTCGATACGTTCACGTACACGATCGCCGATGACGGCGGGTTGACCGCGACGGCGACAGTGACCGTCACGATCGCGGCGATCAACGATCCTCCGACCGTCGCGACGCCAGCGGGAACGCTCATGTGGGTCGAAGATGACGCGCCACTGGCCATTGTGCCGGGACTGACGGTGGACGATGTCGATTCGGATATCGTCGGCGCCACCGTCGCGTTCGGCAGTCGGCCCGACGGCGCGGCGGAGGTTCTGTCCGTTGTTGTGGGCTATCCCGCGATCGCAGTGACGGTCGACGCCGCCACTGGGACCGTGACATTGGCCGGCGGGGCGTCCTCGGCCGAGTATCAGTCGGCGCTCCGCAGTATTCACTATGTCAACTTGTCGCAAGCCCCGACGGCGGGTGATCGCGTTGTGACGATCACGGTCAGTGACGGCGAGCTTGTCGCGAGCGCGACGGTGGTAATCGAGGTCGTGCCGGTCAACGATCCGCCGGTGCTGGTCTTCGGTGGCATCGTCGGCCCCAGTGTTGGCCCGGTCGTTCTCGATGTCAGTGCAACGTTGATCGACGTGGATTCGTTCGACTTTGACGGCGGCCAACTTTCGGCGACGATCACTGGCGGGTACGACGACGGCGATACACTGCTCGTTCGGCCAGATGGGCCGCTCGGCGTAGCTGGCAGCCTGCTGACCTGGGATGACGGCGGTGGGGCTGTTGTCATTGGAACGGCCGAAATCTCCGAACGGCTGCTCGTCGTCACGTTCAATGCCGCCGCAACGCCGGCCCGCGTTCAGGCCGTCGTTCGCGCTCTTGCGTTCCAGACGATCTCCAGCTCGACAGGTGACCGCCTCGTGTCGGTCGTCGTCAGCGATGGCGATGGTGGCGGGAGTGAGACGGGCATCGTCACTGTCGGTGTCAACCGGCCGCCCGACGCCATCACTCTCTCGTCGACGGCCATCCCCGAAGATGCCGCGGAGGGGGACGTCGTCGGGATAATCACCGGGAGTGATCCCGACGGCGACACGCTCACCTTCGAGCTGGTGTCCGGGTTCGATCCGCGGTTCGAGATCGTGCTCTCCAATGGCGCCTGGTTGCTGCGCGTCGCGGCTGGCGCTGCGTTCGATCACGAGACAGAGCCAGATGTTGCGCTGACGATCCGCGCCAGCGACCCCGCCGGCCGCATATATCAGGAGACGTTCACGATTGCCATTGCCGATGTCAACGAGCCGCCGGCGCTCATCGCTCCGTCGTCGATCCAGATCGCGGAGAACAGCGTGGTTGGTTCCATTGTCGGCGTCGTCGGTGTTACAGATCCGGACGCCGGCCAGCACCATGCGTTCAGTATTACTGCCGGGAATGACGCGGGCGCGTTTGTGATCGATGCCGCGACCGGCACGATCACCGTGGCAGACAACGCCCCGCTCGACTTCGAGACGACTCCGACGTTTCATCTCGTAGTAACCGTCACCGACGATGGCGCTCCGCCGCTTTCCGCGACTGCAACCATCACGATTCAGCTGACCGACGTTCCTGAGGGTGGCGTCGATACCGAGCCGCCAGTCGTGGAGAACCTGACCTATGACGGATTGATCGGCAATCTGCTGTTGCGGGCTGGCACGTCGGACGGCCTGCTCAGCACCGCGAGTGACCCGGAGGGTTCGACGCTCTCGATCGTGTCCGCCGAACCGTATGGCGGGTCGGCGTTCGGGTCGCTCGTCTGGCAGTCGGATGGCAGCTTCACCTGGGATCCGCCGGCCGGCGCGAAGTACACGGCGGGAACCTGGCAGATCACCGTCACGGACACCGCCGGACATGAGACGACTGGCCTGGTCACCTTCGAGCTGACGAACAAGCGTGTTCTCTTTGTCGACAACACCTACGCTGGGTCGACGCAGAACGGCCATCGCTCGACGCCATACACGACCCTTGCCGCGGCAGCGAGCGGATCCGGAATCGGAGACATCATCTACCTCGCTGCCAGCAGCGTGTCGTATACGGGTGGTGTGGCACTCAAGACCAACGTGACACTCGTCGGCGCAGGGGTGGTTGGCGAGGGTATGCGATCGGTCGTCGGCCTACCGCCGCTGTCGCGCGGCGCGCAGGAGTATCCGGCGATCAACGGCGTCAAACCGATAATCACCAACCCCAGCGGACCCGGGCTGGACCTGGCGAGTGGCAACACGATCGTTGGCCTGACCCTCGGCGCAACGCGGGGTGTTGCGTTGTCCGGCAATGGTGGCGGCGTTCAGGCCGGCCCGACGGTCCGTGACGTCGATATCGTGGGCGCCGGATCGAAGGTTGGCGCGGCGATCCAGCTGTCACGATATGTCGGGGGGAGCCTGACGTTCGATACGATCCAGCGGGAGCTGACCAATTCGACCGGCGCGCAGGCAGTCGTCGATCTGGCGCAGATGCCGACCACGGAGCTCGTCGTGACCGGACTCTTCAGCGCGACCAGCTCTATCGGTGGCGGTCTCCGACTCCACGATGCGGGCTCGGTTGAGCTGCGCGGCCCGGTTGCGATCACGACTGACGGATTCAGAGGCATCCATGTCAGCTCGACTGCGTTGCGGCTTACGGGCGTCAACAGCAGGTCGGTCGTGACGACCGGGTCGGAGTTTGCGATCTTTGTCCGAAACGGCGCAACGTTCACCGTCGCCAACGGAGACCTGTTCGTCGAGGCAACCGGCGCAAACGCGCTCGATATCTACGGCTCAACAATCGAAATGACCGGCGCCGGGAGTGTCATCAAAGCGACGAATGGAGTCGGTCTCATCATGCGTGATGCGACGATCGGCCCGGCCGGCGTTGCGATTGAGGCTGTGTTCGCAACAGGCGCGGAGAACGGCGTCGTCGTCGGGATGGTTGGCGGCGACGGGGCGCTCATCATCGGCCCGGATGCTCCGGACAGTGTGTTCGGGGATGGCGGGGTGATCGTGGGGACCACTGGCTCAGCCGTGCTGCTCCAGAACGCACCACAGGTCACGCTGCGTCATCTTGTCATCGGCGCGGCCGATGCCGTCGTCGGGGAGGCGGCATCTGCTGTGGATGCTGTGGCCGGAATCGGCATCGATGCCTACTTCGTCACTGGTTTGACCCTCGACCACGTGAAGATCGCGCGGACCGGGTCGCACGGCATCGCGGGTGTTGAGGTTTCGGATTTCTCGATGACCCGTAGCGAGATCCTCAATGCAGGTGACGGTCCCGGTGAGCATGGGCTCTGGTTCGACGGGCCAGCCCGTGGCGGAGAGAACGGGATGACCGGCGTTGCGCTCATCGCCGACAGCATCATCGACGGCTTCTGGGATACCGGCCTGGTGGTGCGGAACGTACCCAGCGAGGCAACGGCGCTTGACCTGACCGTCGAGGGGACGACGTTCTCCGGCAACAAGCACGCCGGCGGTGGTGTCTACCTGCGTGCTGAGGGCCTGACTACTATCGACGCTCGTATCGACAGTTGCGCCTTCGAGCGTCTGACTGGTCCGACGGTTGACGCTCTGGCTGTCGGAACCGGGGTGCTGAATCTGATCAACCAGTAGCGCCCCGGCGCATGGCGAGGGTTGTTGCGGCGGCTCGACGCAGCTTGTTCGTCGAGCCGCCGCCTGGTCGGCGCTAGATCGTCGCGCGGGGTGGAGCGACGTCCTTTTCCTTGAATCGACTGTAGCGCAGCTTGTGCAGGTCGACCGAGGGTTGGCCGTCGAGGATCAGCTCGGAGACGACTCGGCCGACGATCGGGCCGAGGGCGAAGCCGTGGCCGCTGAAGCCGGTCGCCACGATCAGGCCGGGCCGTTCGTCGATCGCGCCGATGACCGGAATGCCGTCCGGCATCGTGTCGATCAGGCCGGCCCACTTGCGCGCCAGCAATGTGTTCTCCAGCGCCGGGAAGAGCTGGCCCAGCTCGCGACGACAGCCCTCAACGATATCGTTGTTCGGCGTTGGGTCGATCTGCGGTCGGGGATCGAAGCCGGGGACGCGCGTCGGCGAACCGGGGATCGAGCGGGCCGCGTCGCGTAGCAGCGCGCCGGTGACCCTCCACTCAAGGAATCCGCGGTTTGCCCGGTAGTTCGGCATGAAGTCTCGCGCGTAGCGGAACGAATCGAGCGTCACCTCGTGGTCGGAACCGCCAACGAGCGACATATAGAGCGAGCCGCCTGGTCGCTGCCGAAAGGCCAACCCGCCACGGATGGCCACCGCAACACCGGTGATTGGTGGCACGGGCACTGTCTCAACGGCTGTCCCACGAACGACAAGCTGTGGCAGGTTCAGCCCGACAGTCCGTAGCAGGCGGCTCGACCAGCCGCCGGCCGCCACGACGACGAGCGGCGCTGCGATCGTGCCCCGGTCGGTGCGGACTCCAATAACGCGCCCGCCGGCCAGCTCGATGGATTGCGCGGTGCAGTCCGTCTCAATGGTCGCCCCCAGCCGCTGAGCTGCGTCGGTGAAGGCGGCCGGCGCTTTGCCCGGCTCGGCGTGGCCATCGCTGGGCGTATACATCCCCCCGAGCCATTCACCCTGAATCCCGGGCACGAGCTTGTGAATCTCTTCGGGCGAAATGAGACGCGTATCGACGCCGTAGTCGCGTGACGCAGCCACCCAGTCGCGGAATTGCTGCATCCGCTCCTCGTTGTCAGCGATCATCAGGTTGCCCTGCTGGACCCATTCGACATCGCTACCGAGCTCGGCCGAAAGTTCCGGCCAGATCCTGTTGCTGGCAATTGCCAGTGGCAACTCCGCCAGGTCGCGCCCCTGCTGTCGGACGAACCCCCAGGCGCGCGTAGACTGCTGCCCGCCCTTCGGGCCCTTCTCCAGCAGCACGACATCCGAGCCGCGCCGGGCAAGCTCGTATGCGGTTGCGCTGCCCATGATTCCGCCGCCAATAACGACGACATCGGCCTTTGTCTTCATGCTCTCCTCCTCATGTTTCCCGGGGCGCCGAGTGAATTGTACGAGGAACTGGTCAGACTCACGTCATGACGATCACGAGCGCCTCGGGCGTTGCCTGGATAATATCGACGCCAGCCTCCCAGTCGAGCGGGATGTCGCGCTCGCGCAGCAGTGCCGCGATATCGACGTCGATCGACTTCGGGCCTGACAGTCGCATCCCGGGCTGGTGGTTCACAGAGCCGAGAACGTGCTCGAGCAACCAGTTTGCGCCAAACGGACCGAGCCGCAGGTCGGCGACTGTCGCCCGAAGCTGACCGTTGCCGGCCGGACTGAGGCGGACACGAGTGGTGACCGGCTGGTTCAGAATCCCGCGCCTGGCACGGATAACGATCTCGACCCCGCCGTCGATCAGCCGCGCGGATTCGTATCGCACAGTCGCCGGCCCGACCTTGACAGGATCGGCCAGCAACTGCTCGACGATGCGGATGAAACCGGCGTTCGGCAGGCGCACCTCGCAGGCGTGGATGGCCGGCCGTATCGTGCCGTCGGGTTCGATACGCAACCGCACGACCGCATTGTTCACGATCAGATCACCGACAATATCCAATTGATGCTCCTGTCGATGGGCTACGATCGATCTCGGCTCGGCCCTGCGCCGGACGATAGCACGCCAGAAACTGACGCGATTGGTCGACACCCCTTTACCGTTGAGGATAGAGTCGTATACTAGACGGCGACAAGCGAGGTCCTTCGGGGCAGGGTGCGGGGCGTGTAGCCCCAATTCCCGATCGGCGGTATAGCCCGCGAGCGAGGTGTGTAACCTTGCATGATCCGGTGAGATTCCGGGGCCGACGGTACAGTCCGGATGAAAGAAGGCTCGCGGTAGTCTCAGACCCGATGGCTGGGGTTCGCGGCGTTGTCCGTCGCTCCCGGCAGCGAGTTGTCTGGCACTGCTTCCCCCCGAAGGCATCCCCGCCTTCGGGTTTGTTGTGTCAGGCAGGTTAATCGCATGCTGCTCACCCGGATATCTCCTTCTTCGAGGGAGGTCGCTCACATCGAGAGATCGACGTCCCAGACTGCGCCAGCGCTGAATGCGCCTGGTCGACAGACGACGCGTTCGTCGCGGCGATTCAGCCGCCTGCTGGGGCTCCTTCCTGCGATTCTTCTGGGGCTATCTCTGCTGTTGCTTTGGCAGATGCTCGTTAGCTCCAAGACCGTTTCGACGTTCCTGTTGCCCCAGCCGATCGACGTGGCGCGCTCGTTCTGGAACGCGCTAACCAACGGGTTGTTCTGGCGATATACCCGAACCACCCTGGCGGAAAGCACGCTCGGCTTTGTCGCCGGCGCGGCGTTCGCCCTGCCGATTGGCTACGGGATCGCCCGGAGCGGTCTGCTGGCCCGCGCTCTGGAGCCATACCTCGCCGCCAGTCAGGCGATGCCGGCGGTGGCCATCGCGCCGGTGCTCGTGATCTGGCTCGGCTACGGGTTGAAGGCCGTCGTCGTGCTGTGCGCGCTCATCGTCTTCTTCCCGATCGTCGTCAACACCGCGCTTGGCATCCGCACGATCGACCGCGACGTGATCGATGCTGCCAGAGTGGATGGCGCGCACGGCCTGTCGCTGCTACGGCATTTCGAGGCGCCATTGGCGATGCCGTCCGTGCTGACCGGGCTGCGCACGAGCCTGACGCTCTCGATTATCGGCGCGGTTGTTGGCGAGTTTATTCTCGGAGACCAGGGGTTGGGAGGGTTGCTGACGATTGCTCGCAGCAATTTCGACACGCCGCTCGTCTTCGCCACACTGTTCATGTTGATGCTGATGGCGTCCGCGATGTACGGGGTCGCCCGGTTGATCGAGGGGCGCGTGCTGCGCTCTCTGGAAGGATAAGACACAGAATGCGGATGCTCGTATCGACCTGGCAGTCGTCACGATCTCGCCGGCCAGCGTTGGCGATGCTCGTCATGTTCGTGGCGCTCATGCCGCTGCTTGCGGCATGCGGGGGCAACAGCGGCACGCCCACAACAGCGACCGGGGCGGGGACGACCGCCTCGCCGGAGAGCGCGGGCTCACCGGCAACGGCTGCCGGAAAGACGACCAACGTCACGATCGGTCTCAGCTTCGTGCCGAATATCCAGTTCGCCCCGTTCTACGTTGCGATCGAGAAGGGCTTCTTTGCCCAGCGCGGACTGAACGTCAAGCTCAACCACCATCAGGCCGGCGCTGACTTGTTCGGGCCGCTGATCGCCGGCCAGGAGAACGTCATGATGGCGGGCGGAGATGAAGTGCTCGCCGCGAGGGCCAAGGGCGCCGAGATCGTCTACGTCGGCGAGGTATTCACGCGCTACCCGGTTGGTCTGATCGTGCCGGCCGATTCAGCCATCCAGTCGGTCGCCGATATCAAGGGCAAGAAGGTCGGGATCCCCGGGCCGTACGGCGCGAATTACATCGGCCTGCTGGCGCTACTGGCGAGCGCCGGCCTGACCGAGAAGGATATCCAGACCGAGAGCGTTGGCTTCACCCAGGCAGCGGCGCTGCTGGCCGGGCATGTCGATGCTGTCATGGGTTATGTCAACAACGAGCCGCTGCAGTTGCGAAAGGGAGGCATGGAGACACGGGTCTTCCCTGTCGCCGATGTCCAGCCACTTGTCTCGAACGGACTGATCATCACCGGGAAGACACTTCAGGACAACACCGAGATGGCGAGGGCAACCGTTGCTGCGACGCTGGAGGGCGTTCAGTACACGATCGACCATCCGGACGAGGCGCTGGAGATCACGAAGAAGTACGTGCCGACGCTGATCGACGCCCAGCAGGTCGCTGACGCCAGGGCAGTGCTCGACGCGTCGCTACCGCTCTGGAAGCAGGCGACCCCACCCGGATCGACCGACCCGGCGGCATGGCAAAGCATGGCCGACTTTCTGACCGGGCACGGCCTGCTGGATGGTTCGGTGGATGTCTCAGCCGCATTCACGAACTCGCTCGTCGGACAGCCGTAGGCCGATATGAAGACCGGCCGGCCCCTGCGCGCCGGGTGTCCACGCGATGAAGTGCCAGAGGGCGACTGATGCCGAAGGAAGCCGAGATGATCCCAGCCCCGACACCCGCTGAACGACAGCCGTTGGCAGACGACGCGTTGGAAGCGTTCGGCACGGTGATCCGCGGCCGCCGGTCGGTGCGGCGGTTCCGGCCCGATCCGTTGCCGGATGAGCTGGTTGATCGGGTGTTGGAGGCCGGGCTCTGGGCTCCTTCGCCGCACGGCACGCAGCCGTGGCGGTTCGCTGTGCTGCGCGCCGTGGAAACCCGCGCGCAACTGGCCGACGCGATGGCTGCGAGCTGGCGGCACAATCTGGCGATGGACGGTGAGTCGGAAGAGGTCATACTCGGCCGGCTGGCCGGGTCGCGGCGACGGCTGACCGAGGCGCCTGTCTTGATCCTCGTGTCCCTCGATACTCGCGATCTCGACCACTATCCGGATCCTGCGCGCGCGGCTGCCGAGCGCACGATGGCGATCCAGAGCCTTGGGGCGTGCGTTCAGAACATGCTGCTGGCAGCCCATGCGAACGGCATCGACGCAGGGTGGATGTGCGCGCCGCTGTTCTGTCCAGAGATTGTCGTCGCGTCGCTGGGGCTGGATCCGGCGATCGAGCCGCAGGCGCTCCTCGCGCTCGGCCACGCCGCGGCGGATCCGAAGCGCCGTCCACGCAGGTCGCTCGGCGCGCTTCTCGTGTTCGACGACCGAGATAGCTAGGACACCGGCGGCAACAACGGATCGTGCCGCGAGGCACTATTCAAACCGGGCAGTCGCCACTATGATGCAGTGGATGTCCGCGCACTTCTGAACCATTCATCGAACGACGCCGGAGTCCTCTACACAATGGGTTCGTCGTCGTGGTGCGCGGCCCGTGCCGTTCCGGAGGGATCGCCCCCACGTCGCGAAACTGCCGCGTCGCGCGAGCATCCATCCTCCATAGCGTCAGGACAGCCAGATGCTGCGTCGAATCCTGTTGGTGTTCTTCCTCCTGTTCTCGTTGGGGGTTCTCCTCGCTCCCATGCCGGCCAGCGCGGCAACCGACTCGGGCGGAGATTTCGTTCCCGGCGAACTCCTGGTCAAGTTTCGGACAGGGACTCGAACCGCCGACATTGCCGATGCACATCGAACGTCAGGCGGTCGCGTCGAGCGGACTGTCCGTGGCGGCGATGTCCAGGTGGTGGCGGTGCCGCGTG
This sequence comes from Thermomicrobiales bacterium, assembly GCA_037045155.1. Classification (NCBI taxonomy): domain Bacteria; kingdom Pseudomonadati; phylum Thermomicrobiota; class Thermomicrobia; order Thermomicrobiales; species Thermomicrobiales bacterium. The sequence continues at coordinate 1,163,647 of JBAOIG010000005.1, forward strand.
GTCTCGAGACCTCCCGGCTGGCGCTGTATCGCCGCAACTCGAACGTCGAGTTCGCTGAGCTGAACGGGATCTATCACGCAGTCGCGATGCCGAATGATCCCCGCGTCGGCGATCAGTGGCAGTATCAGAACACGGGCCAGACCGGCGGGAAGGTCGATGCGGATATCGACGCGTTTGAAGCCTGGGATGTCACGCAGGGCAGCCCGAGCGTCGCGATCGCTATCGTCGACACGGGCATCGACTCGGCGCACGCCGACCTGTCGGGCAAAGTGGTGAAGTCGGTGAACTTCACCAGCAGCCCGACCGCCGAGGATCGCTTCGGACATGGCACCCATGTCGCGGGGATTGTTGCCGCGACAACCGGCAACAGCATCGGCGTCGCCGGGACGTGTCCGAACTGTGTGCTCTACAACGTCAAGGTGCTGGGCGATGACGGCAGCGGCTCCTGGGCGAACATCGCTGCCGGAATCAACTGGGCGCTCGACAACGGGGCCAAGGTGATCAACCTCAGCCTCGGCGGGACAGTCGGCTCCTACGCGCTGCAATCATCGATCAACAACGCCTGGAGCAAGGGGGTCGTCGTTGTCGCGGCAGCCGGCAATAGCAACACCTCGTCGGCGTTCTACCCTGCCTACTACAGCAATACCATCGCCGTGGCCGCGACGAATAGCAGCGACCAGCGGTCGAGCTTCTCGAACTACGGCAGCTGGGTTGATGTTGCCGCGCCGGGCGAGAACATTCTCTCGACGACGATGAACAGCACCTACGGCACGATGAGCGGCACGTCGATGGCCGCGCCGTTTGTATCCGGTCTGGCCGGCCTGCTCTGGTCCACTGGTTACGGGACCAGCAACAGCAGCGTGCGTAGCCGGCTGGAATCCACCGCCGATCGCATCACCGGGACCGGTAGCCGGTGGGCGAACGGAAGAATCAACGCCTGCAAAGCGGTTGGCGGGCAATGTGACCAGCCGGCCAATGGGCCGACTGTCTCGATTGCCAGCCCGGCGAACGGTGTCCTCGTCACTGACGTGAGCGCCGCGCTCTTCGTCGAGGTTCTGGCGAATGACGCGGCGGCCGCGCCTGGGTCGCTGGGCGTGGCGATTAGCGTCGACGGTGGCTCATGGAACGCGGCTGCCTGGAACGCATCTACCTCCCGATATGGGTGGAGCTGGGATCTCAGCGGCTTGGCAAACGGGCCCCACTCGATCCGCGCCCGCGCGACTAACGCGACGAACGTGAGCACAGTCACTACTCCCGTCAACGTCCGGATTGCTCGACCAGTAGCCCTGCCCGGCACGTTCCAGGCAGAGGACTACACCTCGTACTACGACAACTCCTCTGGCAACGTAGGCGGCGCCTACTGGAACGATGACGTCGACAAGGAGTCCTGCTCGGACGGAGCCGGCTGCTACAGCGTCGGCTGGATTGAGTCTGGCGAGTGGTTGTCGTACCCAGTGGCGATCGCCGGGGCAGGCAACTACGCATTCTCGTTCCGCCTGGCGACGCCGAACTCGAACGCGACGATCCGGGTGCTGATTGACGACGCCGACGTGTCCGGGCCGATCGCGATCTCAAGCACCGGCGGCTGGCAGGCCTGGGGGAACGCCACCAGCGGGCCAGTGCCTCTGCCGGCCGGATCCCACACACTGAAGCTCGTCTTCGGATACAGCGGGACCAACCCCGGCTATCTGTTCAATCTCAACTCCGCGACCGTCACTCAGTCGGTCGCAGTCGACAACCCGCCGACCGTCGCGATCACCAGCCCGGGGGCGACGACGACGGTCGCCGGCCTCGTCAGCGTCGTGGCGACAGCTAGCGACGACATCGGCGTGGCCCGCGTCGAATTCCTGGTCGATGGCGCGTCGATTGGCGTCGATACGAACGGCGGAGACGGCTGGGCGGTCACCTGGGATTCCAGCAGTGTCGGAGATGGCGCGCGCACGCTGACGGCGATAGCGACGGACAGCGCCGGCCAGTCGACGACGAGCGCCGCCATCACCATCAATGTCAAGAATCTCAACGCACCGCCCCAGGCTCTGTTTACCGCGGCCTGCAGCGGCCTCTCGTGTGCGTTTGACGCGAGCGGATCTCTGGATCCCGACGGCACGATCGTGGGGTATGCGTGGCTGTTTGGTGACGGTGGCAGCGGCTCCGGATCGACGACCAGCCATACATATTCCGGCTCGGGAAGCTACACCGTCACACTGACAGTGACCGACAACCAGGGAGCGACTGCGCAATCCAGCAAGACGGTCGATGTGGCTGCCCTGGCGGCAACGATGCACATTGGTGACCTCGATGGCAGCTACGCCCGGTTCTGGTTCTGGACGAGCGCGACCGTCAGCGTCCGGGTGGAGGCCGGCGACGGCAGCGGCGTCGCTAGCGCCACGGTGAACGGGACGTTCCGGCAGGGAACCTGGTCGAAACGCATGTCGTGTGTGACCGGCACTGCCGGCGTCTGCACGATCTCGTCCGGCACGCTGCCATCGGGCACTGCGAGCGCGAGCTTCACAGTCGATTCGGTGACGCATGCGACGTTGACCTACGACGCAACCGCGAACCGCGACCCGGATGGCGACAGCGACGGCACGACGATTTTGATTCGATAGCGGCAACTGGAGGATGCGTCCGGATTCCACTGCCCGGTGCGATCTCAGAGTGCTGATACGATGGTGTCGGCCCCGAAGGGATCAGGCATGGGAGGGACGAAGTGACGCATCCGGTCGTGCTGTCGATTCAGGTCGGCATGCCAAGGACGATGGTCGATGAGAGCGGTATCGATCAACTCGATGCTCAGTGGATCAGCGGGATCTATAAGGACACCGTTCAGGGGCCGGTCCGGCTCACGGTTACCGGGCCGGAGGGGGATGGGCAGGCCGACCTGGTCTACCACGGTGGCCTCCATCAGGCTGTCCTGCTCTACGCGGCGAGCCACTATCCGGCCTGGCGCGAGGAACTCGGCCGGCCGGACCTCGTGTTCGGCGACTTCGGCGAGAATCTGACGGTCGAGGGTCTGACCGAGGCGGACGTCTGCATCGGCGATCGCTACGAGCTCGGCGAGACGCTCCTGGAGGTGTCGCAGCCACGGCAGCCGTGCTGGAAGCTCTCGCGCCGCAACGGTGTCGCCGGCCTGGCCCAGGAGGTCGTGCGCAAAGGGCTCGGCGGCTGGTACGTCCGGGTGCTTCGCGAGGGCAATGTCGAAGCTGGCCAGGAGCTCATCAGGCTCGCGCGCCCCTACCCCGACTGGACCATCCTGCGCGCCAACGACATCATCTACGGTCGCGAGGCGGATCCGGTCACGCGGGCCGCGCTGGCCGCCTGCCCGGCGATCTCGCCACGCTGGAAAGAGGCGCTGTCGGGAAACCCTGACTGAGCCAGCACCACCGCGCCTGCGCGCCAGCCATTCAGCCGAGATTGGCTCGATCCGCAAGGAGGCGGGTAGATCCCTGTGTTGATGGTATGCCAGCAACACCCGCAGCGTCGTGCTGCTACGTTGCAGAGACGCGCATGATAGACTGCGCTCACCGCTCGAGAATCCGTTTGTTGAATCGATCGTAGACCGCGCTAATCGTTGGCCACGCAACGTTCCAGTCCGGATCGGACTGATGTTCGGGTGCACCCTTGTAGCCGAGAGGCCAGGCGAACGACCTCAGATCGATCGTTGCTGGCCCTGCGGCTCACTATCGAGTCATTTGCTCCTGTCAGTAACCCGCATGCAGGCGGGATCTGGAGCGCAGTGATGGGGAGGCTCGCATGGTCGATCATCAGTGGCGTCGGTTTCGTCTGTTTGTCATCCTGATCGTGATGGGGCTGATCTCGACGGTTGCGGCGGCCGGCGGCGCGGCTGAGGCGCAGCTCGGGCTGAAGAGCAGCGCGGCGGCCCAGAGGGCCACGATCACCGCGCAGACCGTCTACTTCGAGCCGTATGATCTCCTGCTCCAGGCGGGCGTTCCGGTGGTGCTGGAGTTCAGGAACGATGGGCGGTCTCACCACGACCTCGTGATCGACGGGATCAACATTATCGACGGGGTTGTCGATATGGGATCGAGCAGTGGTGGCCCGAAGATGTCGTTCAAGCCCGGCACTGTGCGACTGGTGGCGGGCAAGGGGCAGTCCGTTCGGGTGACGTTCATCCCGCGGGTCGGGAGGTTCGACTTCTATTGCAGCGAGGCCGGCCATCGTGGGGCCGGGATGCGTGGGACGATTGTGGTGCGGTAGGTCGCCTGTCCTGACAGGGTTCTACGGCGAGCGGGTCGGGCGCTGATGATAAGATCCACCACCCGTCGCGGCGCGACGCCCTGAGTCAGCCGCATGCCGATGAGGCGCGGCCGATGTGCCGCGTCGAAAGGACCCAGCATGGATACCCGGCTGCTCTACGCGATCAACGGCCTTGCCGGCCGATATGACCTTGTCGACGACATGGTCGAGATGATCAGCCACTACGGGCCGCTTCTGATGGTCGCTATCCTCGTCGGGCTCTGGTTCTGGCCGGCCGCGCGAGACCAACGGGATCGGTTCCAGTCGGCGGTGATCATCGCCACCTTCAGCGCGACACTGGCGCTTGGCGTGAATCAGGTGATCATTCGGACCTGGGATCGCCCTCGCCCATTCGCTGCGCACGCGGTGACGCTGCTGCTGGCGCCTTCGAAGGATCCGTCCTTTCCCAGCGATCACGCCGCCTTCGCCTTTGCGGTGGCGGTTGCGGTGCTCCTGATGGCGCGGCGCGTTGGCTGGCTGCTGCTGGCGATGGCGGCGCTGATCGGCCTGGCCCGCGTGTACGCCGGCGAACACTACCCGGGTGATGTCGTCGCTGGCGCGGTGGTGGGCTCGTTGGTGGCGACGCTGTGCGCAGCGCAGTACTCGCTGGTGGCGCCGGTGCTCGACCCGATGCTGCAATTCGCTCGTCGGATACACCTCGCCTGATGGGTTGGCGAGGCGCCCTCGACGTCGCTCAGCCGACGTGGACTGCTGGGCGGCTCTCGGGGTCTGGCTCGGCCTTGCGCAGGATCTCGTGCGTCAGTGGGGCGATGTCACCTTCGCCGAAGAGGATGAACCGCGCCAGGTACTTGAGTGGGTTTCCCTCCGTCCAGCCAAAGTAGATGTGCGGGATCGTGCCGGTGCGGTCGCGCGCGTAGAGGGAGAACGCCGCGATGGCGTTCGGCACCGAGGATGCTCGCGCCTGGAGGACACGATAGTCGCCGATCTGTTCGCCGTGAACCACCAGGGTCGGCGCGAATTCGGATGCGTCGGCAATCTCGACCTCGAAGAACAGCGGGACGCTGCCGCCGGGGATGTGATGGTCCGCGCGTTGTTCGCGCAGCTTCAGCAGGTATGAGCGTGGCGTGCGGGCGTCCGGGTGGTTGGCGATCAGGCGGATCGATCCATGGCCGGCCGCGTCGATCAGCATGCGTTCGGCCGCGTTGTCGAGCACGACCTCGCTGACGCGAAGCTCGGTAGCGCGAAAGACCCGCGAGATGAGCGAGGTGACGATAATCGCGCCGATGAAGAACGACGCGATCTTGACGCCGTCTGGCCGCTCGAACACGTTCACGATGGTTGTGTAAACGAAGACGATCATGATCGCCCCGAAGACGACCTGCCGGAACCGGGACTGGTGGCGGAGCATCGACAGGAATACGGCGATCGCTGCCGACGACATCAGCACCAGGACGCCGGTCGCGTAGGCGCCACCCTGCGCGTCCACGTCGGCGTTGAACCAGAGGGTGACGACGAAGGCGATGACAGTGAACACGATCACGAGCGGGCGGATCATCCGGGCCCAGTCTGGCGCCATGCCGTAGCGCGGCAGGTAGCGCGGGACGAGGTTGAGGAGGCCGGCCATCGCAGACGCGCCGGCGAACCAGAGGATCAGGATCGTGCTGATGTCATAGATCGTTCCGAAGGTGTTGCCGAGGTATTCGTGCGCGAGGAACGCGAGCGCTCGCCCGTTGGCTGCGCCATTCGGCTCGAACTCGGCCTTCGGGATCAGCACGATCGTCGCGAAGCTGCTGGCAATCAGGAAGAAGCTCATGATCACGGCGGCAGTTCTCAGCAGCTTGCGGGTGTTGCGAATGCGGCCGGCCGGGTTAGCTTCGGTGTCAGTCGGATCTCCTTCGACCAGCGGCATCACCGCCACACCGGTCTCGAATCCGGACAGCCCGAGCGCCAGCCGTGGGAATAGAAGCAGCGCGACGGCTACCATCATGATCGGGTTCGGGTGCTCGGTTGTGAGCCGTGTCCACCAGTGGCTGACGAGAACTGGATGATCCAGCACATGTGCCAGTCCGACGGCGATGACGACGACGTTGAGGGCGAGGTAGGTGAACACCAGGATGACCGCGATGCCTATCGCCTCCTTGAACCCTTTCAGGAAGACGAGGCACAGGACCGTGATCATGAAGAGCGTGATGAGCACCTGGTGGCCAGCCAGGGCGCGAGGCCAGAACGGATTCTCTCGCACGTGAGCGGTCGCGTCTGCCGACGAGAGGGTGATCGTGATGATGAAGTCGGTTGCCGCGAAGCCGAGCAGCGCCAGGACGAATAGCTTGCCTTTCCACCAGTCCAGCAGCCGCTCCAGCATTGCGATAGAGCCCTCGCCATGGGGGCTGCGCGCGGCGACGATGCTGTAGATGGGATAGGCGCCAACCAGCGTGAGGATCACCAGGATGAGCGTGGCCAGCGGAGCGAGCGCGCCGGCGGCCAGCGCCGCGATGCCCGGCTGATAGCCGAGGGTCGAGAAGTAGTCGAGCCCGGTCAGACACATGACCTTCCACCAGCGATGCTTCTTCTCGGCGTGCTCGTGCTGGGTTCCCCCCTGGGCGTCGTCTGATGTCGTCTGGAGCAGCCACCCGCCTATCCGCGTGTGACGAGGGTTGCCACGCCGGCGAAGGAATGTCCGCTCCCCCTCCTGGACGAGTATCTCCGGCGAGCGCAGCACGTGGATGCGCCGGTCGCCCGGCTTCGTCCCTTCGCGCTGGATGTACCGCGTGGGCTTCCGTGGCGGATCGCCGGTGTTCTTGCGGTCTGGATGGGAAGGGTCCGACGAGTCGCTCATCGCTGCGCCGACGCAATGCGCCGCGCATTGGCCACGACGGGACGGCGGGATACCCGCTTGATGTTCACGGAGAGAACCATCGCCACCCCAATCTCTCGGACTGCCGGCCGGCCCGAAACCGAGTGATGCTGCCGTCGTGCAGCAGATACGATGCCAACATACGACCGCCAGTGCCGGCGCGCACCTGCAGTGGGCGGTTTCTCGCCATGATGCCGCATGCGCGAGCACCAGCGCTGGCTTGAGGACGCGCAGTGTTGCACTCGCCGCGCGCGCCGTCAACCTGTCCTGGTGGGCGTCACGAGGCGGTTGACGTGGTTTGATGGTGTTGCTACCGTCCGCGCCGGACATTCACTCTGTTGATCTCGTTCATGTCGTCGCCGCGTGGTTACGCATGCTGGAGAGGAATTGCGTCGTGGGCAGATCGGGCGAGCCTGGGCGGGCTGTTGAGAGCCATCGTTTGCGGCGTCTGGTCGATCCGGCATCGATCGCAGTCGTGGGCGTCTCGCCGAAGGGTGGATACGGACTCGGGACCGTCGAGAACCTCGAGCGTTTCGGCTTTCCGGGTCGCATCTACCAGGTGAACCCGAACTATCGCGAGGTTGCCGGCCGGCCGGCCTGGCCCGATCTGGCTTCCCTTCCGGAGGCGGTCGACGCGGTCGCGATTGCCGTCCCTGCCCGCGCGACGCCGGGTGTCGTTCGTGACGCGATCGCGACCGGCGCGGGTGGCGCCGTCGCCTTCGCCGCAGGATTCGCCGAGCTGGGCGCCGAGGGGCTCTCGCTTCAGGCGGAGATCGCGGCGCTGGGTCGTGAATCGGGCTTTCCGTTGATCGGCCCGAACTGTCTCGGCGTCGTGAACTACGTTCGGCGGACACCCCTCTGGGGGATCACCACCGGCACGCGGACAGAGGCGGGGCGCATTGCGGTTGTCGGTCAGAGCGGGAACATCGTCCTGTCGCTGATGTCGTCCACCTGCTGCCCCCCGCTCTCACACGCCGTCTCGTGCGGCAACCAGGCGGTGGTAGATGCTGTTGAGGTTATCGACTTCTTCCTTGGTGATCCTGAGGTTCGGGTTGTCATCGCGGTGATGGAGACGATCGGGGATGTTGCGGCATTCCGGCGGGTCGCCGCGAGGGCCGCTGAGCGCGAGACGCCAATCATCGTCCTCAAGCTGGGGCGATCCATGCAGGGAAGTCGAGCGGCGGTCGCGCACACAGGCTCGCTCACTGGCGCGACGCACCTGGCCGATGCGCTGTTCGATGAGTGTGGCGTGATCCGGGTCAACGATCTGGATGAGGCGGGGGCGGTGGCCGCGCTGCTGGCTGCGAAGCGGCGGCCGGCCGGCCGTGGCCTCGGTGTCACTGCCAGCTCTGGCGGCGAATGTGGCCTCGTCTCGGACATCGCGGCGGCGGCCGGCCTGACGCTGCCGGAGCTGCCAGCGTCGGCGAGTGAGCGCATCGCACCGCTGCTCCCGCCGTTCGCGCGGCCGGCGAACCCACTCGATATCACCGCCGTCGGCTGGGGCTATCGGGATGTGTCGCGCGAGACGATTGCCGCGCTCGCGGCGATCCCGGGCGTCGATATCGTGGCCAGCGTCGGGCAGGCGTCGGCCTACGTCGGCTCGCTCGACGAGTATGGCTGGTGGCCGATGGTGGAGGGGCTTGGCGACGTCGCTGCCAGCGGTTCGACGCCGATCGTCGTTGTCAGCACCGTCCCGGATGTCCAGCCCGAGCTGGTCGCGGCGCTGGCGGCCTACGATATCCCGGTCCTGGCCGGGACGCAGACCGCGATCCATGCGATCGCGAGCGCCGGCCGGTATGCCGAGTGGCTTCGCGATCGGCCGGCGCCGGCGGTGGCTGCCCCGATTGACGAGCGGCGACGGGCGAAGGCGCTGGCGCTCCTGCCTCCTGCCGGGTCGGGGGGAGTGTCGGAGACGGTGAGCAAGGCGGTCGCGGATCTCTACGGCATTCCGACGCCGGCCGGCGGCATCGCGACGACGGTGGACGAGGCGCTGGGGATCGCGCGTGAGACAGGGTATCCCGTCGTGCTGAAGATCGAGGCGGACGGGCTGCACCACAAGACGGAGGCCGGCGGCGTTGTGGTCGGCCTTGATAGCGACGACGCGGTGCGGGTCGCGTACCCGGCTCTCGTCAGGCGGGTGATGACCGCCGTGCCGGACGCCGGGATCCGCGGGGTGCGGGTCGAGCGGATGGCGCCGGAGGGGGTCGAGCTGGTTGTCGGCGGGACGAACGATCCGGCATTCGGGCCGGCTGTCGTCGTCGGGATGGGCGGCGTGCTGGTCGAGCTGCTGCGCGACGCGGTCCACGGGCTGGCGCCGGTCGACATGGCCGGCGGGCTTCGGATGCTGGCGGCATTGCGCGGGCGACCGCTCCTGGAGGGGTTCCGCGGGGGGAGGCCGGCCGACACCGAGGCGGTCGCGGCTGCCATCGCCGCGGTCTCGACGTTGCTCTCCGAGCTGCCGGAAGTGCGTGAGATCGACATCAACCCACTGGTCGCGCTCGGGCGTGGCGACGGATGTGTCGCGCTGGACTGCCTGCTCGTGGTCTGAAATTCGCGACGGAACAGGCTATACTCCCGCGTCGGTGGGGTATCGCAGTGGTGGGGCGGGGATATGCTTGAACGTGGGGTGAGGCTTGCCGCGCTGACGGCGCTCGTGGTGGTGCTGTTCGCGCCACAATTGTCTCGATCGGCCGAGGCGGCGGGGGTCGGCTACTTCGATCCGACGAGCCACACGCTGGGTGGGCCGATCCGCGAGTACTGGGAATCGCACGGCGGGCTGTGGCTGTTCGGCTACCCCGTGTCCGAGCCGTATGCCGCTCTGTCGGAAGACGGCCGGCCGATCGTCGCGCAGTACTTCGAACGGACCCGGCTGGAATACCACCCGGCGCTGGACGACACGCCCTACCGTGTCCTCGGCGGGCGCCTTGGCGCTGTGTTGACGGCGGGACGCGAACACCAGCCGGAGTTCCTGCCGGTGGCCGGGGCCGGCGCAGGTTGCGAGTATTTCGCGCCGACGGGTCATACGCTCTGCGCGCCATTCCGCGACTGGTGGCGTGACAAGGGCGGCCTGCCGATCTTCGGCTACCCGTTGTCCGAGGCGTTCGAGGAGGGCGGCTACACCGTCCAGTACTTCGAGCGCGCCCGCTTCGAGTGGCACCCGGAAAACCTCGGGACCGGCTGGGAGGTCGAGCTCGGCCACCTAGGCATCGACGATGCCCGGCGAACCGGAGCCTCGACGCTCGACGCGTTCAATGCGGCGACGCCGGTGATGACGACGCTCCGGGTCGCGACGGACCTGACGGCGAGCCCCGGTGGCGAGGTCGTCGGGACGCTGAACGCCGGGACACCCGTCCGGGTCATCGATGGGCCGCGCTCCGACCGCTATCTGGTGCAGACGCCCGGCATCACCGGCTGGGTGGCGTTCTCGACGCTGAGCTGGACGGCGCGCCCCGATCCCAGAACGACGCGGGTCGAACCGCTGGCGGCTTTCGATCCCCGCCTGGCGGGGACTGTCCGGCTGGTCGATGCCTGGCTGAGTGTTGGCATCTACGATCCGGCGTCGGGCCGACTTTATGGCGACGGGGATGGCGGGCTGATCGGGTCGGCCAGCCTGTCGAAGTCGTTGCTGCTGGTGGTCGCGCTTCGTCAGATCGAGGCCGGCCGGTTTTCGCTCGACGACGTGCGCGGGCTGATCGAGCCGATGATCATCTACTCCGACAACGACGCGCCGAACGTGCTCTGGCAGATGGTTGGCGGCGACGAGGGCGTCGAGGAGACACTGCGCGAGGCGGGCATCGACGGGTTCACCATCCGCGTCCCGTGGGACTGGGGGCAGATCGCGGCGACCGGCGCGGACTGGGCGCGCTTCTACGCGCTGCTCGGCAGCGGCCAGCTGCTCTCGCCGGATCACACGGCGCTGGCGCTGGGCTTGATGGAGAACGTGACCGGCGAGCATCGCTGGGGGGTCAGCACGCCGGGCGCGGATCGGCTGGGGATCGGCAAGAACGGCTGGTATCCGGACGATGACCCCTACGACTGGCGGATAGCCAGCGCCGGGTTCGTTGGGGCACGCGAGGGCGCGCCGGGCGTCGCGCCGCTCATCGTCGTCGTCGTCGCGCAGTACCCGGGCGAGCTCGGCGAAGAGTGGGGGATTGCGACGGCGAGCGAGCTGACGCAGATGGCGGTCGACCACGCGCGGCTACGCTGGGCGGATCACTTCTTCGACAGAGATCGGGCGTTGTCCTCGGTCAGCCGACCGCCGCTTCCGATACGGTTCCAGACGATCGGGTTCCGGTCGATGTACTGACCTGGGCGTGGCCGGCGGCGCTCCGTCTGGTAGGCTCATCCGCCATGAACGAGTGTGGCATCGGTGGACAGAGGGGCTGGCGCGGGTTCGTGGCCGGCATGGTTCTCGCGACGCTGGCGCTGGCCGGCTGTAGCGGGCCGGAGCGGGCTGCCGACGAGCCGCCTCCGCCGTCTGTTGTGACGGCGACCGCGGCGTTGCCGGCGCCGACCGAGGCGCTCCCGGGCAGTCCGACGGCGGCTGGCACGCTGGCAACCCCGACGATGCAGACACTGCCGACAGCGACGACGATTCCGACTCCGGTCAGTATCAGCAGGGCGTGCGCGCCGGGGATCGACCTGCTCGGCTTCTCCGATGCGCTGGACAAGACGGTGGTCGATGGCGTCCGGGTCGGCAACATCTCGGCGATCGCCTGGGCCGGGGGCGACGACTACCTGGGACTCTCCGATCGCGACGGGTTCGTCTATCGGATCGCGTTCCCGCTGGGTGGGACACCGAAGGCGCAGTCGGCGTTCCAGCTGACCGACGCGGCCGGCGAGCCATACCCGACCGACTCGATCGACGGCGAGGGGCTGGCTCTGGATGGCGGCGACCTGCTGGTGGCCTCGGAGGTGGGGCCGGCGGTGAACCGCTACGACTCGGCCGGCCGGCTGTTGGCTGCGTTCCCGGTTCCCCAACGCTTCCTTGTTGCGCCCGACGGGCAGGGGACGCTGAACCAGACGTTCGAGTCGCTGGCGCTCTCTGCGGACGGGCAGACGCTCTGGACGGGCAACGAGCGGCCGCTGGCCGGCGACGGCGAGGACGCCGACGGGCGCGGACGGGTGCGGCTGCTGCGCTACCGACGCGAGGGGGACACGTTCGTGCCGGACGCCGAGTACGCCTACCTGACCGAGCCGGGGCAGGGGCTGTCGGAGCTGATCGCGCTGGGCGACGGGTCGCTGCTGGCGCTGGAGCGGGGCCTCTCGCTGAAGACGGGCTTCACTGCGCAGGTCTACCGCGTGACGCTGGGGGGCGCGACCGACGTGGCGCAGATCGACGCGCTGGATGGCGCGGGGGCGACGCCGGCGACGAAGACCCTGTTCGTCGACCTGAGCCAGTGTCCGGTGACGCCCGGCGGGGGGCCGGCCGGGCCGTTCAGCCCGCTGCTGGACAACTTCGAGGGGATGACGTTCGGCCCGGATCTGGCGGACGGCCGGCACAGTCTGTTGCTGGTCAGCGACGACAACGACCAGTCGCTACAGGTGACGCGCCTGATCGTGCTGGCGATTGATCCGCGGGTGTTGCCATAATGCGACGTGCTGCGGGGGGCGTAGGGACGGGGGACAAGGGACGGGGGGACGGATGAAGCTCGATCTCCGTTGGGAGCTGCCACAGTGGCTACTGATCGCCGGGATGTTCCTCTCGACCGCGATCATCTGGCCATCGACGCCGGACCGGGTGCCGACGCACTGGAACGCGGCCGGCGAGGTGGATGGCTACGGCGGCAGGTTCATGGGGCTGCTGCTGCTGCCGCTGGTTACGCTCGGGCTCTACCTGCTGCTGTACTTCATCCCGCGGATCGACCCGAAGCGCGCAAGCTACGACTCGTTTGCCGGCGCGTATGGCGCTATCCGTATCGCCACAATTGCGCTGATGGCGGTGATCCACGCGCTGGTGTTGCTGTGGATCAAGGGGATCAAGATCAATGCGACGGTCGTCGTGCTGGGCGGCGTCGGGGTGCTGTTCATCGTCATCGGGCTGGCGATGGGCAACATACAGCCGAACTGGTTCGCCGGCATCCGCACGCCGTGGACGCTGTCGAGCAAGCGCTCGTGGGAGAAGACGCACCGCCTTGGTCGGTGGATCTTCTCCGGCATGGGGCTGGCGATGATCGGCGCCGGGTTCCTCGCTCCCGCGCTGATGCTGCCGGTGATCCTGATCGTGTCGCTCGGAGGGTCGGGCGTGCTGGTGGCCTACTCCTACGTCCAGTGGCGCAACGACCCGGACCGACGGGACGGGGGATGAGGGGCCAGGGGATGATCGCCGAGGGGGACGATTCGTACGGACAGGACCCGGCCTGTCCACGCCGTGAGGCGTCACCCACCCGTTAATTGCCCACCATGCCAGACAGGGATGTATCGTCCCGATTCCCGATTCCCGATCCGTAAGGGATTGGGAATTGGGAATGAGCGTGGGGCCACGTCTGGTGTGTTCATGGGTCGGCGTGGGGGTGGCGCCTCACGGCGCGGACAGGCCCAGGCCTGTCCCTACGGACCTTGGCTTCTCGCTCCCCCGTCCCTTCGCTTACCGCGAGATGGTTTGCTGGGTGAGGTCGTAGTCGTGCTCGTCGCGCCAGAGGCGGCCTTCGGCGACGCGCGATGGGCGGAAGGGCGTCAGGTCGACGGTGCTGGCGGCGCCCTGGGTGATCAGCTCGCTGAGGCAGAGGCCGATCGCGGGGGCGGTCTTGAAGCAGGTGCCACTGTCGCCGGTCATCGTGTAGAGGCCGTCGAGCTGCTCTAGCCGGCCGATCAGGGGCCGGCCGTCCGGGCTCATCGAGAGCGCGCCGGCCCAGTTGCCCCGCATCGTGCTGTGCGCCATCGTCGGGAAGCGCCGAATCAGCTGGCCACGGGTGGCGTCGATCTGCCGCTGGGTGAGCGACTCGCTGATGTTGCCGAGGTCGATCGGATCCACCTGCGCCACCTCTGCGCCGCCGAGCGTGCAGTTGCCGTCGGTCGGTCGCGCCCAGGTGCCGTTGATGTGGTCGATGTAGGTGATGTGGCTGGACGGGCGCTCGTATGCCCAGCGGAAGACGGCGACGCGGGCCGGGATCGGCCGCAGGCCGAGGTCGATGCCGAGCGGGTCGAACAGCTGGTTGGTCCACGCGCCGGCCGCGACGACGACGATGGGCGCCTGGATCGTGCCGCGTGACGTCTCGACGCCCGTGACCCGGCCGGCCTCGCTGAGGATGCCGGTGACCGGCGTGTCCAGCTGGATCTCGACGCCCAGCGCCTGCGCCGCGCGGGCGAACCCGTAGACGGTCGCGTTCGGGTCGGCGTAGCCAGAGCCCGGCTCCCAGGCGACGACATCGACGTCGTCGAGATAGAGCGAGGGGTCGAGCTCGCGGGCGTCGGCAGCGCTGATGAGCCGGGTGTCGACGCCGGCCTCCTGCTGCATCGCCAGGTTGGCCTCCAGGTCGGCGCGCTGCTCGCGAGCGACGAAGACGAGTAGGCCGATCGGCCGGAACCCGCAATCTCCACCGATGAGATCGCTCCAGTTGCGGAAGTAGTCGAGGCTGACGCGAGCCAGGCGTGTCTCCGGCTCGTTGGTGTAGTGCATCCGCACCAGCGCGCCGCTCTTGCCGCTCGCGCCGGCCGCCAGATGGTCGCGCTCGACGACGACGATCTTGCCGGCCCCCGCCTTCGCCAGGTGGTACGCCGTGCTCATCCCGTTCACCCCTGCGCCAACAACCACGATATCCGCTGTCTGCATGCTGCCTCCCTCCGGCTACGGCGCAGATGATAGCCGAACGGGGGGACGAGGGACGAGGAGCCAAGGTTCGTACGGACAGGACCCGGCCTGTCCACGCCGTGAGGCGTCACCCACCCGTTGATTGCCCACCATGCCAGGCAGGGATGTATCGTCCCGATTCCCGATTCCCGATCCGTAAGGGATTGGGAATTGGGAATGAGCGTGGGGCCACGTCTGGCGTGTCTGTCGGCCGGCGTTGGGGGTGGCGCCTCACGGCGCGGACAGGCCTATCCCTCATCCCCCGTCCCCCATCCCTCATCCCCCCAATCCCCATCCCTGACACCCAATGTCCCATTTTTCGGTCCAGATCCCGTTCGAATAGTAGGGGGGTATGCGCTCCCCATCCGGAATCCGGGCGTCGAACAGAAGGGATGGCTGACGTGACAAGCTGGGAACCGCCGCGTATGTCTGACGAGGACATCGAGTTTCTGGTCGGCTTCGATGATGACGGGCTGGCGCAGCCGACAGGGCCGGCCCCGTCGCCGCAACCACGAGCGCGTCGGCGCTCGGCGCGGATCGTGCCGCTGGATCTGCGGGCGATCGAGCCGGAGGCAGTGCGCTGGCTGTGGCCGGGCTGGCTGGCGCGTGGCAAGCTGCATATCCTCGGCGGTCATCCGGGCGATGGCAAGAGCACGCTGGCGATCGCTGTCGCCGCCAATCTCTCCACTGGCGGAAGCTGGCCGGATGGCGGCCGCGCCCCACTGGGCCGCGCGCTGATCATGCCGGCCGAAGATGGCATTGCCGACACCGTCATCCCCCGCCTGCGCGAGCACCATGCCGACACGGCCCGTGTCGCGGTGGCGACGACGATGGACGACGCCGGCCGGGAGCGGCTGATCGACCTCACCCGCGACATCTCCGCGCTGGAGGAGGTGCTCGTCGCCAATCAGTACGACCTGCTCGTCATCGACCCGTTGACCGGCTATATGCCCGGCTCCGACCGCAACGCCGAGGGCGCCGTGCGCGACATCCTCACCCCGCTGGCGGCGATGGCTGACCGGACGGGGACGGCGCTGCTGGCAATCATGCACGTCGGCAAGCCCAGCGGGATCAGCCGCCGGCCGCTGCAGCAGCTCCTCGGCGCGACAGCCTTCGGCGCGGTCGCCCGGCTCGTCTGGATGACTGCGCCGGCCCCCGGCGAGACCGATGGCCCCGAACGCCGGGCGCTGGGCGTCGTCAAGAGCAACCTGGCCGAGCGCCCACGCGCGCTGGAGTGGAGCCGCGACCGCGACGCCGCCATCCAGTGGCACGGCGATGCCAGCGCGTCGATCGAAGCCCTCCTGCGTGAGAGTGGCGTCGAGGCGAAGCGCCTGCCCCGCGACGACGCCCGCGAGTTCCTGCTGGACCTGCTGGGAGATGGCGAGCCGCTACTGGCGACGGACATCCAGGAGGCGGCCAGAGTGGAGGGCATTGCCTGGCGCACCGTGCGTCGCGCCGCCGACGGCCTGCCGATCGCGAAGCGGAAGGTGACGAACGCTGGACAGGCCCACTACTTCTGGGAGTTGACTCCGACGAGCGTGGCCAGCTTGTCCACTTCCATACCTGAGGGAGTGGACAACCTGGACAACCTCGTTACGAGAGAGGTCAGCGTGGCCAGCTTGTCCACTTCCATACCTGAGGAAGTGGACAACCTGGACAACCTCGTCACGAGAGAGGCCAGCGTGGCCAGCTTGTCCACTTCCATACCTGAGGGAGTGGACAACCTGGACAACCTCGTTACCAGAGAGGCCAGCGTGGCCAGCTTGTCCACTTCCATACCTGAGGAAGTGGACAAGCTGTCCAACGCCGGAGGCAGCCCAACGCTGGAGAGATCCTTCGCTGCGGCTCAGGATGACAGCGGGACAGGGGGGCTGCCGATCCGGTGGGCCGGTGGCAATGCCGCCCTCGGGATCGTGATCTCCCCGGCCAGCGAGGACCCCTGGCGTGTTGAGACCACGCCGCCTCCTCCGACGCCGCTGAAGATCCGCGACATCCTCAAGATCGAGGATCGCGAGAAGCGTCGCCGGCTCCTGCGGCTGCACCCGGTTTCGACCCGCCAGGCGGCGATCGACTGGTGTCAGCAGCACGCCACCCGCATGTCGCCCGAGGTTCACTTCGACCTGCTGGCGCTGGAGGTGGACGACACGACCCCGCAGCGCCAAGGTTCACCGCCGCACGCTATCCCCGACCAGGCGTTCTGCAGCGTCTGTAGCAACCTGCTGCCACTGCCGGCCGACCGCGCCCGCGGCCACCACCTGGGCTGCGTCGCCTGAGCGGATTGTCATCCTGAGGCGACAGCCGAAGGATCCGTTCCCTGCCCGTGCGGCTCCAGCGGGGGACGGATTCTTCACTCCGCTCAGAATGACAGAGGGTGGGCGGGGTCGGCTTCCGAGCTGGCCGGTGTGCCACGTTGGCGTTGACGTTCCATTGAGCGTTCTGATTCCCAATTCCTAATCCCTAAGGGATTGGGAATTGGGAATCCGCGTGCGCTCTCGTCTGGCATGGTCGTGGGCCGACCGGGGGTGGTCGCCTGCGGGCGACGGACAGGCCCGGTCCTGTCCCTACGAACCCGTAACCCCCCGTCCCCCGTCCCCCGTCCCCCGTCCCCCATCCCTGCGTTCGGCTATCCTTAGCGGTGGCGTCGGGGTTGGCCGGCGTGGTTGCGTCGCGAGATGTAGACGGATAGACGAGATGAACGAAACGATCGCTGTCTTCGTGGCCTGGCCCTATGTCAATGGCGATCCCCACCTCGGGCACGTCGCCGGCGCATACCTGCCGTCGGATATCTTCGCCCGCTACCATCGCCTGCGCGGCAACCGCGTCCTGATGGCCTCCGGCAGCGACACCCACGGCACGCCGATCACCATCGGCGCAGAGCGGGCCGGCGTCTCGCCCCGCGAGTTCTTCGAGCAGTACCACCGGCGCTACATCGCCGCCTGGCAGCAGCTCGGCATCTCGTTCGACCTGTTCACCCACACCGACACCGAGAACCACTTCCGCGTCTCGCAGGACATCTTCCGTGACCTCTACGAGAAGGGCCACATCACCCTGCACGCCGTCCAGCAGCTCTTCTGCGAGGTCGACCAGCGCTTCCTGCCGGATCGCTACGTCGAAGGCACCTGCCCCTTCTGCGGCTACACCAACGCCCGTGGCGACCAGTGCGACAACTGCGGCCACACGCTCGACGCCACCGACCTGATCGACCCGCGCTGCAAGCTCTGCGGCAGCACCCCGGTCATCCGCGACACCGAGCACTTCTTCTTCGACCTGCCGGCCTTCGAGAAGCGCCTGCTCGACTACATCAACACCCAGCACCACTGGCGGCCGAACGTGCAGAACTTCGTCCGCAACTGGCTGCACGAGGGCCTGCTGCCCCGCCCCGTCTCCCGTGATATCGAGTGGGGCATCCCCGTCCCGGTCGAGGGATACGAGCACAAGATCATCTACGTCTGGTTCGAGGCGGTCATCGGCTACCTCTCGGCCAGCATCGAGTGGGCCGCCAACACCGGCCAGCCCGAGGCCTGGCGCGACTGGTGGAACGACCCCGAGGCGCGCGCCTACCACTTCATCGGCAAGGACAACATCCCCTTCCACGCCATCATCTGGCCGGCCGAGCTCATGGCCTACGACCCGGAGCTCGTCCTGCCCTACGACGTCCCCGCCAACGAGTTCCTCAACCTCGAAGGCCGCCAGTTCAGCACCAGCCGCAACTGGGCCGTCTGGCTGCCCGACTACCTCTCGCGCTACGCCCCCGACCCGCTGCGCTACTACGTCGCCGCCATCGCGCCGGAAACGCGCGACAGCGAGTTCACCTGGGCCGGCTATGTCGAGCGCAACAACAACGAGCTCGTCGCCGCCTGGGGCAACCTCGTCAACCGCGTCGTCTCCTTCGCCCACCGCCACTGGGGCGGCGTCGTCCCGACCCCCGGCGAGCTGGGAGAGCGCGACCGCGAGCTGCTGGCCACGATCGAGGCCGGCTTCACCACCGTCGGCGACCACTTCGGCCGCGTCGAATTGCGCGAAGGTCTGCGCCAGTCGATGGCGCTGGCCCGCGAGGTGAACCGCTACCTCGATGAGACCGCCCCCTGGTTCGCAGTGAAGGAGGATAAGGACGCCGCCGCCACCAGCGTCTACGTCGCGCTAAACGCGATCGACTCGCTCAAGCTGCTGCTGGCGCCGGTGCTGCCGTTCACCAGCGAGCGCGTCCACCAGTTCCTCGGCTACGACGACTCCCTCTTCGGCGATCTCACCATCACCGAGTATCAGGAGGAGACGCGCAACCACCTGGCGCTGACCTACCAGCCGCTGCCCGTCGAGGGCGTCGTTGACCGTTGGAAGCCCAGCAGCCTGCCGGCCGGCCAGACGCTCCGCAAGCCCAGCGTCCTCTTCCAGAAGCTGGACGAATCGGTTGTCGAGGAAGAGCGCGCCCGCCTGGAGGCTGCCTCAGCCGACTAGCCCGCGCCGCAGCCGCCGCACCGTCACGACCGTCCCGCTGTCCTCCGGGTCGTGCCATGGGCCGGTGTGTGTCCGCGAATCCCCGTGCCAGCCGCGTTCGGCCGCCAGCTCGACGAAGCGGCCGGCAACGGCGCGCCCCGGCTCGGCCAGCCAGAGCAGCCCACCTGGCGACACCAGCCGCGTCAGCAGCTCCAGCAGCGGCTCGACATCGCGCGACTCGTAGAGGACATCGGCAGCCAGCACGACAGGGAACGGAGGTAGCGCCAGCAGCTCCTCGCCCGGTTCGCGCCAGTTGCAGCGGATAGTGGCCGGCTCGCGCCCCGCGTTCAGCAGCGCGTTCAGCCGGCACAGCGCCAGCGCCTCCGGGGCGTAGTCCGCGACGGTCAGCACTGCCCCGGCCCGCAGCGCCATCGCTGCCGTGATCCCGATGCCAGAGCCGAGCTCGAACGTTGGTTGGCCGGCCAGCAGCCCCGGCTCAGCGACGATCTCGTCGGCTAGCGCCACCCCGCTGGGCCAGATCTCCGCCCAGTAGGGCAGGTTCTGCTCCGGGTCATCCTGCACAGCGTCCAACAGCCGGTCCATGTCGTCCGGCTTGACGATCGCCAGCGTCTCGTCGCACTCCGGCAGCCGCACGGCGATATCGCGCGCCTGCATCGCCGCGCCCAGCTCGCGGCGCAGCCCCTCGATCCGCCCCGCCACCCGTCCCCCACTCCCCTCGCTCATCCCGACCCCGCCTCTTTGTCATGCTGAGCCTCAGCGAAGCATCTCCCCCCGCTGGATGCGATCGAACGCAGGAGAGATCCTTCGCGTGCGCGCTCAGGATGACAAGCTAGCGGGCTGGCTGCCGAACCCTGCCTCTTTGTCATTCACTGCCCGGAGGGCGCCCGCGCAGCCGAAGAATCTCCCCACGCTGGAAACAGTCGAACGCAGGAGAGATCCTTCACTGCGGTTCAGGATGACAAACCAGCGGGGCCGACAGCCACCCCAGCCCCCGCCTCCTTGTCATTCTGAGGCCGCAGCCGAAGAATCTCCCACTCTGGATGCACTCGAACACAGGAGAGATCCTTCACTGCGGTTCAGGATGACAAACCAGCGGGCTGGCTGCCGAACCCTGCCTCTTTGTCATTCTGAGGCCGCAGCCGAAGAATCTCCCCACTCTGGATGCGATCGAACGTGGGGGAGATCCTTCACTGCGGTTCAGGATGACAAGCTAGCGGGCTGGCTGCCGAACCCTGCCTCTTTGTCATGCTGAGCCTCAGCGAAGAATCTCCCCCGCTGGATGCACTCGAACGCAGGAGAGATCCTTCACTGCGGTTCAGGATGACAATACGCGAGCGTGGCCGGAGCGGCAGCATCCCCCGCCTCTTTGTCATTCTGAGGCCGCAGCCGAAGAATCTCCCCACGCTGGATGCACTCGAACACAGGAGAGATCCTTCGCGTGCGCGCTCAGGATGACAAGCTAGCGGGCTGGCTGCCGAACCCCGCCTCCTTGTCATTCTGAGGCCGCAGCCGAAGAATCTCCCCACGCTGGATGCAGTCGAACGCAGGAGAGATCCTTCGCGTGCGCGTTCAGGATGACAAGCTAGCGGGCTGGCTGCCGAACCCTGCCTCTTTGTCATTCTGAGGCCGCAGCCGAAGAATCTCCCCACGCTGGATGCACTCGAACGCAGGACGCGAGCGTGGCCGGAGCGGCAGCATCCCCCGCCTCTTTGTCATTCACTGCCCGGAGGGCGCCCGCGCAGCCGAAGAATCTCCCCCCGCTGGATGCGATCGAACGCAGGAGAGATCCTTCACTGCGGTTCAGGATGACAAGCTAGCGGGCTGGCTGCCGAACCCTGCCTCCTTGTCATTCTGAGGCCGCAGCCGAAGAATCTCCCCACGCTGGAAACAGTCGAACGCAGGAGAGATCCTTCGCGTGCGCGCTCAGGATGACAAACCAGCGGGAGTAGCTACCGATCCCCCGCCTCTTTGTCATTCACTGCCCGGAGGGCGCCCGCGCAGCCGAAGAATCCGTCCCCCAATCGGGTCGTTGAATCGCCAGCCCCGGGGCTACTCCTCGATCGGCTCGTGGTGGTCGTGGTTGGCCGTGCCACGCTTCCAGTGACCGTTGAAGCGCAGCTGCTCCCGCGCGATGCCCCGTTCGTTGATCAGGTGCCGCCGGATATCGCGCAGCGTCGCCGCCTCGCCGGCCAGCCAGAACGCGCCGTCGCCCTCCGGGAACTCGAGCGCCCGGGTCGCGTCCAGCTGCAGGCTGGTCGTCCCCGCCTCCGCGCCGTTGCGGTGTGTCCACGTCACCGACACGTCCGCCGCCGAGCGCAGGTCCTGCTCCTCCTCGGGAGACGCGACCTCGATGATCGCGATCGCCGTCGCGCCGGTCGGCAGCTCCTCAAGCCGCCGGCCGATCGACGGCAGCGCCGTCTCGTCGCCAGCGAAGAAGTACCACGGCTCCTCGTCGGAGACGACCCGCGAACCACGCGGCCCCGCCACACCCAGGAAGTCGCCCGGCTTCGCGTTCTCTGCCCACGTCGAGGCCGGCCCCGACCCGTGGATCACGAAGTCGATCGTCAGCTCGCCCCGCTCCGCGTCGAAGGAGCGCGGCGTGTAGTCGCGGCTCGGCGACCGCTCGACCCCCTCGGCCACCGGCCCCATCACCGGCCGCTCGCCCTGCGTCAGAGGAAAGAACACCTTGATATGGTCATCAGCCGCGCCCGAGATGAACCCCTCCAGCTCCGGCCCGCCAAAGATCGCCCGCACCATCCTCGGCGTAATGCGCTCAACCTGCCGCGCCTCCAGGGTCCTGAACACCAGCGGATACGAAGGCAATAGACGCTCCTCATCCATACACACAACGCGGCCAGCACAGCCCGGCCGCGAATCTGTTGACTCTCGCGGAAAAAGCGCGATATGCACCCTTCCCTGATGAGCATGACTAAACCCGAGTATGATAGTCGGGATTAGCCTACCTGATGAGCGCATCGCTGACAAGGCTGCCGCCCCTGCTCCACCCGAACACGCCCATTCCTGATTCCCGGTCCTTATAGGATCGGGAATCGGGAATCCGACCGACGGAGTCATTCCGTGTGCGCGATCGTGTGCTATGCTCAGCACACACAGATCAGGGAGGCCCGCATGAGCGTTCGTATCCACGTCATCCTGCCCGAGGAGCTCGTCGCGGAGATCGACGAACTGGTCGGGCCACGCCGTCGCAGCGAGTTCATCGCCGAAACGCTGGAGGCTGCTGTCCGTCGCGAACGCTTTCGCGATGCGCTGGCCCGGACCGCCGGCCGTCTCGATCTGAGCGACTATCCCGAATGGTCGACACCCGAGAAAACCGCCGACTGGGTTCGCCGCTCCCGCGAGCTGGACGATGCGCTGTTCGATCAGGAGCCTGGTGACCGGGCCAGAGTCGGCGTGTGACCCTCTTCCTGCTCGATTCCAACATCGTGATCGACGTCCTCGGCGGAGATAGCGGGGCGCTGCGCCTGATCGACCAGCTCGACGACGCCGGCGCCGTCTTCGGTGCGTGCGAC
This sequence comes from Thermomicrobiales bacterium, assembly GCA_037045155.1. Lineage (NCBI taxonomy): Bacteria > Pseudomonadati > Thermomicrobiota > Thermomicrobia > Thermomicrobiales > Thermomicrobiales bacterium. The sequence goes on from JBAOIG010000005.1 coordinate 1,186,493, forward strand.
ATCGTTCTCGCCGAAGTCCTCACTGGCGTCCACGAACGCGACCGCCCCCTCGTTCTCGACTTCCTCCGGAACCTGCGCTTCCTGGCCTCGACCCGGGAGATCGGAGAACAGGCCGGGCTCTGGCGGCACGACTACGCCCGCCGCGGGATCGCGTTGTCGGTCCCCGACCTCCTGATCGCTGCCACTGCGCTGGTGTACGACGCGAGCCTCATCACTCGGAACCTTCGCCACTTCCCGATGCTCGGAGTGCGAGCGCTCTCTCCAGACTAGCTCCTCCAACCCCCCTCGGCGCTCGCTTCTCCGTCATCCTTCGTGGGCCGGCAACGTCTAGGCTGTCCGATCAGCAGCCACCCGCTTGCCTTGTCATCCTGAGGCCGCAGCCGAAGGATCTCCCACCCGTCCGGTGCCAGTGCAACGCAGGAGAGATCTTTCGCGTGCGCGCTCAAGATGACAAGCCATACGGGGTGAATGTCGATTGGATAGTCTGGCGCTGACAGCCTACTGAGCCTCAGCCGAAGGATCTCCCACCCGTCCGGTGCCAGTCCAACGCAGGAGAGATCTTTCGCGTGCGCGCTCAAGATGACAAGCCAAACACCGGCCTATCGATCAGACAGCCTGACGTTGACAGCCCCCTCAGAACCCCAGCAGCGACAGCCCCAACCCGTGCATGAATGTCAGCCACAGCAGCCCCGCCGAGCCCAGCACGGCGATCGCCAGCGCCAGCCAGTCGGCCGGCCGCATCCGGATGTCGCGCAGCACCGTCCGCTGACGGTTGGCCCCGAATCCGCGCGACTCCAGCGTCATCGCCAGCTGCTCGCTCGCCCGGAGCGCGCTCACCAGCGCCGCGACGAGGATCGGCAGCATCTGCCGGGCGCGACGCAGCCACCAGCCATGCAGCACCAGCCCACGCGCCTGCTGCGCGTCGGTGATCGTCGACCAGGTGCCAGCGAACGTCGGGATGAAGCGCAGCGCGATCGTCAACGCCATCCCCCAGCGGTAGGGCAGCCCCAGCCTGACGAACCCCCGCACCAGGTCGCGCGCGTCGGTCGTGCCGATCCAGAGGACGAACAAGAAGTTGATCCCCGCGATCCGCAGCGCGTTCGCCACGCCCCGCAGCAGCCCGTTGTCGGTCACCTCGACCGGCCCGATCTGGAACAGCGTCGTCCCGCTATGGTCGAAGAGCGGCCAGACGATGACGATCAGGATCAGCAGCAGCGCGATTGCCCGCCAGGCCGTCGCCAGCCGCTCCCACGGGTAGCCGGCCGTCAGCAGGACCACGTGGATCAGCAGCAGCGCCCCGGCCAGCAGCGGCAGATTAATCCAGAAGAACAGCGTCACGCCGGCCAGCGTTAGCGCCGCGAGCTTCACCCGCGAGTCGAGCCGGTGCAGCCAGGAGTCGCCCGCGACGTAGAACTCCAGCGCGTTCGCCGTCATCGCCGGCCCGCCAGTAGCTCCGCGCACGCCGCCACGAAGGCGTCCGGCGTCGCCACCCTGGCCGGCATCCCCAGCGGCCGCAGCGCCTGCGCCAGCCGCGCCGCCTCGGGTGGGTCGAGACTGGTCGTTGCCAGCAGCTCCGGCTGGTCGAACAGCGCCTGCGGTGTGTCATCGCCAACGATCCTGCCCTGCCGCAGGACGACCATCCGGTCCGCGTGGGCAGCGACGAGCGGCATCTCGTGGGTGATCAGAATCACCAGCCGGCCCTCGCCGACCAGCCCGCGCAGCATCGCCATCAGCTCCTCGGTGCGCCGGTGGTCCAGCCCGCCGGTCGGCTCGTCGAGCACCAGCGCGCGCGGGTTCATCGCCATCACCGCCGCCAGCGCCGTCAGCCGCCGCAGCCCCCGCCCCAGCGACGCAGGGTGCCGGCCAGAGATCGTGTCCAGCCCGAAGCGACCCAGCGTCTCCTCCACGCGCCCGGCCAGCGCCGCGCCCTCAAGGCCGAGCTGGCGGGGCCCCCACTCCACCTCCGCCCGCACCGTCGGCAGGAAGAGCTGGTGGTCGGGGTTCTGGAAGACGTAGCCAACCCGCGCGGCCAGCCGGCCGACTGCCTCCGTCCGCGTGTCGATGCCGGTCACCGTCACGCGCCCGGCGTCCGGCTTCAGCAGCCCGTTGAGGTGCCGCGCCAGCGTTGATTTGCCCGACCCGTTCTGCCCCACCAGCGCGACGAGCTGGCCGGCCGGCAGCCGCAGCGAAACGTCGACCAACGCCGGCCTCGGTGGCGCCCCTGGCGCGACGTAGGCGTAGGAGATGTCCTCAACCTCGATCAGCGGCTCGCTCACCGCGCGTCCGTCTCACGCAGCGCGCCGGAGAGCGTCGTCAGCGCGTCGTCATGCTCGACGAAGGCGAACGCCGTGCCTGAGCGCGCGTTCAGGCCGGCCGCGATCCAGGCGGCAGCCGGGACGCCAACGCCGATCTCCACCAGCGGCCCCGGGTCGCGATACAACCGGTGTGGCTCGTCGATCGCGACAATCCGCCCCTCGTCGAGCACCGCCACCCGGTCCGCCAGCCGGGCCAGCACGTCCGGGTCGCGCTCGACCATGACGACCGTCATCCCCGCCTCGCGCGCGCGCAGGTCGGCCACCACCTGGGTAATCTCGCGCCGCCCGACCGGGTCCAGCTCGGCGGTCGGCTCATCCAGCACCAGCACGCGCGGCAGCATCGCCAGCACCGACGCGATCCCGATGCGCTGCTTCTGCCCACCGGAGAGCTGGCTGGCCGAGCGATGCCGCGCGTCCGTCATCCCGACGACATCCAGCGCCCAGACCAGCCGCTCCTCGATCTCGCGCGGATCGACCCCGAGATTCTCCGGCCCGAATGCGATCTCGTCCTCAACCGTCAGCCCGATGAGGTTCGCCTCCGGGTCCTGGAAGATGACGCCCACTCGCGTCGCGAGCCGCGGGATTGGCACCCGCTTGGTGTTCCAGTCGCCGATCCAGACGTCGCCGCGGATCGTCCCGCCCGTCTGCTGCGGAACCAGCCCGTTCAGCGCCAGGCAGAGCGTCGTCTTCCCGCTGCCGGTCGTCCCGGTGATGCCCAGCAGCTCGCCCTCGGCCACCTCCAGCGACACGCCGGCCAGCGCACAGCGCGGCTCCTCCCCCTGCTCGGGGTCGAAGACCGGATAGCGATAGTGCAGGTTGTCGATGCGGATGGCGACGGACTCAGCCACAGATCATGCGCTCCCCCGGGTCAACGCGACGCGAGGGAATCATATCCGTCAGCATCCACGCCGCATACAGAAGTGCCCCTCCCCATCGTGGAGAGGGGCGTGGAACCCCGTGCCTATTCCTCGGTCCAGCTCGGGCCGGCGCCCCAACGACGGACCGGCGGGTACGCCTGGCGAATTGCCATGATCAACGGGACAGCGATGATCGCGGCGATCAGCACCTGGAACGTGTTCGGCCAGACGGCAGCCGCCGCGGTGGCGATGGCGGACTTGCCCTCGTCTGCCTGAAACGAGCTGAATGAGCCGGCCGAGATCAGAAGCCATTGATACAGGAAATACCCGATGACAACGATTGCGCCACCGACGATGACAGCGACGATCGTCCGCGTCAGCCCACCGCGCCAGGCGATCAGGCCGGCCACGAACGCCTGCAGCCCGTGGATGACGAACGTGCCGGGCGCCCATGCGCCGTAGCCGCTCGAGAGGTCGGCCAGCGCCGTGCCAGCCCCGCCGGACACCCCGCCGACGATCGGCCCGAACAGGAACGCCGCGACGTAGAGCGCGATGTCCCCGAAGTGGATATAGCCACCCGGCCCGATCGTGATCTGCACCACGCGGGTCATGACGAAGACGACGGCGATCATCACCGCCGCAGCCGCGATCAGCCGGACATCGAACCCGCCGATGTCGCTCGCGCTGACGTTGCGCGGCCCGTCATTCCCGGAGCCCTTGGTCTTGTCGAAGCTCACAGCGCCCACTCCCCCTCTGATCCGCTGTCCGCCCGGACCCGTCGCACGAAGGGCAGGCAGCAGCGTCGATCGCAACACGTCGATACGCCCATGCTGCCGCACCCGGCTCGGTCCAGAAACATCCAATTGGAGCCATCCAACCGGGCTGGCGAGATAGCCCGCGCGTGTATGATCGCCCCGAGGAGTCGGCGTGGGAGATCGAACAACGGGCAGGCGAACCATGCGGGGCATATCGACACCGGCGATCGCGGTGGCGCGGAAGGCCGGGATCGAGTTCTCGGTCCAGTCCTACGAGGTGGCCGGCGAGCACGGACCCGAGGGTTGGGGCGTCGAAGCGGCCAGAGCGTTGGGCCTCGACCCTGCGCGTGTCTTCAAGACGCTCATCGTCCTCTTAGACGGTGGGCGTCTCGCGGTGACGATCATCCCGGTGGCTGCCAGGTTGCGCCCGAAGTCGGCTGCCGCGGCGTTCGGCGCGCGCGAAGCGCATCTGGCTGCGGCGCACGATGCCGAGCGCGCGACAGGCTACGTCCTCGGCGGGATCAGCCCGCTGGGGCAACGCCGGAAGCTGTCGGCGGCGCTCGACGCCTCCGCGTTCGACTTCCCGACGATCCACGTCAGCGCCGGCCAGCGCGGCCTGCAGATCGAGCTTTCGCCGCACGACCTCGCGCGCCTCATCAGCGCGACCACCGCTTCGCTGACCAGTTGAGGGTGACATGAGGGCTGCATAAAGAGGAAAGGCCCCGACAAGCCGCTCCGTCTCGACGCGCGCCTGTCGCCTCTGACCGCCCGCCCGGCAAGCCGGACGATGGTAGATTCCAACAGCCGGGTCGGCAGCAAGCCGCCTCCCCGATCCAGACCCTCCGCGGTCAGCCGCTCGACCAGGCTTACGCCCATCTCACGACCCCGGTTGAGGAGTCCAGGCCCATCCGCCAGACAGAAAACCGTCGGCTTCCGGTGCGTCGATCCACGAGAACTCATCGGGACCGTACATACACTATAGCGACCCTGTGCCAGCTTGTCAATACCCTGTTTCGACCGGGGTGCGCGTCATGGTTTGGCGGCGATGGGTGAGGATCGTCGCCAGGGATGGTCGATGGTGGGCTTGCCGTTGACGATGGTTTTGGGTCGGCTGGGTCGTTCGACGATGTCGACGGCAGGGTGCGGAACTGCGCACGCGGCCGGTGTCGGCGCCTGGCCCGAGGCACGACGGGCCTGACGACGGTGACTGGCACGGACGCGGGCGGCACGCCGCCAGGCCTGCCAGAGGGTCGGCCATCCCTCCTCCCAGCGCTGATTACACTCGAGTGTCCGCAACGCCAGCATTGGATTGACGTTGGCGCGCGCCCAGTGCATCCCACTCCCCTTCAGCCGGGCCTCGACCAGCAGCTTGTTGGCGCTCTCCACACACCCACTGCCGATCGGATACCCCGCCGCGACAAAGGTGTCGTAGCGTATCTGCTCGATCCGCGCGGCCAGATAGTCGTGGTTCTGCTGGATCAGCGTCCGCGCCTCCGACCCGCAGTGCGGCGCTTCACCGAGCGTCGCGAGCCGATCGAGCACCTGCTGTTCGTCGCCATGGCGTAACGCCTGGGCCTGCTGGCCGAGCCACTCGCTGGCAGACGACGTGCCCGCCCCGTAGACGGCGTGCGCCACCTGCCCCAGGTGCTCCAGCGCATGGGCGAAGTCAAGCACCCGGACCGCATCGAATCGCTGCGTGTCAATGAACCCCTGGCACCAGGCCGCCCCATCGACGACGGCGACCACCGTCCGGGCCGAAGCTGTCCCCCGGCGCTGTGTCTCGATCGTCGCCAGACGGGTGAACGTCTCCGCATCCGCCAGCCGTGAGAAATAGGATAGCTCCTGCGTCCGGACCCCGGTCGCCCTGGCCTCGACCGTGCCAATGGCCAGCGTCTTGACCTCGGCCCAGGTTCCGCCGACCAGCGGCGCCATCGCCCCATCAACGCTGAGCAGTTGCACCGCCGGACCCGCTGGCGCGGCGGGAAGCTCCCGTTCCAGCCGCGCCACCTCCGCACGCTCCACTTGCTCCTGCATCGCGCCGGCCACCTCCGTCAGCCGTCGCACGGTGGCGGCGCTGACCGTGACCCCGGTGAAGTGCTGCAGGATCTCCGGCGCCTGCGCGAAGGGCAGCAACGTGCCCAGCCGCACAATGCTCTCAACGAGCCACGGCGTGAAGGCCACCCCACTCAGGAGCCCTAGCGTCTCATCCAGGGGGGAAAAGCCCGGCCCCACAGGCCGGACAGCGCTGATACGACCGCTCCACGGTCAGCGGCTCGTCCCCCTGCGTCACCAGGCGCCGCACATGCTGGCCATGCGCCACGAGCGGCCGGCCACAATCGGGACATACGCCCGCAGGGTTCGGCATGGCCGTGACGGCCTCTCGCAGGATCTGCGCACGACCCGCCCGCAGACGCCGATCCAGTTCGATTTCCAGCTCCGTCAGGGTCGCGGCGGGATGCGCGCTTAGCCAGGCGCGGAACTCCGCCTCGATTGTGCCCAGTCCTTGGTCGCTCGCTCGCTCGTCTGGCATTGGTGGCTCCTCAGGTGCTCGGCTCCGATGATCGCTCCCCCAGCATACCGCTCACCACCATCACGCCAAACCATGACGCGCACCCTTTCGACCGAATCCGCCGGTCATTCTGAGCGCTCCGCCCAGCGTGATGTGTCATGCAATGTGGCGCGACAGCCACCCCGGCCGTTTGTCATGCTGAGCCTCAGCGAAGCATCTCCTCATGCTGGACACAGTCGAACGCAAGAGAGATCCTTCGCGTGAGCGCTCAGGATGACCGCGTACAGGGAAGCTGCCATCCTGACACTTTATCCTGGTCGGAGCACTCAGAATGACAAGGAGGCGGCGGCTGGCTGCCGCTCTGGCCACGCTCGCGTATTGTCATCCCGAGCGCGCACGCGAGGGATCTCCCCGGCGTTGGTGGCAGGCGGAGCGGGAGATGCTTTGCTACGCAGGCGACATCACCCAGACGGTATCCATGCAGCGAATGACAAAGGCACACAGAAACCACCGGTCCGCCAGGTTCGACGGGGCAACGCTGCCTAGCGCAGCAGCAGGATCAGGATGACGATCAGCGCGATGGCCAGCACGATGGCTGCGATCGTCAGAACCACCCGCCGCCGCGATGTCGGCCGCTTCCCGACGATCTCGCCTGTCCGACCGTTGACCAGCACGCGGTAGTCGGCGTTGTCGTAGCGGTAGTTGAATAGCCAGACCGGCAGATAGCAGACGGCGGCCTGCCGGTTCGACAGGCGCGTGTCGACGCGGGTGAGCCGCTCGACCTCGCCGGCGCAGGCGTCGTGCTCCATCTGCTGGATCTTCGGGTCGCCGGCCGCCCATGCGCCGGCAACATCGACCCCCGGCTCCTCCACCGAGTAGCCAGCAATCGCGTCGGCGGAATACGTCAGCATGCCTTCCTCGGGGAACGGCATCAGCTGGTCTCCCTCGACCTGGGTCAGTCCGGTCGAGCCGGTAACCCAGGCGCGATGGTTGCCCTCGTGCGTCCCGCTCCGTGGATGCCAGGTCTTGTACTCTTCCGTCTCCATCCGCGTCCCGCTGTTGCCGCCGCTGTCGGTGAACTGGCGCGACACCTCCCGCGTATGTGTCTCAGAGACCTCGCCCTCCCACTCCGAGCTGGCATCCGCGTCGAGCCGCCAGAATGGGACATAGGCGCCCTGCCCGCGGTCGAGTGTCGAGCGAGATTGCAGGTCGCTCGGCGCGAAGAAGGACTTGCCGAGCCACGTGCGGACGCTATCGATCGAGGCGTCCTTGTCGATGGAGAACGGCAGGACGAGCTTCCCCACGTCCTCCGGCACGGTCGCGCCGGCCGCAGTCGCGCGAACGGCAGCCTCGGTGCCGCAGAACGGGCAACGCAACGTCTGGGTGCGTGGGTCGAATGATGTCGTAGCCCCGCAATTCGCACAGGTGAAGGTCTGCAGTGTCGTTGAGCTATCAGTCGACATGACGAATCCTGCCTGAATTGGGCGCCCCGCCCTCTGGCTATCGCGTCAATATCGGAGTGTACGGCGGGTTTGCTGGCGTCGCAATTGCTTCTGTTCGGTTGACCGCAACGTCGTTGGTGGACACAATCCACACTGGTGCGTGATCGTCACCGTTGACCGCAAAGGGGTTTCCTATGAGCGCTCCACACGCCGACCTGACCTCCCAACCCGTCGCCTGGCGTCCCGACGCCGGCCGCCTTGCCCGCAGTCGGGCGCTGGCGTTCGCCCGCGCCAACGGGCTGACCACCTGGGAGGAGATCGCCGACCGCGCCGCCGCCGATCCGTCCTGGTTCTGGGGCGCAGTGGCAGATGAGCTCGGCCTCGTCTGGTCGCGCCAATACGACACAGTGCTCGACCTGTCGGCCGGCCCGGCCTGGCCTCGCTGGTTCGTCGGCGGTCGGATGAACTACGTCGTCAGCGCCGTCGACCGGCATCTCGCGGAACGGGCCGGCGAGGTGGCGCTCGTCTGGGAGGGCGATGATGGCGCAACCCGCTCGCTGACCTATGGCGAGCTGGCCGGCGAGGTCAACCGCCTCTCCAACACGCTGCGCGCGCTGGGGATCGGCAAGGGCGACCGCGTCGGCATCTTCATGCCGATGCTCGTCGAGACGGCCGTCGCGACGCTGGCCTGCAGTCGAATTGGCGCGATCTTCGTGCCGATGTTCTCCGGCTACGGCCCGGATGCCGTCGCGACGCGGATCAACGACGCCAGCGCTCGGCTGCTGATCACCGCCGACGGCTTCTACCGGCGCGGTGCGGTCGTCTCGATGAAGGCGACTGCCGACGCGGCCCTGGAGCAGACAACCACCGTCGAGCGCGTCCTGGTCGTCCGCCGCACTGGCGCGGACGTGCCCTGGACCGCCGGCCGTGATGTCTGGTGGCACGACATCGTCCCGACACAGCCCGACGCCTGCGAGCCGGAAGACACTGCCGCCGACGACCCCTACATGCTGATCTACACGTCCGGCACGACCGGCAAGCCGAAGGGCGCTGTCCACGTCCATGCCGGCTTCCCGGTCAAGGCCGCCCAGGACCTGGCGTTCTGCTTCGATGTCCACCGGGGCGACCGGCTGTTCTGGCTGACCGACCTCGGCTGGATGATGGGTCCCTGGGCAATCGCTGGCGGGCTGATCGCTGGCGCGGCAATCGTGCTCTTCGAGGGCACGCCCGACTATCCCGAGCCGGATCGCCTCTGGGAGGTCGTCGAACGCCACGAGGCAACGATCCTCGGCATCTCGCCGACCGTCGTCCGCGCGCTGATGGGTCGTGGCGACGACTGGGTCGAGCGCCACGCGATGCCGTCGCTGACGACGCTGGGCTCGACCGGCGAGCCGTGGAACCCCGGGCCGTGGCTCTGGACGTTCGAGAAGGTCGGCAAGGGCCGTTGCCCGATCGTGAACTACTCCGGCGGCACCGAGATCAGCGGCGGTATTGTCGCGTCGACGACGATCCACCCGCAGAAGCCCTGCTCGTTCAACGGCCCCGTGCCGGGTGTGCCGGCCGATGTCGTCGACGACGAAGGCCGCTCGCTGCGTGGCGAGGTCGGCGAGCTGGCCATCCGGGGACCCTGGGTCGGGATGACCAGCGGCTTCTGGCACGATCGCCAGCGCTACGAGGAGACGTACTGGACGCGGATACCCGGCATCTGGATCCACGGCGACTGGGCGATTATCGACGATGACGGCTTCTGGTACATCCTCGGTCGCTCGGACGACACGCTCAAGGTGGCCGGCAAGCGGATCGGGCCGGCCGAGATCGAGTCTGCCGCCGTCGCTCACCCGCTCGTCCAGGAGGCGGCGGCGATCGGCGTGCCGCACGAGATCAAGGGCGAGGCGATCGTCGTGTTCGTCATTCTGAAGCCCGGCGCTGTCGAGTCCGACGCGCTGCGCCAGGAGATCCGCGAGACGGTTGCCCGCCACGTCGGCAAGCCGCTGCAGCCGGAACGCGTGCTCTTCGTCGATGACCTGCCGAAGACGCGCAACGCCAAGATCATGCGGCGGGTCATTCGCGGCCGCTATCTCGGGCGCGAGGACCTCGGCGACCTCTCCTCGCTGGAGAATGCTGCCGCCGTCGAAGGGATTGCCACTGCCCGTTGAGCTTCGGGGGTTGCGCGAGGCGTCAGTCGCGGGGAAGATTGAGGCACGACGACACAGGGAAGGGCGCGCGCCGGCATCGGGCCGGAGCGCGAACGCTGCGAAAGGCGATAGACGGATGGACCAGACGACGCAGTTCGATCCACGGCACAAGAGTCGGGTGATGAACGACGGTCGAGACCGGGCGGCCGCGCGAGCGATGCTCCACGCGATCGGCTTCTCGGACGATGACCTGCGCAAGCCAATCATCGGCGTCGCGCACTCCTGGATCGGGACGATGCCCTGCAACTACGGCCTGCGCCGGCTGGCCCAGCAGGTGATGGCCGGCATCCGCACGGCCGGCGGCACGCCGATGGAGGTCAACACGATCGCCATCTCCGACGGCGTCACGATGGGCACCGAGGGCATGAAGGCGTCCCTCGTCTCGCGCGAGGTGATCGCCGATTCGATCGAGCTGGTCGCGCGCGGCCACATGTTCGACGCGATCGTCATCCTGGCGGCCTGCGATAAGACGCTGCCGGCCTCGGCGATGGCGCTCATCCGCCTCGATATCCCCGGCTTCGTCCTCTACGGCGGCTCGATCTACCCGGGCCGCTTCCACAACCGCGACGTCACGATCGTCGATGTCTTCGAGGGCGTCGGCGCAAACGCGGCCGGCCGGATGACCGATGAGGATCTCAGCATCCTCGAGCACGCCGCCTGCCCCGGCTCCGGCGCCTGTGGCGGGCAGTTCACCGCCAACACGATGGCCGGCGCGCTGGAGACGCTCGGCCTCTCGCCGGTCGGCATGGCCAGCGTCCCGCAGGACGACCCAAAGAAGGAGAAGATCGGCTTCCGCGCCGGCGAGGTCATCATGGACCAGTTGCGCCAGGGCCTGTTGCCGAGCCAGATCCTGACCCGGCCGGCCTTCGAGAACATGATCGCCTCGGCCTGCGCGACCGGTGGCTCGACCAACATCGTCCTCCACTCGCTGGCGATGGCTCGCGAGGCCGGCATCGACCTGACGATCGACGACTTCAACGCCATCTCCGAGCGCACCCCGGTCATCGCCGACCTGATGCCAGGCGGCCAGTACACCGCAGTAGATGTCTACAACGCCGGCGGGATCGAGCTGATCACCAAGCGGCTGATCGAGGGCGGCGTCGTCGATGGCTCGCAACTGACGCCGACCGGCCAGACGCTCACCGAGGCAACGGCCCACGCCGAGCCGACCGAGGGACAGAAGGTTGTCTACACCGTCGAGGCGCCGTTGAAGCCGACCGGCGGGCTGGTGATCCTCAAGGGCAACCTCGCGCCAGAGGGCAGTGTCATCAAGATCGCTGCCGCTGATCGTGGCTACCAGCGCGGGCCGGCTCGCGTCTTCGAGCGCGAGGAGGACGCGATGCACGCCGTCACCGAGGGACAGATCAACGCTGGCGACATCATCGTCATCCGCTACGAGGGACCCAGGGGCGGCCCCGGCATGCGCGAGATGCTCGGCGTCACCGGCGCGCTGGTCGGCGCTGGCCTGGGGCACACTGTCGGGCTGCTGACCGATGGCCGCTTCTCCGGCGGAACGCGCGGCTTCTGCATCGGCCACGTCGCCCCGGAGGCTGCGCTCGGCGGACCGATTGCCGCCCTGCGTGAGGGCGATATGATCACCATCGACATTCCCAGCACGACTCTCTCGGTCGAGCTCACCGACGCCGAGATCGCCGAGCGCATGCGCGACTGGACCGCGCCGAAGCCGCACTATGAGAGCGGCGTCTTCGCCAAGTACGCGTCACTCGTCTCCAGCGCCGCCGAGGGCGCGATCACCCGGCCGATCTGGTAGCGCCAGGGCTGGAGCAGGATCCCCGGGGCCGGTCGTCGCGTGGCGGCCGGCCCGCTTTCAGCGACGAACGGAGGGCCCCACGGCGACCGAGACGACGTTGGATGACGAGCCGCGCGAGCGCGAGGTTGCAGACGCGGAAGCAGACACCTACAACGCCCGCGGCGTCGGCGTGGCGTCATTCGCTCACTTCTCACACGACATGTATTCGTCCTTCATCGGGCCGCTCATCCCGGCAATTCGCGATCAGCTCGGCATCCCGCTCTTCCTCGTCAGCCTGATGATCCCGGCCCAGCAGATGCCCAGCGTCTTTCAGCCGCTGATCGGCTACGTCGCGGACCGTACCAGCCGTCGCTGGTTCGTCGTCGTTGCGCCCGGACTGGCGGCCATCTCGCTGTCGTCGCTGGGTCTGGCGCCGAACATCACCGTCGTGCTCCTCCTGCTGCTCATCTCGGGCCTCGCGTCGGCGATGTTCCACGCGCCGGCCGTCTCGCTTGTCGGCGAGTACGGTGGCCGGCGGATGGGCCGGGCGATGTCGATCTTCATGTCCGGTGGCGAGCTGGCGCGGACGATCGGCCCGCTGATCATCACCGGGGCGATTGCGCTGTTCACGTTGCGGGGCTCGTTCGTCGTGGCGATCTTCGGGATCATCGCGTCGGTGCTGCTCTACTTCACGCTCGACACCACCGGCGCGGAGGCATCGCACCGCGATCGGACCCAGCCGGGCTTTGGCGCGATCTTTCGCTCGCGCCGCCGGGCGGTCTCGTCGATCCTGGCCTTCTCGATGCTGATCGGTATTGTCACGACGCCGTTCAACTTCTTCCTCGTCGAGTTCCTTGTCCAGCGCGGCCACGGCGAGTGGTATGGCGGCTTCGCGCTCTCGACGCTCTTCGCCGCGGGGATCGTCGGCGCGCTCTTCTTCGGTGGTCTCTCCGACCGGATCGGACGACGCGCAGTGCTGTTTGTGCTTGTCGCTGCCACGCCGGTGTTTATGTCACTCTATCTCTGGCTGGAGAACGGCAGCTGGATGGTGCTCGGAGTGCTTGCGCTGGCCGGCGCGGCCATGATGGCCCCACGGACGATCATCCTGGCGCTGGCGGCTGAGGTCGTCCCCGAGGCGCGTGGCCCGATGGCCGGGATGCTGTTGGCGCTGGGCTTCGTCTCGCAGAGCGTCGCCGCGCTCAGCTTCGGCGCGCTCTCCGACGCGATCGGGATCGACACCGCCTACTGGTTCGTCCCGTTCGCCGCGCTGTTCTGCCTGCCCGTAGTCGCGCTGATGCCGCGGAACTAGTCACGCCATGGATCCGCGATCGCTCGTCGAGCTAGTCAGTCTATCGACGCCATAGCGCCTGATCGATAACTGTCCGGTCCTTTGTCATCCTCTGCCCAGAGGGCGCCCGCGCAGCCGAAGGATCCGTTCACGCTGGTTGCGATCGGGCGTTGGGCGGATGCTTCGCGAGCGCGCTCAGTGCTCCGACCAGCGTGATGTGTCCTGTACTGTGGTGCGACAGCCACCCCGGCCGTTTGTCATGCTGAGCCTCAGCGAAGCATCTCCTCATGCTGGATGCATTCAGACGCAGGAGAGATCCTTCGGCTGCGGCCTCAGGATGACAAGGTGCGGGGAGGCTGCCAACCTGACACATCATGCTAGTCGGAGCACTCAGCATGACAGAGGGCAGGGTCGGACTGCCGATCCAGCGACCTGCCGTTGGGCGTGTGTGAGAACCGAGGGGCTGGTTGTGGTCCGTAGGGACAGGCCCGGGCCTGTCCGGGCTCCGCAGAGCGCCACCCCGTGCCGATTGCCCGCCACGTCTATCGCTCAGCCCAGCGGAGGCCGTGCGTGCCAGGGGAAGCGATCTTCCCAGGCGGCGGCGGCGCGCAACACCGTCGCGTCGTCGTGCCAGCGGCCGACGAACTGCAGCGCAACCGGCAACCCGTCGCGGGCGAACCCACAAGGGATCGTCGCGGCCGGCTGGCCGGTGACGTTGAACGGATAGGTGAAGCCAGTCCAGCCCAGATAGGTCGTCGGCGCGCCGTCGATCGTGCCGGGCTGATCGTCGCCGGCCGCAAACGCGGTGACCGGCAGTTGTGGCGTCACCAGCAGGTCGTAGCGATCCATCAGCTTTCGCATCGCGTCGTACCAGATATTGCGCTGGACGCCGGCCGCATAGATATCTACGCCTGAGAGCGAGCGGCCATACTCGATGATCGGGATGCGCCCGGGATCGATCAGGTCCCGGACCCGGTCGAAATCATCCTTGTGGACGCCGGCCTGGGCAACCGACCAGAGTGTGTCGACGATCGGCCATGGGTCGGGCAAATCGAGCTCGATCTCCTCGACATGGCAGCCGAGCTCGCCGAGCTTCGCAGGCTGCCGCTGTCGTCAGCTCGCGCACCTCGGGGTCGATCGGCGCGAAGCCCAGGTCCGACGACCATGCCACGCGGAGTCCGGCGATGCCGCCCTCGCAGCCAGCGAGATAGTCCTCGGCGAGCGGCCAGGTGGCGCGATCGCGCGCGTCGGCGCCGGCGGTGATGTTCATCAGCAGCGCTGCGTCGCGGACAGTGCGCGTGATCGGCCCCACGTGAGCGAGGCTTTCCACGGAGCTCGGCGGGTAGTACGCCAGCCGGCCGAACGATGGCTTCAGCCCGAAGACGCCGCAGAAGCCGGCCGGCATCCGGATCGACCCCGCGCCGTCAGTGCCGGAGGCCAGTGGGCCCAGACCGGCTGCGACCGCCGCCGCCGCGCCGCCACTCGATCCGCCGGCCGTCCGGCCATGCTTCCACGGGTTGTGTGTCGGCCCGAAGACCCGATTGCCCGAGTCCCCCTTCCAGCCCAGCTCTGGCGTGTTGGTCTTGCCCAGCATCACCGCGCCGGCCGCGTAGACATGCTCGACGAACGGCGCGTCCTCCTCCGGAACCCAGTTGGCGTAGAGCAACGACCCGCGCGTCGTGCGGATGCCCTTCGTCGGAGTGATGTCCTTGATCGAGACTGGGACGCCGATCAGCGAGCCGGTGGGGTTGCCGCTCATCCAGGTGGCTTCCGCTGCTCGAGCGTCATCCATTGCCCGCTCGGCGGTGACGGTGACGTAGGCGTTCAGCGTCGGGTTCACTCGATCGATGCGCTCCAGGATTGCTCTTGTCACCTCGACCGGTGACAGCGTTCTCGCCCGGTACGCCGTCAGCAGCTCCGTCGCCGACAGGTAGCAGAGATCAGTCGAATCCACCGCGCGCCTCCCATCATGTCGCCGTTCGTCGAATATCGTAGCACTGCATCTTGCGCTACAAGGGGATGATCTGTCCTTCGTCCGCAACGGCAAACCCACGCTCGCGCACCTCGATAGCCTCGGCGCTGTCGGGGTCGACCGCCGGGTTTGTGTGATTGAGATGGGTGAAGATGATCTGTGATTGGCCATCGCGCGCGACCGACGCCAGCCGGTCGAGCGAGTCGCGGACCGGCGGATGCGGGACACCCGGCCGGCTGAACGGCTCCCAGAAGGTGCCATCCAGCAGCGCCACATCGACGGATGCGACGACCTCGCAGATATCGTGCTCCCAGACGTCCCATGCGTCGATATCGGGAAGATACAGGACGCTCTGGTTCGGCCCGTCGATCCGATAGGCAACGGTGTCGGCCCCCCACTCGGAGCGATGCGGCACCGGCATTGGCGTGACCTGCACGCCTGGCACGACCTCGAATGTCGTGTTCAGCGCCAGCGGGGCGAGCGTGATGAACCCGTCCACAACCATCTGCCGCCACGGCTCGTTCGTCGCCAGAAGCGCGATCGTCTGCGGCGGACCGAGGACGCGGACGGCCTTGGCGGACAGCACCGACCGGTCGAGCTGCCAGAGTCCGACATAGTGGCCGGTGTGTGTGTGCGTCAGCAACACGGTCGCTGGCGGCGCGTAGCGCTTTTCAGGAAGAAAGTCAGACGCTGTCGACTGCAGCAGATGCACCTGTTCGGCAAACGCGTGCGTCGCGTCGATCAGCGCCGTCGCGTCTCCGGCGCGGATGCCGACGGCTGGCGGGAGACGACGAAACCCCGGATCGCGCCGCGCTCGCTCGCAGTTCACGCAGCGGCAGCCAGCGTGTGGCATCCCGCCATCCTGAGCTGTTCCGAGTACTATGAGCTCTGGCATCCGTTCGTTCTCCTTATGTCAAGAACCGGGCGTGGCCGAGAGCAGCCGCGCCGCAAGGTGATCGAGCGCCAGTCCGGCCGGTGCGTCGACACGAAGGTCGGCGGAGTCGTCCAGCCCGGTCTCGCCCTTGTTCAGAATTGCCAGATACGACCCAGCCTTCTTCGCGACCGCTGGCACTCGGGCGGCCGGGTTGACCAGGAGCGTTGATCCAACGACGAGCATCACACCCGCCTGCTCGGCGACGGCGAATGCGACGCGCAACGCATCCGGCGGCACGGGTTCGCCAAATGAGATCGTGCCGGACTTCAGGATGCCGCCGCAATTCGGACACGGCGGCGGCTCCTGGCTAGCGCTGTAGGCCTCCAGAATCTCGCGGGCGAGGTAGACAATGCCGCACTGCGAGCAACGGATCTGCCGGCTGCTACCGTGGAGCTCGATCACGCGTGCTGGATCGGAGCCGGCCGCCTGCTGAAGCCCGTCGATGTTCTGGGTCACGATGGCGAGCATCACGAACGCTCGCTCGATCCGGGCGAGCGCACGATGGCCTGCGTTCGGCTGCCGGGCCTCGACCTCATCGAGGCGCGCCGGCAGACGACGCCACCACTCACGGCGAGCCTCCGGGTTGGACATGAACTCGTCGTAGGTGAACGGCTTCTGGCTGCCGGATGTCCACAGACCATTCGGGCCGCGGTAGTCGGGAATGCCGGACTCGGTCGAGATGCCCGCGCCCGTGAAGGCAACCAGCGGCGCATGAAAGCGGACGATCTCCGCGAGCTCGTCGATCTGCGCCGTCTGAAATGCGGTGAGTGAGTCCGTCGTCATCAGAATACCTGTCTACGGTCCGAAGCCGGTCATGATCTGAGCCTTGGCCGGCCGTCAATCGGTTGCCAGTGAGTCCGGCTCCACCGGTCTGGCCGCGCTTGCTGCCTGACTGATCGTCTCCGGCATCCGGCCGCCAAAGGCCACTACGTAAACGGCCACCGACAGCGTGCAGAAGACCGCCAGCGAGATATAGGCGGGAGTGTAGCTGCCGGTCCTGGCGATGATCTGTCCGGAGAAGAACGCGGCGAAAGCGTACCCGAAGTTCCACGAGGCCGAGCGCAATCCGAACGCATGCGCCCGTGCCTGCGGGGGCACCAGCCCGCCAGCGTGCGCAGACTCCAACGGCCAGGCGACTGACCCGGAGATCTTCCGGCCGGCATACGCCAGTGACACGAACCACGGAACTGGCAGGATGATCAGCGCCAGATGGATCGGAATGAAGAACAACCGTGTCCAGACCTGCGCTGAGATATAGCCAATGCGTTGAGCCAGCGCCGGCCCCGTCAGCGACAGAACCGTCGCCGCCAACCCCGAGATGGCGAAGATGATGCCGATCGTGCCGGCCGACGCGCCCATCTCCGTCAGCAGCACATTGTAGAACGGCTCGATCGCGCCAACACCAAGCGCGAGGAACAGGCCCAACAAGATCAGCGCGCCAACATCGCGTCGTGCCTGCCGCCGAACTCGATGCGACAGTAGCTGCGCGTGGGAGACACGGAAGTCCTCATGGTGACGCTCGGTGCGGGCCGGCCCCATGAACAGGTTGGGCAGGATACTGACTCCGCTGATCAGCGCGCCGATGACAAGCGTCCAGCGATAGGCCTCGGCGGAGCTTGCCGCGACGCCGATCATCGCGCCGATAGCGGATGGCAGGAGTCCGCCGACCAGGCTTCCCAACATGATCGATCCAGAGCTGACCGCCGACGAGAACGCAGCCATCATCGCCGTGTGTCCACGGGGAGTCCACTCGATGACGAACGGCATCTGCCCCGCCATGATGAAGGCGCTGCCGATCCCGTTGAGGAATGCCAGTGTCAGCAGCGCCGGCCCAGACGACACGAACGCCAGCGCGACCAGCGAGACGGCGAACTCGACCGTCCCAATCGTCAGGCAGGCCCAGTTGCCGAATCGATTGATGAGGTAGCCCAGCAGCAGACAGGTCGTGCCCATCGAAAGCGTGACAACGCCATTGACCGCGCCAATGAATCCCTCGTTGTACCCTAGCTGGACGATGTACAGATTGAAGATCAGCATAAAGACGCCGATGCCGACATACGACAGCAGCGCATAGCCGAGAAACAGATGGATGTCGCGCCCGCAATCGAGGACTTTCTGCCAGTAGGCGCGCATGTTCTCCTGCTGCTATTCGAGCGTGTCGATACCTGCCCTCAAGGATACGTCCTGGGATGCGCGCGGCGCTCGAATCCCGAACGCCGCGCGTAGAGTCGATCGGACTAGTCCAGCATCGTGCGGACAGCCTCGATGATGTGACGGGCCGAGATGCCGGCCCAGTCCATCAGCTCGTCCGGCGTGCCAGAGCCGGGCATTTCCGAGGGCGCCAGATGCGTCATTCGGAAGTTGTCGCCGAAGCCATTCGTCGAGCCTGGACGAGTGGCGAGGCACTCGAGGATGGCCGACGCGAGCCCGCCCTGTGGCCAGTGATCCTCGACCACCACCAGCCGGCCGTGGGTCGCCACCAGCGCCTCGCGCACCGTCTCGTAGTCGACCGGCTTGACCGAATACAGGTCGATCACCCGGATATGGATCCCCTGCTCCGCCAGCTGATCGGCGGCCTTCAGCGCCTCGTGAAGCGTGATGCCGGCCGCGACGATGGTGACCTCGTCGCTATCCGACTGACGCGCGACCTTGCTCCCGCCGATCTTGAATACATCGCCGGCCTCGTAGATCACCGGTGTCGCAGCGCGGGTCGTCCTCATATAGGCAATGCCGTCGTGATCGGCCATCTCGTGGACGAGTGCGACAGTCTGGTTGGCGTCCGAGGGATAGAGCACCACGCTGCCGTGGACGGCGCGCATCATCGCGATGTCCTCCAGCGCCATCTGCGACGGCCCATCCTCACCGATCGAGACTCCAGCATGCGAGCCACACAGCTTGATGTTGGCCTGGGAGATGGCTGCCATGCGGATGAAGTCGTAGGCGCGGCTCATGAACGCGCCGAATGTGGACGCGAACGGGACGTAGCCACGGACGCCGATGCCCACTGCCGCGGCAACCATCTGTTGCTCGGCGATGAACATCTCGAAGAAGCGGTCCGGATACGCCTCCTTGAAGATCTCGGCCATCGTTGAATTCGAAACCTCGGCGTCGAGCACGACGACATCGGGTCGGAGTGCGCCGACTGCCTTCAACCCGTCTCCATACGCCTTGCGGGTCGCGACCGCGCTGCCGAGCTCATAGGTTGTTGGCGCTGGGTGGTCTGCTGCCGCAGTGACGTACGCCGTCGCAGCAGGCGCCTCCGGGATCTCGAACGTGAGATTGGTCGCCCCGCCGAGCTCTGCGATCGTCGCGTCGAGCTTGTCCTTCGGCACGGGCTTGCCGTGCCAGCCGTTCTGGTTCTCCATCCAGGAGATGCCCTTGCCCTTGACAGTGCGAGCGACGATCAGAACCGGCTGCTCGTACTGGTCCTGATGCTGGATCGCGAGCTGATAGCCGCGTTCGATGTCGTCGAAGTCGTGGCCGTCTACCTCGATCGGGTGCCAACCGAACGCGCGCGCCCGGGCGGCGTATTCGTCGCCATCCCAGCCGTATTCGGTCTGACCGCGCTGACCCAGGCGGTTCATATCGAGAATCGCGACCAGATTGCCCAACTTGTAGTAGTTCGCCTTGTCCATCGACTCGGCGATCGAACCCTCGGCGAACTCGGAGTCACCACAGAGCACCCAGACGCGGTACGGCAGCTTGTCAAGGTACTTGCCCGCGATCGCGACCCCAACAGCGATCGGCAACCCCTGTCCCAGCGATCCTGTCGCGACGTCAACCCACGGCAGGGCCGGCGTTGGGTGGCCCTGAAACGGGCTCCCCATTCGGCGGTAGGTCATCATCTGCTCGTCGGAGATGGCGCCGGCCGCCTTGTACATCGCGTAGAGTAGCGACGACGCATGGCCCTTGGAGAAGATCAGGTGGTCGCTGCCGGGATTCTCGGGGCGATCGAAGTCATAGTGCCAGAAGCGCGTGATCAACACTGCCATCAGATCGGCCGCCGAAAGCGCCGAGCTGGGATGACCCGACCCGGCTGCCGTGCTGTTGCGGACGCTGTCGACGCGGAGTTGCTGTGCGAGCGCGGTCAGGTTCGTGGATACTGCCGTCATAGTTCGATTCCTCTTCTCCGTGCAACGTGGCGCGCCCGATACGAGCGGGCGGTCCACGCTATTATCCTGGCCAACCCGAATTCAATCATGCAGGCTGTGGCGGGGGGCCAATCCGCGCCACGACCATCACTCGTCAATCGACCTTCTCGCCAGAATCCGGCCACCAGAATCTATATCAGAAGTGTTCGCCGGAGCCCGCCGGCGGATGATGTGACACAGGAGGACGGACAATGCGCTACGAGTTTCGAAACCGGCGGGACGCAGGACGCGAGCTGGCACAGCGACTCGCGGGCTGGGGAGGCCGGGATGACGTCATTATCCTGGCGCTGCCGCGCGGAGGAGTGCCGGTCGCGGATGAGATCGCCCGCGAGCTCGACGCTCCGCTCGATGTGCTGCTCGTCCGCAAGCTCGGCGTTCCCGGACACGAGGAGCTGGCGATGGGCGCGATCGCCTCAGGTGGCGTCCGGATGGTCAACGACGAGGTCATTGGCTCACTGCGCCTCCCGCTGAGCGTTATCGACGAGGTCGCCGCGCGCGAGCAACGAGAGCTCGAACGTCGCGAGCGCGCATTTCGCGACGACCTGCCACCACCTGCTGTCTCCGGGAGAGTCGTCATCCTCGTCGATGACGGGCTGGCGACCGGCGCGACGATGCGTGTGGCGATTGAGGCGCTCCGGCTGCAAAGTCCCGGACGCATCGTTGTCGCAGTGCCGGTGGGCTCTCCAGACACCGTCCGCTCGGTGGCGCTCCTGGTCGACGAGGTGGTCTGCCTGCTCACGCCGGAGTCGTTCTTCGCGGTTGGACAGTGGTATGGCGACTTCTCCCAGGTGACGGACGCAGATGTTCGGGCGATTCTCGCCGAATCGCGCCGCGTTGCGATCGAGCAGCCCGAGGACGAGACACCCGCCACATGACGCCAGAGCCGAAGATCAGGGCGCGACAGACGAAGCGACGAGCGCATCCAGCTCGGCGATGTAGTCAGCTGGCAATCCGGTTGCGCGCGCGCCAGCCAGGATCGGTCGGACGTAGGCGGCGGAGGGCTGAAACGCGCCGATGGGCGATGGAATCACATAGGTGATCGCCTCGACCGCCTCGCCGCTCGCCGTCGTGACAGTAACCGCGATCTGCTGATACATCCCCTGTCCAACGCCGGAGATATCGTCGAGCTGGGCGAGGGCAGTGTCATCCATCTCGTAGATCAGACCATGAACGATGTGCCCGGTCTCGGGCAGCAGGTGACATCCCCCGCCACTGCCACCGAGACCGTGTGCGGCGAAGCCGACACGCCACCCGCTGACTGTGCCAATCTCCGTCGCCCGCGCGTTCGGGCAGAAGCGCTGCATCTCGTCGCGTTCCAGCAATGTGCAATACGCGAAGTATCGAGGCATGAATATCCCCTTCCCGGCAAACCCGTCGATATCAGTCAGCAGTCATCCTACCGCGGTCGCGGTTATCATCCGATCGATGCTACGGCACTGACACGATAGGGAGTGTGATTGTGACTGACGAGGGCCGGATTCCGATGCCGGAGGATGTGCTCGGTTATCAGATCGGCGCGCCGCGTCGCTTGCCGGATTGGGGTGAGATCGTCGGGTATTTCGACGCGCTCGCTGCTGCGTCGGATCGCGTGGCAATCGAGCGGCTCGGTGTCTCGACGGATGGGAGACCGTACATTGCAGTGTTTGTCTCGTCGCCGGAGAACCTGGCGCGGCGCGATGAGCTCCGATCGATCCTGGCGCGGTTGTATGACCCACGCGGTCTCGATCCCGCCGACGAGCGCGAGCTGACCGAACGTGGCAAGGTCACAGCGTTCCTGCTGTGCACGCAACACTCCAACGAGATCGGCGCGGCGGTGATGACGCTCGAGCTCGCGGGCGACCTGGCGCGGGCAACGGATCCCGACAGTGTCGAGATCCTCGACAACGTCGTCACGGTCATGATTCCGTCGCATAACCCCGATGGACACCAGATGATCGTCGAGTGGTACCGGCAGTGGCTGGATACTGAGTATGAGGGCCAGCCAATGCCCTGGCTCTACCATCCCTACGTCGGCCACGACAACAACCGCGACTGGTTCATGTTGACGCAGGTCGAGTCGCGTCTGTACGCCGATCTGCACAACCGCGAGCGGCCGCAGCTCGTCTTCGACATGCACCAGATGATGCGCGACGGCGCGCGATTCATGGTCCCACCATTCATCGACCCGCTCGATCCGAACCAGGATCCCGTGATCCAGCAGGGGTTCGCTGACCTCGGCACTGCTATCGCCAGTCGATTGACGGCGGCCGGCAAGGCGGGAGTTGCAACCAACATCATCTTCGACAACTACAGCCCGTCTCTCGCGTACGGCAATTACCACGGCAGCGTCGATATCCTCTCGGAGGCCGCGAGCTGCCGGCTCGCGACGACAGTGGACGTTCCCGAGGACAAGCTGAAGGCGGAGCGTGGGTTCGACCCGAAGGTTCGTAGCTGGAATCAGCCGCTGCCGTGGAAGGGCGGCGCGTGGTCCCTCCGCGATATCGTCGAATATGACAAGCTGGCGGCACTCGCGTTTCTCGAGCACGCCGCCCGCAACCGCCGGCAGTGGCTGCGAAATTACGTGGGGATCACGCGGCGGGCCGTCGAACGCACCGATGGGCCATACGCCTTCCTGGTTCCCCCGCGACAGGACGATCCCGGCTCGGCGTTCGAGCTGCTGGATATCCTGCGCCTCGGCGACGTTGCGCTGGAAGAGGCGACTCGCGAGTTTGTGGCCGATGGGGTGACCTGGCCGGCCGAAACCGTCGTCGTGCGCCTGGCGCAGCCGTCCGGAAGCTTCGCGAAGACACTCCTGGAGGTTCAGTCGTACCCCGATCTTCGTCGCTGGCCAGATGGACCGCCGCTTGCACCCTACGATATCGCTGGTCATACCCTCCCGCTGCAGATGGGCGTTCGATCGGTTCAGATCGAGAAGGCGTTTGAAGCGGAGCTGCGGCCAGCTCAGATCGCTCCGCCGGTCGGCGTCGTCCGTGGCGAAGGTCGCTTCGGCTGGGCGATCCCGGCATCACGAAATGGCTCCGTGCGCGCGCTGTACCAGCTGCTTGCTGGTGGCGCTGCCGTCGACCGGCTGACCAGACGGGCCGGTTCCTACGCGCCCGGCACGTATGTGGTTCGGGATGTCGAACGCGCGGTAGTGGAGAACGTCGCCCGTTCCTCGGGCGTGGACGTGATCGGCATCGATGAACCGGTTCATCTGTCGATCGTCAGTCAGTCGCTACCACGTGTGGGGGTTTATCAGTCGTGGAAACCGTCGATCGACGAGGGTTGGCTCCGCTGGATCTTCGATGACTACGGCATTCCCTACGAAACGCTGCACAACGCAGATATCCGACAGGCCGGGTTGGCGGATCGCTTCGACGTCGTGCTCCTGCCACAGCAGCCAGTGAAGGACATGGTGGAAGGCAATCTCGAAAAGAACGAATACCAGGAGCCGTACCCGCCTGAATACGTCGGCGGCCTCGGCCGGCTCGGCGGGGATGCGCTCGCCGCGTTCGCGGAAGCAGGCGGGACGATTGTCGCGCTGGATTCGGCCTGCGGGTTCGTTCTCCGTCATCTTCACCCGCCTGTTCGTGATGTCGTCGAGGGAGTGAACGAGGAAGAGTTCTACTGCCCCGGTTCGCTGCTGCGCGTCATCGTCGACTCTGATCACCCACTCGGCTGGGGCATGAACCGCCAGGAGGTGGCCCTCTTCATGAAGAGCCCGGTCTTCGAGGGCAAGGATGACGACCAGGTTCAGATCGTCGCGCGCTACCCGGAGTATGAGCCGAATCTGAGCGGCTGGATTCTCGGGGAAAACAAGTTGGCCGGCAAAGGGGCGCTCGTCGAGGTTGCGCTCGGCGCCGGCCGGGCCGTGCTGATCGGATTTCGGCCGCAGTTCCGCGCTCAGGCGCGCGGTGGCTACCGGTTTCTGTTCAACGCACTCGCCCGCGGCTCGCAAGGGCCGCAGCGCGAACTCTCGCTCGGCTAGTCTGCGGCGCTGGCGGTCAGCCTCGGTGGACCGCCAGCGCTTCCTCTTCGAGGAACGGGCCAGTCACTTCGACAGGGTGAGATGCGCGCGACATGACCTCGGCGCACGACAACCGCAGCGCGGCTGCGTTCGGATCGCCTCGTTCGGCGCGAAGCCGCTCGGCGCTGACGCCGAAGACAACGCGGCGGATGTTGGCCATGAAGATTGCTGCCGAGCACATCGGGCATGGCTCGGTGCTGGCGTACAACGTGCAATGAGAAAGTGTCGTAGTGTCGAGCGCCCGTGTGGCCTGGCGGACTGCATGCGTCTCGGCATGGCCAGTGATGTCGCCGTCGTCAGCCACAGTGTTCTCGCCCTCGAAGAGGATGTTGCCGTGAGCGTCGACGAGGACGGCGCCAAAGGGACTGTTGCCAGTCGAGCGGGCGTGTCGGGCGACATCGAATGCGCGCCGGATCATCTGCTGGTCAAGGTCATTCATATCGCCTCCAGATTTGCCACGATTCAGGTGTGCCAACGGGAAGACGCCGACATTCCCGAGCACCGTAGTACCATAGACTCAGGGTTGTGGCCCGTCCAGTCTGGCGTCGAGTGCCCGGACGCAGCAGGTGGGAGGGGTGTGCAAGACGACACCGGTTCGGTGTTCCGAGCTCAGCCAACGAGGAGAGGGAATCCATGAGCGAACATCGTGATCCATTCGGCGCCAGGGCGACGTTGGAGTATTCCGGCGGATCGATCCAGTACTATCGGCTCGCCGCGCTGAGTAAGTTCGGTGATATCGACCGCCTCCCGCTGACGGTCAAGATTCTTCTGGAGAACGTGCTGCGGAATTGCGGGACAGAGAGCTTCGGAGAGGCGAACGTCGAAGCCCTCGCCAGCTGGAAGCCCGGCGAGCGTCGCGAAGGTGAGCTGCCGTTTCTCCCCGCTCGCGTGCTCTTGCAGGATTACACCGGCGTGCCGGCCATCGTCGATCTCGCGGCGATGCGCTCCGCGATGGCGCGGTTGGGCGGCGACCCGTCGAAGGTCAATCCACTCCTGCCGGCCGACCTCGTTATCGACCACTCGGTCACGGTCGACGCCTTCGGCTCCACCCTCGCCTTCGAGCGCAACGTCGAGTACGAGTACCGGCGCAACAAAGAGCGATACACGGTCCTGCGTTGGGCACAGCAGTCGTTCAACGGACTGCGAATCGTGCCGCCAGGCACCGGCATCTGCCACCAGGTGAACCTGGAGTATCTTTCGCAAGTTGTTCAGGCCCGCGAGATCGACGGGGAGATGATCGCCTTCCCCGACACGTGTGTCGGCACAGACTCCCACACGCCGATGGTGAATGGCCTCGGCGTGCTGGCCTGGGGAGTTGGCGGCATCGAGGCCGAAGGGGCGATGCTCGGCCAGCCGATCTTCATGCTGCCCCCGCGTGTCGTCGGAGTGCGGCTTGTCGGCGAGCTGCCGGAGGGTGGCACAGCAACCGACCTGGTCCTGACGATCACCCAGATGCTGCGGAAGCACGGCGTCGTTGGCCGCTTCGTCGAGTACTTTGGCCCGGGGCTGAACAAGCTGCCAGTCGCTGACCGAGCGACCATCGGCAACATGTCACCGGAATACGGCGCGACCTGCGGCCTCTTCCATGTCGACAACGAGACGCTGCGTTATATGCGGATGACGGGCCGGCCGGAAGAGGTCGTTGACCTGGTCGAAAAGTACTGCAAAGCGCAGGGCATGTTCCACACTGACGACTCGCCCGAGCCGCTCTTCGATGAGGTGCTCGAGCTCGATCTGTCGACAGTCGAGCCAAGCATGGCCGGCCCACGACGCCCTCAGGATCGGGTGTCACTCTCTGGCCTGAGCGACGCGCTGCGCGAGACGTTCGGCGACCAGATGGCGCCGCGCCGCTCGAACCCTTCGAGCAGCACGACGGACGACATCGCGGCCACCGCCGCCGTCGCCGATACATTCCCGGCCAGCGATCCAATGCCTGCCCAGGGGCAGAAGCTTGGTGGTGACGAAGAGGCCATGGCGCTCGGCGCCCCATCGACGCACTCGGCGATTCCGGGTGTGAAGCGCCCGGCGCCCGACGTCATTTCGAGCCCGTCAGAGACCATTCAGATCCCGCATGGCGTGGCGAGCGGCGGGGAGGTAACGCATGGCTCGGTCGTGATTGCGGCGATTACCAGCTGCACCAACACATCCAACCCGTCGGTGATGTTGGCCGCCGGCCTGCTGGCAAAGAAGGCAGTCGAGCGGGGCCTGACGGTCAGTGACTCAGTGAAGACCAGCCTCGCTCCCGGTTCGCGAGCGGTGACGGATTACTACAACAACGCCGGCCTGACGCCGTATCTTGAGAAGCTCGGCTTCTACACCGTTGGATACGGCTGCACCACTTGCATCGGCAACAGCGGCCCCCTCGTCCCGGCGGTCGCCGAAGTGGTCGACGCAAACGACCTCGTCGTCGCCTCGGTGCTCAGCGGCAACCGCAACTTCGAGGGCCGCATCCATCCGCAGGTGCGCGCCAGCTTCCTCGCCTCACCACCGCTCGTTGTCGCCTACGCGCTGGCCGGCACGGTCGACATTGATCTCACGACGCAGCCTGTTGGCATCGGCGCTGACGGCACTCCGGTCTATCTGCGTGATATCTGGCCGACGCAGGCGGAGATACGCGAAGCAGTTTCTTCGGCGGTAACGGCCGATGTGTTCGCCAGCAACTACGCGCATGTCTTCGACGGCGACGAGGCCTGGCGCGCGCTCGAGATCCCATCGGGCGAACTCTATGAGTGGGATGAGGAATCGACCTATATCCAGGAGCCGCCGTACTTCGATGGGCTCGAGATGGAGCCGGCCCCGCCTCAGGACGTTGTCGGGGCTCGCGTGCTGCTCAAGCTTGGCGATTCGATCACGACAGACCATATCTCACCAGCCGGCTCGATCAGCCCGAAGAGCCCGGCCGGTGAATATCTCATCCTCAACGATGTCGGCCTGTTCGACTTCAACTCGTATGGCGCTCGCCGCGGCAATCACCAGGTCATGATGCGCGGCACGTTCGCCAATGTCCGACTCCGGAACGAGCTTGTTCCGGGGAAGGAAGGCTGGTGGACGCGCTACTTGCCGACGGGTGAGGAGATGTCGATCTACGATGCCGCGCACCATTACCAGCAGGATGGCACCCCGCTGATCGTCGTTGCCGGCAAGGAATACGGCTCGGGCTCGTCACGCGACTGGGCGGCCAAGGGGCCACAGCTGTTGGGCATCCGGGCCGTCATCGCCGAATCGTATGAGCGAATCCACCGCAGTAATCTCGTGATGATGGGCATGCTGCCGCTGCAGTTCAAGGACGGCGTGACCCGTGATTCGCTGGGGCTTGATGGCACCGAGGTGTTCGATATCCCTGGGATTGCCGGCGGGTTGCGGCCAGGTCAGACGTTGGCTGTGACAGCTCGGCGAGATGGCGGCGCTGACGTTCAGTTCGATGCGATCGTGCGAATCGACACCGAGATCGAGTGGGAGTACTACCGGCACGGCGGCATCCTGCCGATGGTCCTCCGCCGACTCGCCACCGAGTAGGTTCGGCCGCGAAGCGACATCGGGGCCCGGGAGAAACGATCCTCCCGGGCCCCGACGTGGCTTGCCGGGTCGACATCCCTCCCGGCGGTCTTCCCCGCCTTACTTCGCGGAGGGGATGCCGACGATCATCTCGATCTCGACCTTCATCGCCGAGCCCGGCAAGCTTGGCCTCGATCGTCGATCTGGCCGGCTTCTCTTCGCCAACATAGCTGCGGTAGACGGCATTGAACGCCTGGAAATCGTTGATGTCGGTGAGGAAGCAGGTCGCCTTCAGCGCCTGATCGAAGCCAGTGCCGGCCTCGGCCATGATGAGCTTTAGCTTCTCCATCACCTGCTCGGTCTGCCCTGCCACATCCTGCGATGTGTCATCGGCCACCTGGCCGGACGTGAACAGCAACCCGCCCCATATGGTCGCAACCGAGTACGGACTTGCCGGAACCGGCAGCTTGTCCGATCGAAGAATCTCTCGACTGGTCATCGTCCCCCCTGATTCACTGAATCGACGCGACGGCACGGCGCCGCCCGCCGAGATTCTAGCCCGTCGTCAGTCACTGAAGCAGCGACGAGTGGGAATAAATACCCCATAGGGGTATACTTCCTGTGACGAAAGGAACATGCTTATGTCGATGAAGCTCATCTCCCCCGGCGAAAGCGACCAGCCCGATGCTAGTGGACCACACGGCGAAGGACACGCGTCGTACGCCGCCGACAAGGCACGGATCCTTGCCCGGCTCCGCCGCATGGAGGGGCAGGTTCGAGGTGTTCAGCGGATGATCGAGGAGGATAAGTACTGTGTGGATGTGCTTACCCAGATCTCATCGATCATCGCCGCGGCTCGCGCCGTCGGCATGCTTGTGCTCGAGGATCATATCCGCGGCTGCGTGGTGAGTGCTGGAGAAAAGGACGCCGAGGTGCTGCTGACCGAGCTGACCGACGCTATCGAGCGCTTCACGCGGAGCGTCGGCTGAGATCGACGGTTTGCGACAGATCAGCGGATATGTCGGTATGAGGGGTGAACGACGCCGACGACCGCGATGACTGCCGCGAGCAACACCGCGCCAAAGCCGATTGCCACAGGCGCGGTGAACGCATCAGCCAGCGCGCCATACGGCACGACCGCCAACGGCATCGCCGAGAACGTCAGCATATAGACGCTCATCACCCGACCGTGGTATTCAGAGTCGGAGTTGTTCATCACCAGCGTGCTGTTGAGGGACTGATACCCGGACGAGACGAACCCGATCACGACCAGTGTCACCAGACCGATATGGAATGAGCGGCTGAAGGCAAAGACCGCCAGGGACAGGCCGAACGCGATCCCCAGCATCATCTGCAGCAGACCCTTGCGCGGGAAGGCCGTCAACGCGGCGATCGTCAGTGAGCCGGCCAACGCCCCAAGACCGTTGAAGGTCAACAGTAGTCCGAGCCCACGCGGGCCAACTTTGAAGACTTCCTCAGCGAAGACCGGCATCAGCTGCTGATACGGCATTCCCAGCAGCACAGGGACGAACGCCAGCGCCAGCAGCGTCGAGACGACGCTATTGTTACGGATGTATCGCAGCCCCTCGCGGAGCGACTCGAGCGGCGGCGGGCGAACCGATCCCATGGGCCGGCCCTGATCCTTGATCCGGAAAAGGCTCAGGACGACGTAGGCGTACATGCCGGTCATGATCGCGTAGACTCCGCCAGCCCCGATGAATGGAACTGCGATCAGCGCTCCGGCCATCGACGGGCCGAGGACCCGGCAGAAGTTCATCCCGGCGTTGTTGAGCGCGACTGCGTTCATCAAGCGGTCGCGGCTGACCAGCTGGCCAACGAATGCCTGTCGCGCCGGCATATTGAACGCGAACCCGATTCCCTGAATTGACGCAACGGCCATCAGGTGCCAGATCTTGACGACACCGGTAAGGACCAGAATCGCGTTGAGCGCCGCGGCGATACCCACGAGCGTCTGGGTCATCAACAGCACGTTGCGCTTCGGAAACCGGTCGGCGACAACTCCTCCCGCCAGCCCGAACGCCAGCATCGGGATGCCCGACCCTAACGAGACCAACCCAACTGCCGCCGCCGAGCCGGAGAGGTCGTAGGCGACGTAGCCGGTCGTGATCATCCCCATCTGCATCGCCATCGTGCCGGGGAGCATCCCGAGCCAGAGGGTGCGGAATCCCTCCTGGTCGAGGGCGAGGAATGGCTTCTTCCAGGACGGCACCCGGGCTTCGGCACGAGCGGCGGAGGCCGACGCCGGGTGTGACGGCGCGACCGACGTCGAATTGGCGGCGTCAGTTGCTGTGTCGGGCGGCGTCGTCGCCGATTCAACCCTCACCGGATACGCGTCCCCATCCTGGAAAATTCCAGTTGCGTGACCTACGACGATACGTTGCCGCGCGACAATACGCGATCGCAGCCACGATGGCAAGTGCGACCGACGTTACGACATGACGTGGACGATCGAATAGATGCCCATGAACATCATCCCCGCGCCGAGCGCCAACCGGGCCAGACGCCCGGCAGGATGCGTCGCCGCGCGCCAGAGGACAATTGCCCCGTATCCTGCGCCCAGTGTCCCGACGACCCATGTCAGCGCGATCAGGATCGCTTTTGCAGCGTCCCCGGTCAGGTCGCGGGTTGTGATTGCGACGACGAAGATGACGAATAGCCCCAACGTCTCGGCTGCTCCGGCAAGAATCTCTTCGCGACGAATGCCGGCGCTTCGTTCGCCCGTCGATAGCCTCTGCATGTACCATCCTCTGTAACGGTGTCGTGTCGGTCCGTTGCGATGGATCGCTCACCCTGATTCTAGCCACCCGGATACGATGGCATCCAGAAGTGTGAGACGTTTTTGCGATCCGGGTGTTATCACGTTCGTAGTACTGGCGCCGTGCGGCCGATGCGCGCAACGTAATCATGTGGGGGTAGTCTTGTGCGGATAGCGTTCCTTCGTCGGAAGCTCGTTCACCTGTCGGCGGTTGCCATTATCGTGGCAACTGCGGTTGCTGGCGCTCTGACGCCTGGTCTGGCCAGCGCTGAGCAGAACGTCGTCACCGTGCCGGTCGATAGCGCCGGCATGCCGGCAAGCACGTACTTTCCTCCGACCAGCCACAGCCTGTCTGGCCCATTGCTGAAGGCCTGGAGCACCACTGGCCTGATGATCATCGGCTACCCGATTTCTGAGCCGGTGCAGGAGAACGGTCGTGCGGTTCAGTACTTCGAGCGCTCGCGCCTGGAGGTCTGGCCGGAACACGCTGGGACGAAGTGGGAGGTTCAGGGCACGTTGCTCGGGACCTGGCTCGCCGAACAGCGCTATGGCAAGACCCGCAATAACCCCGCGTTCAATGCGCTGCCGGATGGTTTGACGAGCAACACCCCGGATCGAGTCATCTTCAGCGAGACCCGCCATTCGTTGGCGTACGGATTCAAGAACTACTGGGATAAGAACGGCGGGCTCTGGCAGTTCGGCTTCCCGATCTCTGAGGAGTTCGTCGAGGACGGCTATACCGTCCAGTACTTCGAGCGCGCCCGCTTCGAGTTTCACCCGGAGAACGCTGGCACCCAGTTCGAAATCCTGCTCGGTCTGCTCGGCAACGACTACGCCAAGGCGCTGAAGATCCAGACCACCCCGGCGGCTCAGCCGGCCGATGCCGTCATCTGGGACGCTGGGCTCTTCAGCCCGCAGATCGCGAATGCCTTCCGCAATGGGACCGGCATCTGGTGGGGCAAGGTCTCGACCGATGCGGTTTCGGTGCGCAGCGCGCCACGGAACGATGCTCCGGCGATGGACGTTGCCTATAGTCGCCACCCGATCGTGATCTACGCCATCGTCAAGGGCGATGTTCGGGAGGGCACGGATGCCTGGTATCTGACTGATAATTACGGCTATGTCCCGGCGGTCTACGTCGCTCCACTTGTGCTCAATCCGCCACCGCAAACGTTCGGCGGCCATTGGGTGGACGTGAACCTGAGCCAGTTCTACGCCGTCGCCTATAACGGCAGCACTCCCGTGTATGTCGCGATCATCACGGCCGGCCGCGACGGCAAGACGCCGCTCGGCACGTTCAACATCCAGAGTCAGGTGCGCCGCGAGATCATGGACTCGGCGACGGTCGGCATCCCGCATGGCTCTTCGGGCTGGTATTACCTGGAGAACGTCGAGTACACCCAGTACTTCCTGGCCGGCGGCTACGCATTGCACGGGAACTACTGGACGCCGGAATCGAGCTTCGGGAACTTCACGTCCAACGGCTGTGTCGGGTTGATGAACACTGACGCCGCGTTCTTCTGGAATTGGCTGAACATCGGGGACGTTGTCACCATCCACTACTAGCCACCGGCTCTGTCCGGACAGTTGACAGCCCAAGGTGATTCGCGCGATGGTTCGCCGGAGTGAGCAATTGCTCACTCCGGTTTCTCTGCGACGTGGATGGAGGCTTTCAGATGGCCGACAAAATTGTGATATCCGGCGAAAACCCCAGCCTGACCCTCTACAAGCCCGGGACGGACCAGATCATCGCCAAGGTAAGCTACTGGAAGAGTGTCTTCTCCGAAGCCGGCGATGGGAACGCAACGTTGATCTGGGTCGACCCGGAGGCATCCGGGCTCGGCGATGCCGCTCCCCATGCGATCTACACGGATAACCCCGCGGTGGCCCGACTGGTGACCGACCGATTCACGCTGCACTTCGGCGGCTGGGCCGAGCTCGGCTTCGCCACGATGGAGCCGACCATGGCCCGTTTCTTCCAGGAAGGCGACGGTCGGCTGTATCACCGTGTCGTCTCCATCTGCGAAGGCGCTGTTGTCGAGCTCGTCTGGTGGGACATCATCGAGCAGCAGCTATTGCAGCGGCCGAATTTCGAGCTTGGGCCGGATCGGTGGGATCTGGCGACGGTCATCTGCCCGTGCACGTCCGCTCTGATCACGGTCAACAACCAGCGGATCGAGGGCGAGGTCAAGGTGAAGGAGGGCGACGAGCGGCTTGAGAGCTCAGCCTTCCTGGCCTTCTCCGAGACCTGGCGGCTCAGCTCGTGATCTGTTGATAGGCGGCCATCGGAGCTGACGCGACGTTGGCCGGGGTACTCATGCTCGAGGGAGGAGAAGTGGACGTGGATGCATCGATGCCAGGCTCGATGACGTGGCGTCTGGTCGGGCCGTTCCGCGGTGGGCGCGTTGTCGCCGTCGCCGGCCACCCGACGGAAGTTGGCACGTTCTATTTCGGCGCGTGTGCTGGCGGTGTCTGGAAGACGACGAATGCCGGCGATTACTGGGAGAACATCTCCGACGGGTACTTCAACACCGCCGCCGTTGGCGCGATTGCCGTTGCGCCGTCCGACCCGAATGTCATCTATGTTGGCATGGGGGAGACGAGCATCCGCGGTGATGTCTCGCACGGCGACGGTGTCTACAGATCGACCGACGGTGGGCAGACCTGGCGACATGTCGGCCTTCCGGAGACCCAGTCGATTTCGACGATCCGCGTCCATCCGACCGATCCGGATCTGGTCTACGTCGCCGCGTTCGGGCATGTCTGGGGGCCGAATCCGGAGCGGGGTGTCTACCGCTCTCGCGACGGTGGATCGTCGTGGACACAGGTGCTTCACACGAGCGATGGCGCGGGTGCTATCGACCTGGCGATGGATCCGAACAACCCTCGCGTCCTCTACGCGGCGATGTGGGACGCTCAGCGTTACCCCCATGCCCTGCGCTCTGGCGGCCCGAATAGCGGCATCTTCAAGACGACCGACGGTGGCGATACCTGGACAGGAACTGACACGTAACCCGGGCCTGCCGACAGGTGTGCTGGGCAAGATCGGAATCGCGGTCGCGCCGGCTAAGCCCGGCCGCGTCTGGGCATTGGTCGAGTCGGAGGATGGAGCGCTATTCCGCTCCGACGATGGTGGCGCGAACCTGGCAGCGCGTCTGTGATCAGGGCGACCTGCGTCGCCGTGCCTGGTACTACACGCATATCGTCGCTGACCCGTCAGGATGGCGACACGGTCTATATCCTCAATCTGAAGTTCTGGAAGTCGATCGACGGCGGAAAGACATTCACCGCGATCCCGACCCAGCATGGTGACAACCAGGATCTGTGGATCGACCCGGCGGATCCGCGCCGGATGATCGAGGGCAACGACGGCGGCGCGAACGTGTCGTTCAACGGCGGCGCGACATGGTCGACGATCTACAACCAGCCGACCGGGCAGTTCTATCACGTGACTACCGACGATCGGACACCGTACCGACGTGTACGGATCCCAGCAGGACAACACGGCCTTCTGCGGCTCCCCAGCTCGTCGCTACGCGGCGCAATAACCGCCGCGGAGTACTTCGAGCCAGGCGGCGGCGAGTCCGGCTATATCGCGATCAAGCCGGATGA
The DNA here is from genome assembly GCA_037045155.1 of Thermomicrobiales bacterium. Classification (NCBI taxonomy): domain Bacteria; kingdom Pseudomonadati; phylum Thermomicrobiota; class Thermomicrobia; order Thermomicrobiales; species Thermomicrobiales bacterium. The sequence continues at coordinate 1,220,550 of JBAOIG010000005.1, forward strand.
CAACAACATCGTCTATCGGTGGCGCGATCGGGTCGGGCGCTGGCCACGGCCGGCTACTGCGCTTCGATCAGCGGACGAACGAGATTCGGATCGTTACCGTCTGGCCGGAAGTCCACGGAATGGGCCGCGGCGCGGAGGCGCTGAAGTACCGTTTCCAGTGGACGTTTCCCGATCTCATTCTCTCCGCACGATCCGAATACGCTCTATGTGACCTCGAATGTCGTCCACCGCACGCGCGACGAAGGCATGAGCTGGGAGGTCATCTCCCCCGACCTGATCACATAACGACCCGGAGACGCTGAAACCCTCCGGTGGACCGATCACCCGCGACAACACCGGCGCGGAGGCATACGGCACGATCTTCGCGTTCTTCGAATCGCCGCATGAGCGCGGGTATCTTCTGGGCCGGCTCGGACGATGGCCGTCTGCACATCTCTCGCGATGGCGGCGAGTCATGGGACGAGGTTTCGATCCCGACAAGCCAACTCCCCGATCGCCCGATGATCTCGGTGATGGAGCCATCGCCACACGAGCCGATCGACGGTCTATGTCGCCGCGACACGATACAAGCACGATGACTTCGCGCCGTATCTGTTCAAGACAGCCGACGACGGCAAGACCTGGACGAAGATCACGACCGGCATCCCTGACGGTGAGTTCACCCGTGTGATTCGCGAAGATCCGAATCGCATGGGCCTGCTCTACGCCGGGACCGAAACCGGTGTGTATGTCTCGTTCGACGATGGCGCGAGCTGGCAGCGATTCCAGTCGAATCTGCCGGTTGTGCCGATCTACGATCTGATGATCAAGGGGACTGATCTCCTCGCGGCGACGCATGGGCGCTCGTTCTGGATCCTCGACGATCTATCACCGTTACACCAGATGGACGCTGCGACTGCTGACGAGAAGGTCGTCCTGTTTGCTCCTCGAACGGCGAAGCGGATCAAGGTCTACGGTCGTCTCGGCGATCCGTCGGCAGATGCCTACAGCTACGGGCGAGCCGGCGGTATGCCGATGACGACGCGACAACGGCCGGCTGCTGGTGGCGGCGTCGAAACTGAGTATGTTGACGCCGGCAAGAACCCTCCGGACGGCGCGATCATCCACTACTGGTTGAAGGATGCGTCGAAAACCGCCACGTTGACAATTAAGGACGCCGACGGTCAGACGATTCGGACGTTTGCCAGTGATGAACCAGGTTCCGGCACGCCTCGACTGGTCCCCTCAGCCGGGATGAACAAGTTCGTCTGGGATCTTCGCATTCCGCCCGCGAAGGCGATCTCGGGGATCGATTCGTCATTCACCTCTGGTATTCAGCCCGATGCGCTTCTGGGGCCCGTCGTCGTGCCCGGCCAGTACTCGGTCGAGCTGGACGTTGATGGGACCACGCGCCAGCAGGTGCTTCTCATTGAAGCCGATCCACGGGTCAGTGGCAATCAGCAGGATCTCGAGGCGCAATATGATCTTCTACTGAAGATCCGGGACAAGCTTACCGAGACTCATGCGGCAATCGACCGAATTCACACGATTCGAACGCAGGTCCGTGACTGGCTGACGCGGCTCGATGATGAGACCGTCACGAACACTGGCAGGGCGTTGCTTGACAAGCTCGCGGGGGTCGAAGAGACGCTGGCTCAGCCGAAGGCGAGTGATCCGCGCCAGTTTCCCAGCGGCCTCAATGACAAGCTTGCCGCGTTGCCTGGGATGATCTCCAACTCCGATACGCGCCCACCGAAGCAGTACTACGAGGTGTTCGACAAGGTCTCGGGAGAGGTCGATCAGCAACGAGCAGCGCTCGATGGGATCGTCGACGCGGAGGTCCGGGCGTTCAACGCCTTGATCTCCGGCATGCAGACCGACGCCGTGATTCTGTAGGGTTGAGTTCGCCGGGCTGCTAAACGCGGTCAGGTGGGTATGTATTGCGAACGACGCCAACTGAGAGCGAACCACTGGGGCTCGTTCGATGCTGGTGGCTGAACTAGGAGGCATGGGAATGACTGCAGGAGCCACGTCCGCGAAGGATGTGAGCGGGAGCCTGTTGGGTTCACTGGATTGGCGGCTCATCGGGCCGTTCCGCGGTGGGCGCGTCGTCGCTGTCACCGGAGTTGTGTCGGATCGGGAGACGTACTATTTCGGCGCAGTCGCTGGCGGGGTCTGGAAGACGACTGACGGTGGCGTTGTCTGGCGCAATGTGTCTGACGGCCAGTTCAACACGGGGGCTGTCGGCGCGATTGCCGTCTCGGTATCGGACCCGAACGTCATCTACGCCGGCACCGGAGAGACGAGCATTCGTGGCGACGTCTCGCACGGAGATGGCGTTTACAAATCCACCGATGGCGGCAAGACCTGGGCGAACGTTGGCCTGTCCGACACCCGCCACATCGGCCGCATCCGCATTCACCCGACGAACCCGGATGTCGTCTACGTCGCGGCGCTGGGCCACACCTGGGGGCAGAATGAGGAGCGCGGCGTCTTCCGCACGACCGACGGTGGGAAGAGCTGGCAGAAGGTGCTCTACAAGAGCGACCGAGCTGGTTCGCACGACCTCTGGCTGGATCCGTCTAACCCGCGCGTTCTCTATGCCGCGATCTGGCAAGCGCAGCGCTTCCCGAACGCGCTATCGTCTGGCGGCGAGGATTCGGGCATCTGGAAGTCCGTCGATGGCGGCGATACCTGGGTCGAGCTGACGCGCAAGCCGGGCCTGCCAACCGACGCCGTGCTGGGCAAGATCGGCATTGCCGGGTCGCCAGCGCAGCCGGACCGCGTCTGGGCGTTGATTGAGGCGGTCAACGGTGGCCTGTTCCGCTCGGACGATGGTGGCGAGACCTGGGAGAAGGTCAACACCGAGGCGAAGCTGCGAACGCGGGCGTGGTACTACATGCACATGATCCCGGATCCGCGCGACCCGAACACCGTCTATGTGTTGAACTACAATTTCTGGAAGTCGATCGACGGCGGGAAGACGTTCACCGAGATCCCCTCTCGCCACGGCGACGAGCAGGACCTCTGGATCGACCCTGACGACACGCAACGGATGATCAAGGGCGACGACGGCGGCGGTTGTGTCACCTATAACGGCGGCCGGAGCTGGTCGTCGATCATGAATCAGCCGACGGCGCAGCTCTATCACGTCACCACTGACAATGCCTATCCGTTCCGGATCTACGCCTCGCAGCAGGACAACTCGGCGGTGAGCATTCCGAGCGCGACGGTCAATGGGACGATCCACGAGCGAGACTCGTATACGCCCGGCGGCGGCGAGTCCGGCTATATCGCTCTGAAGCCGAGCGACCCTGACATCATCGTCGCGGGCGGCATCGGATCGGGAAACTTCAATGGCCGCCTCATCAAGTACAACCACCGCACCGGCCAGTGGAAGAACATCACCGTCTGGCCAGACCTGGCCGGCATGGGGTCGGGCGCTGGGAGCCTGAAGTACCGCTTCCAGTGGACCTACCCGATCTTCTACTCGCGTCACGAAGTGGACACACTCTATGTCGCCGGCAACCGGATCTTCCGCTCGACCGACGACGGAATGACCTGGGAGATCGTTTCCGACGACATCACCCGCAACGACCCCTCGAAGTTGGGACCGTCCGGCGGGCCGATCACGAAAGACAACACCGGCGCCGAGGCGTACTGCACGATCTTCGCGCTGGCCGAGTCCCCTCAGGAGCCCAACACGCTATGGGCCGGCACCGACGATGGGTTGGTTAAGATCAGCAAGGATCGCGGCAAGACCTGGGAGGACATCACCCCGCCGGCCCTGCCCGAGTGGGCGCTCATCTCGATCATCGACCCGTCCGAGCACCACGCTGGGACCGCCTACGTCGCCGCGACACGCTACAAGTCGGACGATACGACGCCGTATCTGTTCAGGACCAGCGACTACGGCAAGACCTGGACGACGATCACCAACGGCATTCCATCCACCGATTTCACCCGCACGATCCGCGAGGACAAGGCCCAGCAAGGGCTGCTGTATGCCGGAACCGAAACAGGCGCCTACGTCTCATTCGATGACGGCGCAAACTGGCAGCGTCTGGGTGGCAACTTCCCGGTCGCGCCGGTTTATGATCTCATCGTCAAGGGGCACAGCCTCGTGGTCGCGACTCACGGCCGCTCGATCTGGATGCTCGACGACTTGACGCCTCTGCGCCAGATGGCTTCTGGACGAACCGGCAATGGCGTGACGCTCTTCGAGCTGCCGTCGAAGGTTCGCTTCAACCCTGTCATCGGGTTCGGTGGATCGCCCCAGAAGGGGTACGTTTCCTACCACGCGGCGAGCACCAGCCACGTGTCCTACGAACAGGTCGAGCAACCCGACGGCACGATGAAGAATGTCTACGTCGACGCTGCCGCCAACCCATACGACGGGGTGATCGTCTCCTACTACCTGCCCGAAGCGGCAAAGCAGTCTGCGGATCTTGCCGTCATCGACAGCCAGGGGAATACCGTTCGGTCATTCACCACGAAGGTGGCCGACGCCGCGTCAGAGGAGAGCGCTGCCGGTGGCCAGAAGGTGCCGGCTGCCGCGGGGGTGAATCGTTTCCATTGGGATATGCGCTACGAGCCCGCGGCAACGCTTGAGGGTCAGGAGCTCGCCGATTGGGATAAGCCAGTCGGGCCGAAGGCGCTGCCCGGCAACTACACTGTGCGGCTGACGATCGACGGCGCGACGCACGAGCAGCCGCTGGAGATCGTCCCCGACCCACGTCTGGATACCCCGGCCGAGGCGCTTCAGGAGCAGCTCGATCTACTGCTGAAGATCCGCGACCGGCTGAGCGACACGAACCGTGCAGTCTCGCGCGTGCGAAAGGTTCGCACGCAGGTCGAGGACTGGGAGAAGCGCGTCAAGGACAGCGACGCCGCTGAGTCGGTGCAGGCCGCCGGCAAGGACGCGCGCGAGGCCCTGACCGCGATCGAGACCGAGCTGGTCGACACGACCACTGATAGCCCGTTGATGGCGCCATCCCGGCTCTTCGAGAAGCTGAACGCCCTCACCGAGTTCGTCTCTCTCGCCGAGGGTGCGCCGGCGAAGCAGGGCTACGAGGTCTTCGACGAGCTCTCGACGCGCCTCGACGACCTTCTCGAGACGCTCGACGGCGTCATCAGCAGCAAGGTCCGCGTATTCAACGAAGCGATCTCGGCTGCCAAGCTCCCGCCGGTCGGATAGTCCGACCCGGAACGACAACGAGAACGGCCACCGGCAAGATTGCCGGTGGCCGTTTCCTGTTGGATCACCCGTTGCTAACGTCCGAGGATCTCGCGCGTCTTGTCGTCAGCAGTCTGCAAGGCCGCGTCCAGCGACTTTGTGCCGAAGAAAGCGACGTAGATCTCGTCGTTGATGACCTTCTCGATCTCCGGCCATTCAGCGATGGTCGGCAGGCTGACCAGGTGCGGGCCAAGATCGAGGAAGATCTGGCTGTTGGCCGGTGACTGGCCCGGGTCGAGGAAGGCGTCCGACTCGGCAACCGACTTCAGCGATGGCACCGTCCGGCCTAGCTTCGCTGCGACCGTCTGTCCGTCCTTGCCGATGGCGTACTCGATGAACTTCCAGGCCGCGTCCTTGTTCTTCCCGTCCTTCGGCATGCAGAAGGCGTCGCTATGCAGCGTCGAGGCCTGCGTCTTGTCGGCCGGCGGCGGCGCGACATCCCAGGCAAACCCCTCGATCGAACGGAACACCGGCGTTGCGCGGCGACTGTTCAGCGTCATCGCAATGCTGCCCTCCATGAAGCGGCTGTCCGGGTCCTGGGCAGCGTAGGACGCCTCATCGGGGACGACATGGTGGACGAGATTCAGGTCAACGAAGAACTGCAGCGCCTCGCGGGTGGCGTCGCCGCCAAACGTGATGCTACGCGGATCATTCGGGTCGGATTGCAGGCTGCCGCCGTGTGACCAGATGAACGGCGCTGCGCGAATGATCGATGGCTCGAAGCCCAGTCCCCAGATGTCGGTCTTGCCATCGCCGTTCGTATCCAGCGTCAACGCCTTGGCGGCGGCGACAAAATCGTCCCAGGTCCAGTCGTTGGTCGGCAGCGGAACGCCGTGCTTCTCGAACAGATCCTTGTTGTAGTAGACAACCAGGCTCGACTGGTTGAACGGGATGCATTGCAGCACGCCATTGTAGGTGAACGCTTCCATCGGGACATTGAAGAACTGGTCGGCGCTCAGGCCCTTGGCCTTCTCCAGCTTCGGCCCCAGCGGCTCCAGGACGCCCTTCGAGACGAACTGGCCGTTGTGCCGGTAGTTGATCAGATAGACGTCCGGCGGGCTGCCGCTGGCAAACGATGCCGAAAGACGCGAAAGGAACGTCTTCCGGTCGGGAATTGCGTTCAGCGTCACCTTGGCCTTCGGATTTACCTTGATGTACTCGTCGGCGATTGACTGGTAGACCTGCGCCTCTTCAGGATCGGCCCAGACCTGCCAGGTGATTGGCGCGGTGCTTGAGTCCCCGCTGCCGCCGCAGGCGGTCATCAGCACCGACAGCGCAAGGAGCGCGGCCAGGGCTGCTACACCCCATCGTCGCGTCATGTCTCTCCCCCTCAACTACCCCAGTGAGCTACTCACTGGAACGGATTCCCCTCATCGTATTCTCTCAAGAAGTGACGCTGGGCGACAATGAACACCACAACTGCCGGGAGCGTCACGACGACCGCGCCGGCCATCATCAATGGCCAATCGCTTGGATGAAGCTGCTGGAGACCCTGAAGCGCCACCGGCAGCGTGTACCACCTGGGATTGTTGATATAGAGCAGCGGGTCGAGAAAGTTGCCCCAGTGTCGCTCGAACGACAATACCGTAACCGCCATCAAGGCTGGTCGCACCTGCGGCAAACCGATGCTCCACCAGATCCTCGACGCGCTCGCGCCATCCAGACGCGCAGCCTCGAACGAGCCGATCGGCGCCCGCCGGAATGCCCAGAACATGATCAGGACGTAGAGCGGGCTGCTGCCCATGAGCCCCGGGACGATCAGGACCCCGAGCGTGTCCAGAACGCCGAGCCACTTGTAGACCATGAACCTGGTCAACCAGACTGCCATCAGCGGCACCATCAACGCGGCAACAAGCGTCGCAACGAGGAGGTCGCGCATTCGCGCGGGAACCTGCGCCATCGCAAATCCAGCAAGCGACGTCGTCAGGAGCGTCAGCGGAATGACTGTGACGATCACGATGACCGAATTGGCCGCGTAGCGCGCCATCGGCACGACGTGGAATATGGCCCGGTAGTTGCTGAGTGTCGCCGGATCCGGCCACCACTGGATGCGGAGCGGCATCGGCAGACCGAGCGGGCGTAACGAAGCAACGACCATCCAGAGCAGCGGCAGAATGAAGAGTGTTGCGGCCAACACACCGGCGATGAGCCGGATGCTGCGCGCCGGCCTGCGGCGCGTTCGCGGCGCCGGCTGAGCTGTCACTTCTGCCGCTCGCTCACTCAAAGTACCCGGTCCTCCATCGACGGACGACGACGAACTGCAGCGCAATCGCCACGACAGTCACGGCAAACAGCACCAGCGTCATTGCTGCGGCGTAGCCAAACCGTTGATAGTCGATCGCGTTCTGCCAGATCCAGAATGGCAGATAGCTTGTCGCGTAGTACGGGCCACCGTTGGTCAGGATGACGGTCGCGACGAAGTTCGCCTGGAAGCTCCGGATCGTGTCCCGGAAGATGATGAGCAGCAGCATCGGCGCGAGCATCGGGAGGGTGATTCGTGTCAGCACCTGCCAGCGACTGGCGCCGTCGATCGCCGCAGATTCCAGCATCGCGCGCGGGATGTCCTGCAGTGTTGCCATCAGCAGCACGAATCCCTCGCCAAGAGTCCAGAACAGGACGATGGCGATCGCGACCTGCGCCGAGGTTCCATTGAGCAACCAGCCGGCCGGCGTGCTGCCCCGACCGCCGAAGAGCGGTAGAAAGACATTCAGCGGGCTGAACAACGGGTTGAAGATGTAGAGCCAGAGGAGCGCATAGGCGATATCCGGCACGACGGTCGGCAGATAGATCGCCCCACGAATGAATGTCCGCCCCCGGCCAGGGCGGTGCAGCAGCAACGCCAGCAGCAATGCGCCGAGTAACCGGATCGGCACAGCCAGCAGCACGTAGACCAGCGACGCGCGTAGCCCGTTGAAGAACATCCCGTCGTGAAGCATCTCGCGGAAGTTGCCCAGCCCAAGCCACTCCGGCGAGCTAAGCGCGTCGTAGCGAGTGAACGCGAGCGGAATCGTCATGAGCGCCGGGACGATAATCAACAGTGTCAGGCCGAGCAGAACCGGACTCAGCATCATCAGAAGCTGGCGATTGTAGGAACTACCGAAAGCCCGCCGGATTCGGTCAGGTTGCTGAGCGACGGAGGCATCGTCCGGTGGCGAAACGGTCAGCGGTCAGTCCTTTCCGGCAAGATTCGGGATGCGCATGATCTTCCATCCTACCATGGCCGCGTCGGCTGGACGTAGCCGTCTCCGATGCCCTCACTGTGTCCGTGCATACGACATCTCCTCGGCTGTAATGCCGGGGAGATGTCGTATCAGTATCGTCGGCGATGGCGCGCGAACGGCGGATACCGCGCTGTTCCGGCGGGACCATCGTCGTTGCCCCGCCCGAACACAGTTCGCGTTGTTACTCCGGCCGGATAGCAGGAGCGCTTGCGGGAAACGTCAACCCATGACTGGCACGACCTCCGGTGGTCGCTTGCCCTGCCATGGTCCATCACGCTCTACGACTCTCGCCGCCCGGAAGACGAGCGATTCCAGCCACGGCCGAGCCGCGATCTGGATAGCCACTGGTAGATCGCCCTCGCCGAGGCCGACCGGCACGACCATCGCCGGCCAGCCCAGCGCATTGAACGGCCCGGTGAAGCGTGTGTTGCTCTGGACGACGCCGAGCGGCGGTGCTTCATGCGGCATGCCGGGCGTTACCAACAGATCCACGCCGCTCACTCGCTCCACGATCCGCGAGCGAAGAATCGTGCGGGCCTGTTCGACCCGCACGAACGCGGTCGGCGAGTAGGCGTAGGCAACCAGCATCCGGTCGCGGACGAAATCGTCAAGGTCGCCGAGGCGATGTCGAAGGTAGTGCTCATAAGCGGCCGCCGCTTCGATCGTCACAATCGTCCCGTACAGCGCGGACAGATCAGCGAGCTCGGGGATCGCAATCTCGACAATGTCGGCGCCAGCTGCCGCCAGCGCAGCGACGCCATTGCTCACGCCCTGGACGACGGCCGGCGTCCCCAGTGAGCCCATCCCGTCGTCTGTCAGCACGCCGATACGAAGTCGCGCAATCCCACGCTCGACGGCTGCCGGGTAGTCGTCAACTGGCACTCTGCGCGTGCGCGGGTCGCCCGGGTCGAATCCGGCCAGGATCTTGAGCATCGTCGCTGCGTCCGCGACGCTCCGCGTCATCGGGCCGACATGGTCCAGCGACCACGACAATGTTGCTGTGCCGCGTCCACTCACTCGCCCGAACGTCGGCTTGATCCCGGTGATGCCGCAAAGCGTCGAGGGCATGCGGATCGAGCCGCCGGTGTCCGAGCCGATTGCGCCGAGCACCAGTCCGGTCGCGACGGCCGCGCCAGAGCCGCTGCTGGACCCACCAGCATCGCGCGAGTAGTCCCACGGGTTCGGCACCGGGCCGTAGTGGGAGTTGTTCGAGCCTGGCGAGAACGCGAACTCGGGCATGCTCGTCTTGCCGACGATCACTGCGCCCGCCTCATCGAGCAGCCGCACGGCTTCGCTGTCCTCGGCGGCGATCGCGTCGGCCAGAACCTTCGAGCCGGCGGGTGTTGTCTCGCCGCGCATGTCTGCCAGGTCTTTGATCGCGATCGGGATGCCGTGCAACGGGCCGCGATAATTCCCACGTCGGATCTCGTGGGCTGCCGCGCGTGCCTGCGCGAGCGCGCGATCAGGCGTGGTTGTCCGAAACGCGTTGAGGATGGGATTCGCTGCCCCGATCCTCGCGAGCGAAAGCTCGGCCAACTCGACGGGAGAGATTTCGCCCGAGCGGATGAGCGGCCCGACTTCGGCGATCGACCGATGAAGGATCGACGCATCAGCCATGGTGCGTCTCCCCCGTCGTCGTTGTCACGAGGTCCAGATAGTCGGGTATCTCGACTCCGGTGACGATGCGATCGATCATCTCCTCGACGGTCAGTGCGCGGCTGAGAAAGCCTCGCTCGGCGGTTCGCTCGATATCCTCGTCGGAGAGCTGTATGCCGGCCGCACGGGTTGCGACCTTCCAGCGCTCGATCATTGCTCGTTCACGCTCGCTTGCCATCACACCTCCGTGTTGTCGGGCCGGGCTATCGGGGTGTCGTCCCGGTTCCCCCACTCACCGAACGACCGGTCGTAGGTTGCGATCTTCTCATACCCAAGCAGGGCGAGCACGTAGACTCCGTGCGCCGCACGGATGCCACTTTGTCAATAGGGGACGACTGCCTTGCCGCGTGTGATCCCATTCAATTCCAGAAGCGTGGCAATCTCCAGCGCGGGCTTGAATCGCGCCGACGCTTCCCAGTCGACAAAATGCTTCCACTCAAGGTGCACTGCACCCGGGATGTACCCTTCGCGCTGATTCCGAACGGTTTCCGGAGTGCCGGCCCATTCCAGATCGGTGCGCATATCGAGCGTGGCGAAATCGTCATTACCCAGGCGCGGCAGGATCACGTCACAGTCGGCGATACGGTCTCCGACCGGTTGCGCCACGAAATCTCCTGCCACCGGCTCACCCCACGCATGCTCGACCGGGTTGCCCTCGGCGGCCCACGATATCCAGCCGCCATTCAGCAGCGCGGCATTCTCGAAGCCGTAGTACCAGAGCACCCACCAACAGCGCGCGGCCAGCACGCCGCCTTGCGAGTCGTAGCAGACGACTCGCCGGCCATCGCCAACGCCGAGGCCGCCAAGGATCGTAGTCGCCTGATCCGGAGGAAGGACACCGACGTTGGTGTGAATATCACGCAGGTACGGGTGGATCGGCAGCGGAACAGCGCCGGGGATGTGAGGCCGAACGGCCCGCACATCGGCGTCGTCACAGTCGATGATCAGGAGATCGGTGTCTCCCAGATGCGCCGCCAGCCAGGCGGGCTCGACGATCAGATCGGGACATGGATATTGCCGGGGGGGATGGGTCACGAGATTACCTCCGGGTCGTGCCGTCGTCAGCGAACCCGGGTGACGACAGTGACGACGTGTGGGATTGCGATCAGAAACCGATGCTGGGCGATAGCGCGTTCGACGGCTCGCTCCCAGCGTTTGACCGTGCTGCGATCGACTTGCCGGCCGGCGGCTGCGTGCTCCGCCCAGACAGATGTGATCCCCTGCACGTTAGGCGCGTTCGGATCCTCGAACACCAGCAGGTGACCGTGCACCCTCTCGACGTACAGCCCCACCTGAATGCACGCGGATGGCGTCTCGCGCGCCGCCAGTGGGGAGGCGTAGACCGACGCCGCTGACGCCAGAACGCGTGATGTGATGGTGGGATCTGGGCCGGCGGCGAACGCGCTGTACGGGTCGTAATCGGCAAACACCGCTCGGCCACCGATCGTCAACACACGGGAGATTTCGGTCAGCACACGTGTGATCGGGGCGACGTGCATCAGCAGACGCTCCGCAAGGACGGCATCGAACGTGGAGTCGGGATACGGCAACGTGTGGCAGTCGGCAGTGACGAACCGCGTCTGATTCAGCCCAAGCATCCTCGAACGTCGTGTTGCGATGTCGATGAAGTGGGGGTTGAGGTCGAGGCCATGGATCTCGCCTTCTGGCCCGACGCGATCGGCAATGCCCTCCAGCATCATGCCGGGGCCGCAGCCGATCTCGAGCGCAACGGCGCCCGGATAGAGGTGGGCTTCGTCGAGAACAGTGTCGCGGAGTGCCTTGAAGCGTTGGTCATCCAGTGATTCGAGGAGGCTGGCAGCAATCGGGTTGGTTTGCGCCGCGCTCCCGAGTGCCAACTGCTCGTATAGATCGTTTTGCCAGTGCTCCTGCGCCACTCCGCGTCCCTTCTCCGCGTGGGGAAAACTAACAGACCCCAGGGATTATCGCTATTGGACCCCAGGCTCGTGCCGCGTGTCCGACGTCTGCGGCCCGGTGCTTCGTCAGCCGGCCATCGCTGTCGTCACCGCGGCGAGAATGAGGACCGCGATGATCCCGAGCGACGCGAGTTGACCCTGACGTGATCCAAGACGCTTGCGCAGGATCGGAGTCGACCCGAGCACTGCAACAGTGAGCAGGCCGAGAATCGGATGAATGATCGAGACTCTGCCAGAGTCTTCCGAAATCAGGAGGACCCCCATGATGACCTGAACGGCCAACAACAGATGCGCGACGCCAAGGAGCGCGGCAGGCACAGGCCGTCCTCGCCGCCCCGCAAACAGCACCACAATAATGACGAACAGATAGATGACGAAGAGGCCCTCGCCGAGATATTGATGAAAGCTCGCCATGCCTACCCCTCACACACCAACTGGCTCGCCTCCATCAGCGAGCGCCTGCAACCGTAAGCGTACCGAATTGATGCGATGATCAGTAGATCATGCGAGACAAGTAATCGCTCGAGCATGCGCGAGGGGGTGGCGATGATCACAAACAGCCAGATTGCCGATCGGCTACGAGCCTATGCCGACCTGCTGGAAATGACCGGCGAGAGTGGATTTCGACTGAACGCCTATCGGCGGGCGGCGGACTCCATCCAGCAGCATGATCGGCCGGTCGCGACAGAGTCAGACCTCCGCTCAATCCCGTCAGTCGGCGCCGGCATCGCGGCAATCCTCGACGAGATTGTTGCCACGGGGTCGTTCATGGCGCTCGACGAGCTTCAGGAACAAATGCCGGGGTCGGTGCTGGCGCTGCTCGATGTGCCGGGTGTCGGATTGAAGACAGCCGCGAGACTGTATCGGGAACTGGGAATCACCTCGCTTGCCGGACTCGAGGAATCGATCCGCGACGGCCGGCTCGGGACGATGAAAGGGATGGGGCCGAAAGCGCAGATCCGGATCACCGAGGGGCTTGCGTTCCTCCAGCGCCGGAGTGGTCGGAGCTCGATCGGCGCGGCGTTGCCGTTGGCCGAGCGACTGGCGGCTGACCTTGCGGCGAGGATCAACGCTCCGGTACACGTCGTCGGGTCTGTCCGGCGGATGTGTGAGACAACCGGCAACATCGACCTGCTGGCGATCGGGGAGGATCCGGACGAAGTGCTGGGTATTGCCAGCCAGTTGGCGTCGATCGCCGGGATGATCGAGCGCGTGGACAATTCGGCTACGTTCACGCTCCAGCAAGGTATCGACCTGCGCGTCGCGGTTGCGCCCGCGCGCTCGGCCGGCACTGCGCTCGTCCGCTGGACCGGCTCGTTCGCGCATCTCGCGGCGCTTGGAGGCGTCAACGCCCTGCCGGACGCGCCGACGGAAGAAGGAGTCTATGCCGCGTTGGGAATGGACTGGATTCCGCCGGAGCTCCGCGAGGACCGCGGTGAGGTTACCGCCGCTCGTGAGCGCCGGCTGCCACGGCTGATCGAGGTTGGCGACCTGCGCGGCGACCTGCACCTGCACACGACCTGGTCGGACGGCTCCGCGTCGCCACTCGAAATGGCGATTGCCGCGGCCGCTCGCGGTTACGAATACCTCGCGATCACCGACCATTCGGGCAGTCTCGGCGTGGCCGGCGGACTGCGTCCCGAACGTCTGCGCGAGCAAATCGATGTCATCCGGGATCTCGCTGGAACCGCCCCGGTGCGCCTGTTCACCGGCTCGGAGGTCGAAGTCCATCGCGATGGGCAACTGGATTTCGACGACGCGCTGCTGGCCGAGCTTGATGTGGTTGTGGCGTCGCTCCACAGCGGTCTGCGCCAGCCGGAGGATGAGTTCACTGGCCGGATGCTGCGGACAATCGCGAACCGCCACGTCGACATCATCGCCCACCCGACCGGTCGTCTCGTCGAGCGGCGTCAGGGCGCCGACGTGACCTGGGCGCGCGTGATCGAGGCGGCTCGCGAAACAGCGACCGCGCTGGAGATCAACGCCGATCCGGCCAGGCTTGACATGACCGACGTCGTCGCGCGCGCCGCCGCCGGGGCTGGCGTCCTGATCTCGATTGATTCCGACGCGCACCATCCGGATGGTCTCGCCAGTGTGCGCTATGGAGTCGGCATCGCGCGTCGCGCGTGGATCGAGCCGCGACAGGTTGTCAACACATGGCCGCTCGCTGACCTCACCGCCTGGCTGCGCGACCGGCGCTTGCCGGGCCGCTCGCGGTGACCCAAGGTCGCGCTTTGGGCACACAGGGTATCGCAATTCTGTGGAATTCGGAGTATTCTGGTCGGGTGATCCGCACGTTGGATCTCACGAGCGAACCGCCGCTGTGACAGAAGAACTCCCATCCTCGCCGATGGACCGCCGCGCGCTCGGGAAAGCCGCACAGCGCAGCTGGCGTTGCCATGCGTCGCAGCAGGGTCGTCATTTCTCTTCGATCAATATGGAGCGAACTCTCTGAGAGGAGGTGTGGTCGTCGTGGTGGATACGTATCTTCCAGCCTGGTGCGAGCGGGGCAGCCCCGGCCCGGACGGCAGATATGTCGTCGCGTGCTACTTCAATCGCGATGGCCACCCTGTCACGCGCGGTCGCGCCCAGAGGGTCCAGGTGACCGAGTACGCGCCCGATGGCACAGCGCTGCGGGTCCGTCAGGGAACGATCGACGATTGGGCGCGCGCGCAGGATATTGTCTTCAGCGGCGTCGTCCAGCACTTCAGCTCCTGGGCCGCTCCCGATCGAGCAACGAACGAAGCCCCAACGGATCGTTGGTGATGATGCCGTCCGCTCCGGCCACGATCAATTCGCGCATCCGCTGAGCGGAATCCACAGTCCAGACATTGACGAGCAGACCTCTCCGATGTGCCGCCTCGATGATGGCGTTGTTGACCGACGCGTCATTGGGGTGGATCGCCCTGTGTCCTGCTTCGGCAGCCGCGGTGATTGCCGCGTCGATATCCACATGTGGCTCGACCAGCAGCGCTGTTGTGATGCGTGGATCGATCGACTGTGCGGCGTCGAGTGCGCCGGAATCGAACGACGACAGCAGTACACGGTCGCGTATCCCCCGGCTCGTGAGGATGTCGATGGTCAGCGCGACGAGCTGGCGCGTGCGACTGGTGTCATCTTGCGCCTTGATCTCCAGATTGAGCCGAACCGAAGCGTGCGCCTCCAGGAGATCGAGGAGCTCGTTGAGCGTCGGAACCCGAACGCCGCGACCCCGAAACGGCGTGATATTCTCGCCGGCCGGCCGGAAGCAGAACCCCGCGTCGTGAGCGCGAATCTCGGTGGCACGCAAGTCGCCGACACGACCGGCGGCCCCACTGATACGGCGGAGGTCTGAATCGTGCGTAAGCACGACCTGTCTGTCCACGGTGAGCTGGGCATCGGTCTCGATCATATCGGCGCCGGCCGCGATGGCCATCTCGAAAGCGGGCAGTGTGTTCTCCGGCGCGACGAGTGACGCGCCACGGTGCGCAATCACCAGCGGCGCGTCACGTGATGGACTGGAGGTGTCTCCCGTATTGCACATACGATCACCCTTGTCGTTTCGCAGGGACTGTGTTTCGACGGGTGTAGTATAGGTTCCTGCTATTCGTTGTTGGTGAGGTGCACCCATGAGCCAACGTCAACCCTCCATGTCCGGCAGTTCTCCCGCCGGTATGACAATCTCCGACGCTCCGGAATCACCTGCTATCGCCGCGCCGATCATCGACGTCCGCGGCCTGCTCAAACGTTATGGCTCGCTTGCAGCGGTCGATGGTGTCGACTTGCAGGTGCGGCAGAACGAGATCTTCGGCATTCTCGGCCCGAACGGGGCCGGCAAGACGACGACGCTCGAGATGATCGAAGGACTGCGGCAGCCCGACGCTGGTTCGATCGTGGTTGCTGGTATCGACGTTGTTGCTGATCCCGTCGCGCTCAAGCGCGTCATCGGCGTGCAGTTGCAGACGACCGCATTGTTCGATCATCTGAGCGCGCGCGAGCTGATTCGGCTCTTTGCTGCCCTCTCCGGTGGCGACACGTCCAGCAGGCGCGTCGACGAGCTGATCGCGCTTGTGTCGCTCGAAGAGAAAGCCGGCAGCTATGTAGATCAACTGTCGGGCGGGCAGCGCCAGCGACTCTCGATCGCGCTGGCATTGGTCAACGACCCGACTGTCGTCTTCCTCGACGAGCCGACTACTGGCCTCGACCCGCAGGCGCGCCGCAATCTCTGGGATCTCATCAGCGACCTGCGCAACTCCGGCAAGACCGTTGTCCTCACGACGCACTACATGGAGGAGGCCGATATCCTCTGCGACCGGGTCGCAGTGATGGACCACGGGCAGATGATCGCGTGTGATACGCCGCTGAACCTGATCCAGTCGCTGGATGTCGTCGCGACGATCCAGGCGCGGCTCAACCCGCCGGTGGATCCTGAGACGATTGGATCGCTGATCGGTGCGCTGGAAATTGAGAACCAGGGTGATCAGCTATTCGTCAAGACGCGTGATGTTCAGACGACGCTCGGCGCGTTGCTACTTCGCGCGGAGGAGCTTGGCTTGCGTCTCGAGAACCTGACGACGGCGCAGGCAACCCTCGAAGATGTCTTCCTGACGCTTACGGGACGGAGCCTCCGCGAATGAGCGCATTCATCCAGATGACGGTGGCAAATCTCAGGATGACGGCGCGCAATCGCGTCGCGCTGTTCTGGAACCTCGCCTTTCCACTGATCTTTATCGTGCTCTTCGGGTTTCTGTTCTCCGACACCAGCGTTACGATCAACGTCGGTATTGTTGGCGCGGACCAGTCGGAAGTCGCTACGTCAATTACCAACGCGATGAAGGCGACGGACGGGTTCAAGGTCTCAGTCGGCAACGAACAGTCGGAGTTGGACAGTCTGCGCAACGGTGACCGGTCGGTGGTCGTCGTGTTTGGCGCTGCCGGCTCGGGCCAGCAGGTTCCGACCGATGTGTACTGGGATTCATCGAATCCCCAGACGGGGTCGGTCGCGCTCAACGCGGTTCAGAGCTTTCTCACGCAGGCTGGCGCCGGCCCCGCTTCTGCGCAGCCAATCGCGGTGACGGTCCACTCGATCGTGTCATCAGGGTTGTCGTATGTTGACTTCCTTGTTCCCGGCATCCTTGCGATGACGATCATGAACTCAGGGATTCTCGGACTGGCCTCGGCGTTCGTCTCCTATCGCGAACGGGGTGTTCTCCGTCGGATCAAGGCGACGCCGTTCCCTCTGTCCTCGTTCATCGCCGCTCGCATCGTCAGCCAGCTCGTGATCGCCGTTGTTCAGGCGGTGATCCTCATTGCGGTCGGCATCCTGGTTGTCGGCCTGAAGCTCAATGGCAACCTGTTCTATGCGTTTATCCTCGTCATCATTGGGTCACTCGCGTTCCTCTCGATCGGGTTCGTCATTGCGTCGTTTGCTCGCAACCAGGAGGCGGCTGACTCAATTGCGAACGCGGTAGCCTTCCCGATGCTCTTTATGGCAGGCGTGTTCTTTCCGACCGACGCTGCCCCGAAGGTGCTACAGCCGATTATCCGGCTGCTGCCGCTTCGCTATCTCGCCGATGGGCTGCGCAACGTGATGGTCAAGAACGGCAGCCTGGGCGCGCAATGGCTCAATATCAGCGTGCTGGTCTTCACCGCGGCGGTCGGCTTCGCGTTGGCACTGAAGCTCTTCCGCTGGGAGTCGAGCGCGGTCTGATCGGCGCGTTGTGCGCCGCTGGTTGCCTCTGCCCGTGTCTGTGAGTCATGGAACTAACACAGCCCGAAGTGCCTCGCTGTGTCGAACAGCGAGGCACTTCGGTGTTTTGCCCGATTTGGCAGCCCAATGGGTCGATCAAAACCCGACTCATATTCGAGCAACGCCCATGGCTTTGTGACAGTGTGACAAACCTTGACTCCCGTCACGAAGCGTATGTACGCTATGTACGTACGCATCTGGAAGCGAATCTCCAGATCGAATCAGACGGGCAGGAAACGCATGAGACATTTGCGAAAAGGGCTGATGGCCGGCACGCTGGCGATCGTGCTGGTCGGTGGACTTATCACGCCGGTTGCGGCGGGCGAGAGCTATGTAGTCTATGAGGGCGACACGCTGAGCCATATCGCCGCCCGATACGGGATGACAGTGCGACAGCTGGTGGCGTTGAACGGGATCGACGATCCTGACCTGATCTTCCCCGGTCAGCAGATTGTCCTGTCAGCGTCGGGCTCCGGCGTCGTGTCGGGGGCGGAGGATGATGCGGACGAGCCTGCGCCGGCCGTAGTTAGCCATCGCGCCGACGAAGAGGTCGCCGCGGACGAATCCGGTGAGGCGCCGCCGTACTTCCCACGTGAGCAGATCCGCGAACTGCTGATCGACGCGGCGCAACGCTACGGGTGGGACCCGAACCTGATCATGGCCCAGGCCTGGCAGGAGAGCAGCTGGCGGCAGGATGAGGTGTCCTGGACTGGCGCGGTCGGCGTGATGCAGATCATGCCGCGCACCGCCGCGGACATGGAATCGTGGTTCTTCGGCTATCGTGTGAATACCTGGGACAGCGCGTACGACAACATCGAGATGGGCGTCGCCTACCTGTCGGTGCTCTACGAGGAGACCGGCTCCGTCGAGCTGGCGCTGGCGAGCTACTATCAGGGCTGGGCGAGCGTCCAGCGCGACGGGTTCTTCCCGGACACCCACGACTATGTCGACCGGATCTTCAAGTTTCGAGAAATGTTCGCCAACGGCGAACTTCCGTAGAAACCCGACGGTCGCGATGTGTCTCGGATGGGCGGCTCACTAGCCGCCCATCTGTGTGTCCAGCAGGCTGCATCGATCACCGCGGTGCAGGCCGACCGGCTAGCGCCAGCGCCTCCGCGCACACCTCCCGCTGCCGGCCGTCCATCACCCGCCAGACGGCGCTGACGGCGAGATGGAACAGGTCCAGAGACGCATCGAGCGACACCGCGATATCCTCGCCGTCCAGAATCAGTGCTGCCCGCTGCGCTCTGTTCCAGGCCGGCCCCAGATGGGTTGCCATGAGATCCCAGAGGCCATTCTCCGTCTCGTAGAGCATCCGAAAGTGGACGGTGAGCCGCGGGGCGAGCGCGAGCGCCAGAACCGAGCGCTGGATCGCGGCCGTGGTGATATCACCGGCATTACGCGCCGCAACCAGCTTGTGTGCTTCCTCGGCGTAGCCGGTGATCTCCTCGGCCACCCAGGCGTCGAGCCGCGCGTCGCCGATCTGCGTCCAGTCCCACTCTCGCGCCTTCCGCTGGAGCGCGGCTGCGACCCCGGCTGGGTCGGCGACGATCATCGCTCGCCGCCAGCCCGGCACCTGCGCGCCAACCGAACGGGGATCATCGAATGCGGCTTCGAACTGGGCGAATGTGCGCCAGGACACGGACACCAGGCGACCTGCAACGATCTCCAGCCGGTATAGAGGTCCATCGCCAACAACGTAGAGATCGATATCAGACTCTGGCCGGGGATCTGGACGAGTCTGGCTGCCAGTTAGAACGACGGCCCGCGCGCCATCGCGCATCACCCGGGTTGCGATCGTTAGCGCGATGTTGCGCACCAGAGGATCGACGACGTCGAGTCCGGCCGGCTGGCCATTCATGGCAGTCGGCGGTCGATCTGGTCCAGGTCGTCGGGACAGGTCTGGAGGCCGGCTGCCTCGGCGGCGGCGTTCGCCGCGCCGTCGGCGCTGATGAAGAGGATCCGGCCGGGCTCGACGCCGGTCAGCGCGACTGCTCGGTCGAATGGCCAGCGATCGTCCGCGCCGGGGAGCCAGAGATCGAACTGCTTCGTCAGCCCGGTCCGGCTCAAAGCTTCGGCCACATCGGCGTCGTCCGAGATCGCGCCACAGTGCAGACCACGGCGTGCGATGTCCTCGACGGCGGCGGTCACTCGCTCGTCGTCGAGAGAGTCGGTGTCGAACAAGACGAGCTCGACCATGCTGCACGGTTGGGACATCCCGTTCCCCTCTCTGTCACTGGCCGATCATCGCATACAATCTCCCGGATTCGCAGATGCCACGCGCCGAAAGGAACATGACAATGCCCACGAGACCGCGATGTTTGCAGCCCGGCGATACGATCGGCCTTGTCTCCCCGTCTAGCCCGACATCGCGCCCCAGCGACCATATTCGTATTCAGGAGTGGGCCGATGAGCAGGGCTTCCGGCTGAAGTTCTTCCCACACGCCGCCGACCGCGCGACGTACCTCGCCGGCCGAGATGAGGATCGCGCGGCGGACTTGATGTCCGCATTTGCCGACCCGGACGTCGACGCCGTGCTGACGATTCGCGGCGGCTACGGCGGCTGGCGCGTCGTCCCACACCTCGATTTCGACGTCATCCGCGCGCATCCCAAGTTCTTCTGTGGCTATTCCGATACGACCGCGCTCCACATCGCGATGGGCAACGTCGCCGACCTCACCACGTTCTATGGGCCGGCAGCGTCCTCGTTCATCGGCCGGAACCGTTCTGCGTATTCGTTGCGCCACTTCCTCAGCGCCCTGACCGTCCCCGCTCCGATTGGCGTCATCGAGCGCGACCCCGACGACCCCTTCACCTGGGCGATCAACTCGGGTGTCGCCGAGGGACCACTGCGAGGTGGCTGTCTGTCGCTCCTGGTGCAGTCGCTCGGCACTCCGTGGGAGGTTGACTGGGATGGCTGCATCGTCTTCGCCGAGGATGTCGGCGAGGAGCCGTATCGCATCGACGGCTATCTGACGCAGCTCAAGCTGGCCGGCAAGCTGGACAACATCGCCGGGTTCGTCGTCGGTGAGCACGTGAGCTGCGGGCCGCGCGAGTTTCGCCCCTCGTACGCTTACGGCACCTATTCGACCGAGGAGGTCTACCAACATTACCTGGCGCCGTTGGGTGTTCCGGTGATGGTCGGCCTCCCCTGTGGGCATGGTAAGCATCTCGCCACCCTGCCGCTCGGCGCACGCGCCCGGCTGGACGCGGACAACCTCACGCTGGAGATCCTGGAGGGGGCGACGATCTGAGGAACCAGGTCAGCCGATGCCTCAGGCGTGCTCCGTCTTGCGCTTGTTGGCGACGTAGTCGACCAGGATGTATTCGCCGAGCCGATCGGGCGTGGCAAAGAATGCCCGACCCTTGTTGATCTTGGCCATCTCCGAGACAAAGCCCGCCATGTATGGGCTGCGCTCCAGCATGAACGTGTTGATCGTGATGTTCTCGCGCGTGCAGCGCATGACCTCCTTCAGCGTTTCCTGCAGCGTCTGATAGGTCGGCGGGTAGGAGAATCGCACCTGGCCGTCCTCGAAGTGCGCCGTTGGCTCGCCGTCGGTGATGACGATGACCTGCTTGTTGCCGCCCTTGTGGCGCGCGAGGAGCTGGCGGGCGAGCATGAGGCCGTGCTGCATGTTCGTCCCGTAGTTGTATTCATCCCACGAGATCGTCGGCAGCGCGGCCGGCTCGATCCGGGTCGCGATGTACGAGAAGCCGAGTATGTACAGGTTGTCGCGCGGGAACTGGCCGCGGATCAGGCTATCGAGCGCCAGCGCGACCTTCTTGGCCGCCGCGAAGCAGCCGTTGTAGAGCATAGACCGGCTCATGTCGACCATCAGCACGGTCGATGACTGGGTCAGTTGCTCGGTGCGATAGACCTCGAAGTCGCTGGCGTCGAGATGGATCGGCGAGCCAGCGCCCTCGCGCCAGACTGCGTTCATCACCGTCTTCGGCAGGTCGAGCAGGAACGGATCGCCGAACTCATAGCGCTTGCTTGTGTCGGTCCGTTCGCCGCCGGCCCCGCTATGGTCGAGCTCGTGCTGGCCGAACCGGTCGCGTTTCATGTGCTGGAAGATATCGTTGAGCGCCTTCTGGCCGATCTTGCGCACCCCTTGCGGAGTCATCTCCCAGCCGCGGCGCGTCTTCCGGATGTAACCCGCGTCCTCCAGCAGCTGCGTGAGCTGGCGGAGCTGGTCGAGATCGTTCTGGAACTCGTCACCCAGCAGCTCGCGGATCTTCTGGTCGTCGACGTTTTCCAGGTCACGCCAGTCGCGGACACCGCGTAGCTGCTCGGCCACCTCATCCATGTCGTGCAGCCGGTCCATCAACCCCAGCGCCTGGTCGAGCGAAAGATCCTCGTCGCCACGGAATGGATACTGATCGGCGTAGGGATTCGGCCCCATCAGTCCCGAAAGGTTCTCCGAGAGGCGATTCATCTGTTCGGCAACGCCGGGGTCGTTCATCACCGCCTGCATCGCGTTCCACAGCTCGGCACGCTGCTCCTGGGTCATCGAGTTCATCAGCGACTGCATGGCCGCCATCTGCTGGGCCATGCGATCCATCAGCTCGTCCAGTGAGTTGACGTCGTTGCCGAAGTAGTGCCCCCAGCGGTGCATGAAGCGCTCGAAGTCCGGCTGTCCGCCTTTGGCGCGCTCCTCGAGCATGTCGTTCAGCTCGGAGAGCATCTGTTGCATGTCCTGCATCGACTCGGGCGTCATGTTCTGGAGCGACTGCTGCATGCCCTGAAATGTCTGCTGGAGTACCTGCTGCTGGAGCTGCTGGAGCAGCTCCTGAAACTTCTCGCGGGCGCGCTGGTCCATGAACTCGTACTCGGTGAGCGCCTTGATCTGGCCGGCCGCGTCTTTCGGCAGCTTGTCGAGCGCGTCGAGCTTCTTCCGAGCCATGTTCTCGAGCATCTGTTGCAGCTGTTCGTCGTAGCCGTCATCGCTCGCGTTGTCGCCCGGCTGCCCCTGGGCCTGCTCGCCGGCCTCACTGGCTTGCTGTTCCGTGGGCGCCTCGGGCTGGTTCAGGCGTTGACGACCCTGTTCGAGTCGCTGTTCGATCCCCTCGCGTTCGAGGCTCTGAATCTCCTCTAGCCGTTGTTTGAGATCCTCCAGCACCGAGCCGATGTCGTAGCGGCTCAGCTCGCGCTGCCGCATCGCCTTGAGACGCTCCATCATCTGGCGGATACCCGGCATCTTCGTGCCGTCCTGCTTGTCCATGCCCCAGCGGAACAGCCGCTGGAGGGCGCGCTGCAGGTCGCCATCGGCGAACATGTCGTCGGAGATCGCCTCCATGATGTCGTCGGCGGAGAGCCCCTCGATCTTCTGGGTGCCATCCCAGCGGGAGTAACGGTTGGGTCGGTAGTAGGAGTAGTCGAAGCTCATCGCTCGTCCCCTTGTGTGTTCGATGTGCTCGTGCTGACCAGCGGATCTGTCGGCAGATTGGCTACGACTTGTACCGCGCGCCCGCCCCGCTCGACCGGTCCTTGTTCAGCCGCCGGTTCAGGTGCAGCCCTTCCAGAATGAACTCGACGCCCGACGCGACGCCGGCCGGGCTGCCGGGCAGGTCGAGCTTGGCGAGCGCCTCGCGGACGCCGTCGATGTGCGAGACCTGATGGACGTAGGTCATCGCCGACAGGTCGTCGGCCGCGTCGACCGTCAGTCCGTTGTCGAAGCCGAGGATCAGGTCGGTCGAAATCGCGGACGGAGAAGTAGCGATTGAACGTCGCGATGATCGCGCCCTGGATCAGCTTCTCGACGATGCGGTCCTCGCGCACCTCGCCCATCGTCTCCAGCTCGATCTTGCCGGTCGTCGACGCGATCACGGCCCGCAGGTCGGAGACGCGCGGCACTGCCTGCTTTTCGTTGAGGCGGATCGCGCGCTTCGAGCGCATTGGCGACGACGTTCTCGAAGTTGGCGATCGACATGCGCACCGAGACGCCCGAGCGCTGGCTGATGTCGTGGCTGCGACGGGCGAGATGGGTGATCTCGGCGATGATCTCGCGCATGTACTGCGGGACGATCACCTCAACCCCGTCGGTGACGGCCGGCAGCGCTTCCTGGCTCATGATCTCCATCTCGAGCTCGATGGTCTCGGGGTAGTGGGTGCGGATCTGCGAGCCGTAGCGGTCCTTCAGCGGGGTGATGATCCGGCCGCGGTTCGTGTAATCCTCCGGGTTGGCGCTGGCGACGACGTAGACGTCGAGCGGCAGCCGCACCCGGTAGCCACGGATCTGGACGTCGCGCTCCTCCATGATGTTCAGCAGGCCGACCTGGATGCGCTCGGCGAGGTCGGGCAGCTCATTCATCGCGAAGATGCCTCGGTTGGTCCGCGGGATCATGCCGTAGTGGATCGTCAGCTCGTCCGACAGGTAGCGCCCCTCGGCGACTTTGATCGGGTCGACCTCGCCGATCAGATCGGCGATGGTCGTGTCGGGCGTCGCCAGCTTCTCCGCATAGCGTCGTTCGCGGCCGATCCACTCGATAGGCGTGTCGTCGCCTTGTTCATCGACGAGGTCGATCGCATAGCGGCTGATCGGCTCGAACGGGTCGTCGTTGATCTCGCTGCCGCCGACGATCGGCACCGCACTCGTCGAGCAGATTGACCAGGCTGCGGGCCATGCGTGTCTTCGCCTGGCCGCGTTCGCCGAGGAAGATGATGTCCTGGCCGGCCAGGATCGCGTTCTCGATCTGCGGCAGGACGGTCTCTTCGTAGCCAACGACGCCGTCGAAGATCGGCTCGCCCGAGCGTAATCGCGCGATCAGGTTGCGGCGCATCTCCTCGCGAATCGGCAGCACGGTATAGCCACTGGCGCGAAGCTCGCCGAGGGTTTGTGGTCGAGGTTGATCCGGCATGCTCTACAGACCTTTCTTCAACGGTGGGCCGGGTGACCGGAGGGCGCAGTCCGGGTCCGGGGCCGTTGGCTGTGGCGTGATGAAGGCGTTCAGAAGTCGCGACATCCACGGCGTTCGCCAACACGCGGTCGCGCTGCGACCAATCGTACCCCCGCCTTCGGGGGTGTCAAGCGCGAGGTCCGGTCACTCAGTGCCGGGCCAGCAGCTCGGCCAGCGAGCGGCCGTCTGGCGCGACCCCGGTCCGCTCGGCCTTTTCGTCGATTCTCGCGAATCCTCGCTGGACTGCCCGGACGCCGGCAAATCGGAATGGCTCTATCTCCCACTGCTGCAGCTCATGACTGGTCATCGGGAGCCGCGTGAGATCGGTGTCGCGGCCGAGGATCTGGTCGGCCAGAACTCGCCCACTCAGGTTAGCGGTGGCGACGCCGGTGCCTGTGTACGCGCCGGCCATCGCGAGGTTCTCTCGCGGGTCGTAGCGCATGGTCGGCATATAGTCGCGTGACCATCCGAGCGCTCCCCCCCACGAATGGGTGAATTCGATGTCTCTCAGCATCGGGAACCACTCCCGAACCCCGTCTTGCAGCATCCGGTGTGTCGGCTCGTGACGGTCGTATTCGTCGCGGATTGCCGAACCAAAGTGATACGGCGCGCCGCGCCCGCCGAACATGATCCGGCCATCGGTCGTGCGCGACAGGTAGTTAACCTGATGCGCGACCGATGACACGCATTCGTGGGCATCCCAACCGATCTGCTGCCAGTCGGCATCGGAGATCGGCTCGGTCAGCGTGATCAATGAATAGGCAGGCAATACGTCTCGATGTGTCTTGTCGAGCTGGCTCATGTACGCCTCGCCGGCCAGAACAATCGTTTTTGCCCGTGCATGGCCTGTTTCGGTGTGGAGCGCCGGCCATGCTCCGGTCGTGAAGTCAGTCACCCGTGTTTGCTCGTAGATCGTCGCGCCGCGCTTCTCCACCGCGTGGGCCAGTCCTCGGACGAGCTTTGCTGGCTGGATCGTTGCGGTGTGGGGTGTATAGATTGAGCCGAGCGCGCCGGCCACATGGACGCGTTCGGCGGTCTGGCGCTGGCCGAGAAGCTCAAACTGATCGGCCACCCCGAACGCGTTATATGTCGCCCACGAGTCCTCGATTGCTGGGAGTTGGTGCCGACCGCGCGCCAGTCGTAACCCGCCACCCTTTCGCCAGTCGATGTCGATCCCCTCGCGTTCGGCGCGGGCGCCCACTTCGTCTACGGCATCCCACATCGCGCGTTGGACAGCGATCGCGGCGTCGCGACCGTAACGCTGCTCGAGAGACGAGAGCCCGAGCGGGAAGCCGGACGTGCACCACGCGCCGTTGCGGCCAGATGCGCCGAATCCTGCAATCTCCGCTTCAAGCACCGCGATCTTCAACGACGGGGCGTGTTCCAGCAGGTAGTAAGCGGTCCATAGTCCAGTGTAGCCCGCGCCGAGGATGGCAACATCGACATCGACCGACCCGTGCAACGCCGGCCGCGGGGTCAGATCGTCGCCACATGTTTCCAGCCAGTAGCTATAGGTCGTATAGTCTTTCATCCCGGCTGCCTCGCTCATCCTCATTCCGCGTGCGCTCGCACCGCTGAGCGCATTCTAGCGATGTTTCGGAGGCAGGCAATGGGTCAGCGTCGTGTGGCTACGAGCTCGGCGCGAATCGAGGGGGCAGCGGCGAGCCCGCGCGCGAGCCAGCCGTCGATCTGGCTTGCCCGTTGTGCCAGGAGTGCTGAGGCTTCGAGATTGCTACAGCCGCCCAATTCCGCCAGCACCGCAACGTAGCGACCGGACTGATAGATGATCTCGTCGTGCAGAGACTCACGACGAGCCAGCTCGACGATTCGCACGCTCCCATGCCCTGGCATGATGCGCTCGATCCTGACCACACGGCGCAACAGACGGTTGCCGGCGTAGCCGACTTCAATGGACACGACGAGGTCGATCAGCGCGACCTGTTCGACCGGCACATTGAGCGGAACGGACATGAGCTGCTCAAGCGCGTCTGTCGCGCCGCGCGCGTGCATCGTCGTTGCCAGCGGGTAGCCTATCGCGACAGCATCGAATACCTTCCGCACCCCATCCCCCCAGAGATAGATCGGCAGATGGGCGCTGATCTCGTTGCAGAGCAGAAACGCCTGATCGGGGGATGCAGACTGCAGGAATGCGAAGCGTTCGTACCAGCCACGAAGGAAGATCGGCTCGCAATCGTCGGGCAGGAAATCGGCCAATGCCGTCAGCATCGTCGTCTTGCCGGCCTCGTGCGGCTCGGCAACCACGATGAACGACGCGCGGAGCTCGACCGCGATGGAGAGGAACGCCGCTGTCAGCACGTCAAGCGCGCCGCGCTCAATCAGCCAGAGGAGCGAGTGCCCATTGCTCGATATCCAGCCCGAACCCCACCAGCCAAACGGTTGGCCGTAATCGATCGTGTTGTCAGGGCCTCTGTGGTGCTCGTGCCCTTGGGAAGATCGTCGAAACATGGGCATACTCCCATCGGAGAGCGATCTTACTGCATCTAGTGCTCTCTTCATGCGAACGAGGCGCCGCCCGGCTGCCGGCAGGGTTTGGCCGTGCGCGGATCGACTCAACAGGAGGACCGTTCGCGCGTGAATCACGTCACCAGGTGGTCCATCGTCTTCCTCGTTGTCATGCAGTGCGTGGTTCTTGCGGGAATGCTCCGTCGGGACGGCCCTTTCGACCACGTCGGGATGGACTACCTGACCACATGGGTCGCGTCCGATATGCTCCTGCACGGAGAGGCCCGGCATCTCTACGACACGCGCGCACAGTGGGCCGCCGAGCTCCCGATCATCGAACAATACAACGTCCACTGGGACGATCGTGTGATGCATCCGTACCTTGCGCCACCGCTGTTAGCCATTTTCGCGCTGCCGCTCGGGCTTCTTTCCCCTGTCGTCGCATTAACGCTCTGGATGCTGCTCGCCATCGGCGCGGTAGCGTTGGCAGTTCGCGGGATGGCATCGGCGTTCGAAATCGACTGGCGTGAGATCGCGCCCCTCGTGTTCGGTTCGATGCCGCTCTTCGTGTTGGTAATGCTCGGGCAGGCCGACGGGCTGCTGGCGCTTGGCTTCGCGGCGTTTGTCGTGTTGCTGCGACGCGGACACGAAGGACGCGCCGGCATGGCGCTGGCGGTGCTCGCGCTGAAGCCGCAGCTCCTCCTGGCGCCGATTGTCTATCTGGCGATTACTGGCCGGCGAAGGGCGTTGATCGCAGCTGCACTGACTGGCCTGGTCGAAGCCGTGATCT
Source organism: Thermomicrobiales bacterium (assembly GCA_037045155.1). NCBI lineage: Bacteria > Pseudomonadati > Thermomicrobiota > Thermomicrobia > Thermomicrobiales > Thermomicrobiales bacterium. Next base: position 1,248,454 of record JBAOIG010000005.1, read on the forward strand.
CGGTCGCGATCATAGGCATCGGTGGGGTTCGCGACGAGTTGGCCGTTTCGCGACGGATGGCCGGCCCGGCCGGCGATGCCGTCATCAACGTGCCTGGCATGCTGAACATCCGCGCCGCAGTCTTTCGCCTCCTCCCGTCGGACCTGACGGCCTTGCAGGGGCCGCTTGTCGTCGGCCTGACATTGCTGGTCCTCGTCATCTCTGCCCGAATCTGGCGGCAGTCTGACGCTCGTGAGGTTTCTTTATTCGGGATCGGGCTCCTGGCGATCACGACCGTGCTGACGGCTCTCCACGCCCACTATCACACCGGTGTGATCGCGTTGCTCGGCGTCGGGCTGGTGGCTGCCGCGCTTCGCGAGCGTGGCGACGGTCATACAGCGCGTCGCCTCACGTCGATTACCTGGGTCAGCTTCTCGGTAGTTCCGTTTCTGATGTATGTCTTTGTGGAATCTTCGCGAGCGCCGGCTGCGCTGGGCACCGTGATACTCATCGGGGTGTGGGTCTGGCTGATCCGTGATCTCGCGCCGCGGCGGCGCGAGGCGCAGGTGAGGGCACGGGTCCCCGCGCAGTCGGCGCAGATGTCGGTTGGTTCCTCTGGCGACCGGCAGGGCGGCTAACGACGGCGGCGCGTCACCGCGCTACGCAGCGTCGCGAAACGGTTCGAGCGCGCCGAGCTCCTGAAGCACCAGTGCGCGGTGCTTGCAATACGGTCGGAACTCACTCCCACGGCACGAGCAGAGTAAGTGGCCATCGTGGACGGTGACCTCGTATGCGGCCGTCGGATCGCTCTTGCTCGATACTGCCCAGTAGCGTGGGTTGCCATTGAGGCGGTATGCGCGGAGTCCCTCGCGGCCGGCCTTGTCGGCCATTCGCCGCCAGATCGATAGCGGGGTTACCGTCCAGACACTCGTCATTGTCATTTTCACCCGCGTTTCGACCGAATCAATCGACCGTCGAATTATATCGATTTTCGAGCGTGGCTCCCACTCGGATTCGGCGTCTGGACGCGGAAAACAGCCACTGATTGTGCCGCTGTCGGACCGGGCGGATAAGCCTCCCTGCTATACTGGCACGTGAGGGCGTTGTCGCTGACCGTGCCGCCATGCCTTGTCTGGCGTGGGCGCGCGACTGGCGCCAGGGTACGCCCGCGTGACTGCGCGATGAGTGCGCAGCCGGATCGCGTGACGCTGGATGCAACGCGGGCAGAATGGGAGTGGCGAGGTCGGAATGGCGCAGGAGCAGAACGTATACGATGTCCTCTTTCTCGGTGGCGGGACCGGTGGCTATGTTGCGGCGATTCGCGCCGCGCAGCTCGGCATGCGGGTCGGGGTCGTCGAGAAGGATCTCGTCGGCGGCACGTGCGTCCACCGCGGCTGCATCCCGGCGAAAGCGTTGCTGAAGGGCGCGTCAGTTGCGGCGACCGTCAAAGGCGCTAGCACGTATGGCGTGACGCCCGGTGAGATTTCGCTGGACTACTCGGTCACGATGGCAAACGCCCGAAAGGTCGTCGAACAGAACTACAAAGGTATCCAGTTTCTGTTCCGCAAGCACAAGATCGACACGATCGAGGGCTATGGCGTGCTGACCTCCCCGACCACGATCAGGGTCCAGGAGTCGGACGGCGCCTCGCGCGAGCTGTCGGCGAAGAACATTATCATCGACACCGGCTCGACGCCGCGCCCGATCGCCGGGCTGGACTGGGATCCCAAGCGGGTGTTCAACAGCGACCACGCTACGACCGAGCCATATCTTCCCAAGCGCGTGATTGTCCGTGGCGGCGGCGCGACGGGGCTGGAGTTTGCCAGCACCTATCGTGACTTTGATTGCGAGGTCACGCTTGTTGGGCGTGTCGCCCCGAACGAGGACGAAGAAGTCCAGAAGGATCTCACTCGCGCGTTCCAGCGCCGTGGCATCCGCGTCATTCCTAACGTGAGACCAACCGCCGATGACTTCGAAATCAGCGATTCCGGGGTCAAGATGCGGATCAGCCCCGGCGGAAAAGAAGAGATCATCGAGGCGGACGCGCTGCTGGTCGCGACTGGACGGTATGGCAATTACGAGGGTATTGGCCTCGAGGATATGGGCATCAACGTCGTCGATGGATATATCGCCGTGGACGAGTACATGCGAACCAACATCCCCGGCGTTTTTGCCATTGGCGATGTCACCGGCAAGCAGCAGCTGGCCCACACTGCGATGCACCAGGGTGTCGTCGCAGTCGAGCTGATCGCTGGCGAGAAGCCGCACCCGCTCGATTACGGCAAGATCCCCTGGGTTACCTACTGCGCCCCCGAGATTGGATCCGTCGGGTTGACCGAGAAGAAGGCGCGCGACGCCGGGTACAACGTCCAGGTCGGCAAGTTCCCATTATCAGCCAATGGCAAGGCGCGAATTGAGGGCGAGGCGGTCGGCTTCGCCAAGCTGGTCGTCGATGGCGACACCGATCAGATTCTCGGCGTCCACCTGCTGGGTGGCCACGCAACCGAGCTGATCGCTGAAGCGGGCCTGGCAATGATGTTCGAAGCCACCGCCTGGGAGTTGACGATCACTGTTCACCCGCACCCGACGATCTCCGAAGTGATCCACGAGGCCGCGCTCGCTGTATTCGGCCGGCCGCTCCATATTTAAACGCGCGATCCACGGGGCGACCGGCTTGCCGGTCGCCCCGCTCAGTAGAAGGGGTGCTGGCAGACCAGACCGACGATTACTCGGCAGCGAAGTGAATAGCCAACCGGCGCGGTGGTTCGCGATATGCGGATATCTGCTATCGAGACACTGTGCGACCTGCTCACTGGTGACGAGCCAGTCCAATGGAGGGCTGGAAGGGCGAAGGAGGCAGCACTATGGCGAGCAATGGCTCAGGCGGTGCGGCAACGGTATCCCGCGATGTGGTGGGAGATCTGTCGCACGACGATTTGCGGCGTTTGTACGAGACGATGGTTCTCGCACGTCAGCTTGACGAACGGATGTGGTTGCTCAATCGCTCCGGTCGCGCGCCGTTCGTGATCTCGGTCCAGGGCCACGAGGCTGCCCAGGTTGGGATGGGATTCGCGCTCGATCCATCGAAGGACTGGCTGTTCCCGTACTACCGCGACCTCGCGCTCGTCCTCCACTTTGGTCACACTCCCCGCGACGCAATGCTCTCGCTGCTCAGTCGGGCGGCCGAGCCGAACTCTGGCGGCCGGCAGATGCCGGGTCACTACGGCTCACGCGAGCACCACTTCTACACAGTCTCCAGCCCGGTCGGCTCACAGATCGCCCAGGCGCCGGGGTTCGCGCTGGCCGCGAAGATGCGCGGCGAAGACACCGTTGTTGTCACCTCGATCGGGGAGGGCGGAACGTCTCAGGGCGACTTCCATGAGGGGCTCAACTGGGCCTCGATTCACAAGCTTGGCGTGATCTTCTTTGTCCAGAACAATCACTATGCCATCTCCGTCCCGATGGACATGGAGATGGCGGTAAAGACGGTCGCCGAGCGCGCGGCCGCCTACGGCATGCCAGGCGTGCGTGTCGATGGCGCCGACGCGGTCGAGGTGTACCTCGCTGCGCGTGAGGCGGTTGCACGGGCGCGACGCGGTGACGGACCAACGCTCTTTGAGGCGGTCATGAACCGGATGACCCCACACTCGTCGGACGACGACGATCGGTTCTATCGCAGCCGCGAAGAGGTTCAGTCGTACAAGCAGCGCGACCCGCTCGTCATTACCCGCCAGCGATTGCTCGATCTTGGCGCGCTGGACGATGCGCATGAGGCGGAGATACTGGCTCGGGTAAAGGCCGCCGTGAACGACGCAACAGACTACGCAGAGCAGGCTCCGCTCCCGGATCCGAGCGAGGCGTTCAAGCACGTCTACGCCGAAGAGGGCCGAACGGTCTAGTCGCGACGATGGCGTCCGATCACTGCGTCCCTGGAGAGCAGTGCCTGTCGTGCGAGGTCGCACGTAGCTCGGGAGGACATGTGGCAACGAAGCTACTGATTGAGGCGATTCGTGAGGGTCTCCATCAAGAGATGGCGCACGACGAGCGTGTGATGGTGCTCGGAGAGGATGTCGGTCAACGCGGTGGTGTCTTTCGGGTTACCGACGGACTCCTGGCGGAGTTTGGCCATATGCGTGTCATCGACGCGCCGCTAGCCGAGTCGTCGATCATCGGCGTCGCCATCGGCGCGGCTGCGAACGGCATGCTGCCGGTGGCCGAAATCCAGTTCCTCGACTTCATCCATCCGGCCATGAATCAGATCATGAACGAGGCGGCAAAGACCCGGTATCGATCTGGTGGCGATTTCGAGTGTCCGATCGTTATCCGCGCGCCATACGGCGGGGGTATCCACGGGGCGCTATATCACTCGCAATCCCTTGAGGCGTTATTCACGCATATCCCCGGCCTGAAGGTGGTTGCCCCGGTTGACCCCTACGACGCGAAGGGCCTGCTCAGCACCGCGATTCACGATCCGGACCCGGTGCTGTTCCTGGAGCACAAGCGAGCCTATCGCGCCGTCCGCGCCGATGTGCCGGACGAGCGCTACACGGTGCCATTGGGCAAGGCCAGGATCGTCCGCGAGGGTTCGGACATGACGATCATCTCCTACGGCTGGTATCTCCAGGAGGTCGTTCAGGCGGTGGATCGCTATACGCAAGAGCAACAGGCAACGATTGAGGTGATCGATCTGCGATCCCTGCGACCACTGGACACGACAACGATCCTCGAGTCGGTGATGAAGACCGGGAAGGTCATCATCGTCCACGAGGCCAACAAGTTCGGTGGTCTCGGTGGGGAGATCGCGGCGACCATCGCCGAAGAGGCATTCGGGTACCTCGATGGGCCGATTGTGCGCGTGGCCAGCCCGGAGGTCCCGGCGATGCCGTATTCGCCTCCGCTGGAGAAGGCGTACCTGATCACTGCCGATGACATTCGCCTGGCGATCGACAGGCTCGCCGCCTACTAGCCCGCGCGGGGCCGAGGAGGGACAACGATGTCCAGCACGAAACAAGGCACGACGATTACGATGCCAAAGCTCGGCGAGAGCGTCACCGAGGGCACGCTTGGCGCATGGCTGAAGCAGGTGGGCGATACGGTCGAGAAATACGAGCCGCTGGTCGAGGTCGTGACCGACAAGGTAACGGCGGAGATCCCTGCGCCGATCTCTGGCACGATCGTCGCGATCGTCGGCGACGAAGGCGCGACGATCCCGGTTGGTGGCACGATCTGCGTGATCGACGAAGGCGGCGAAGCCGCGACGACCGACACCAGCGCTCCGACTCAGACCGCCGTGGACACTGAGCCGGGGGTGGCGACGCTGACCGAGCGGGTCCCCCCCGATCAGCTTGCTCCTTCCGTGTCAGCGATGTCATCCGGCGATCTCACCCATGCTCGCGCGAACCGCGACGAGCGTGAGATGTTGCGCATTCGGTCGTCGCCGATCGTCCGTCGGCTCGCCGAAGAGCACGAGATCGACTTGTCGACAATCGGCGGCGCCGGCCTTGGAGGCCGGGTGACCAAGGCAGACATCCTGGCCGAGATCGAGCGTCGGCGACAACAGCCGGCCGCGTATGCTGCGCCGCCAGTCGCGCCACTGCCACCGCTGGTCCAGCCGCCCGTTGCGCCTCCGGTTCCGTTTGCCGCGCCACAGTTCGCTGCCCCGCAGGTCGAGCTCTGGCCAGGTGATGAGGTCGTCGACGCCAGCATCATGCGTCGCCAGATCGCGGAGCATATGGTCCGCTCGGTTCAGACCGCCCCGCACGTGACGGTCTGGATGGAGGTAGACATGACCAACGTCATGGCCGTCCGCAACCGGCATAAGGATGAGTTTGCCCGACGCGAAGGCTTCGGGCTGACCTACTTCCCGTTCCTCGTCCGCGTCGTTACCAACGCGCTCCGCGAGCACCCGAATGTGAACGCCGTCTGGGATAACGGTCGAATCATCCGACGGAAGGCAGTCAATATCGGTGTCGCGGTTGCCTTGGAGGAGGGGCTGATCGTCCCGGTAATCGCGAACGCCGACGAGAAAAACGTTGTCGGAATCGCACGCGCGGTCCACGACCTTGCCGAACGCGCACGGACCAACCGCCTGTCGGCCGATGAGGTGCACGGGGGGACATTCACCCTGAACAATCCCGGCACGCTCGGCTCGCTATTCTCGACGCCGATCATCGTCCAACCACAGAGCGCGATCCTTTCGATGGAGGCGATCGTCAAGCGAGTGGTCGTCGTCGACGACGCGATCGCCATCCGGCCGATGATGAATCTGTCGCTTTCGATCGATCATCGTCTGCTCGACGGGCTCGCGGCGACCCGTTTCCTGGCCACCGTCAAGCGCGGCCTCGAGACCTATCCGACCGACGCGTCGATCTACTGATCGCCAGCGAGATAAAGTGCAGCGGCCCGGCCATACTGGCCGGGCCGTTCGCGTGCTGGGCCGTAGAAACGACGCCAGGCATGACACGTTGCGGGCAACGCAGCGCGCTGGCCCGATGCCGTCGTTCCTGACTTCGCGGTGTCGATAAGAAACGTTGCGTCGTGCCCCGGTTTGGCGTGCAGTAGGGATGGCGTCTGTCTTGCGTTTGTCGCTATTAGATTGTTGCGCGATTCGCGCTCCCGGACGATTCACGCGTCGCGGGGACGCCTCGCTAGCTATATGAACGGGTGGTTGGGATGTCTCTGGATAATCGACGCCAGCGAGCGGCCGATCTGCGTGCGAGGCGTGAGTCATATCTCCGGTCGCGGTACTCGAGGCTTGAGCCCGAGCCTGGCTGGCGCGGGCCGATTCATTCGCGTCGTCGTCGTCTGTACCCGCCCCTCATGATTGTGTCGGCTGTCGCGTTCTCGCTCGTTGCTGCTCTTGACGTGCTGCGCGTGCTCGCTGGCGCGGATCGTTTGGAGAGCTTATCGAACACGCTGATCATCGTCGGGCTCGTGGCTGGCTTGCCGGCCGCAGTCATCGGCACTATCGAACGGTCCCAGATGCCGATCGGGTCGGCCGAGAGGCGGGCGGCAACCTGGCGCGGCGTCGGGAACATCGTTGCGCTTGTCTTAATCGTGGCCGGTTGGTTGACCCGCACAGGTGATCAAGGCGCGCTGGGCGTGGGGTCGCTCCTGCTTGTCTGGTCTGGAACTGTGGTCATGTTGGTGACCGGCATGATCGATAGCGGGCTTCCGACGCAGCCGGTCGCGCGCCTCGGCTTCTCGGAGGACGATCGTGTTGAGGCGTGCCAGCTACCAGCGACGACACTTGCGTCGCCAGCGCCACCCGCCGATGAGCGTCAGATTGCTCATGGCTAGTGTTGCACCCTATGGCGCCATCGCTCCGGCCGGCGTTGCTTCGGCCTCGAGCTCCGTTGTCGAATCTGTGGCGCGCGCACTTCGTAGTGTCAGTAGCAGGAGCACATTGGCGCTCAGCGCGAGCGCCAGCCCGCCGACGGCGAGGATGGTGACCCGCTCTCCGTAGAAGATGGCGCCCCAGACGGGTGATAGAGCGGGGTTGACGAAGGTGGCGACAGCGATAACGAACGCCGGGGCAGTGACAGACGCGCGGTTATATGTCACCGGCGCCAGGATGTAGTGTGCGCCGACCCAGGCGAGCAGCACGGGAACTACCCACCAGACCATATTCCCCACCGCACTCCAGTCGGCAAACGGAACCAGAACCAGCCCACCAACCAGCATCGTCCAGGCGGCAGTTGCATCGACGCCGACGGTCGGAACGAGTCTGCGGCCGGCCAGAGCGCCAACGGACCCGATAACCGCCGCGACGAGCGCGATGACGAGCCCGCCCAGCACGTTGTCGCCGCTCTCTGAGCCTCTGCCCGCCAGCAGCAGTAATCCGATGCCCGCTGCGCCGATCGCCAGAGCTGGGATCGCTCGTGATGGAACCCTGTCTCCCAGCAGCGGGCGCGCCACCAGAACCATCCAGAGGGGCAATGACGCGAACGCAAACGAGGCGTTGCCGATTCCAGCCATCGTCACGGCAGTGGCCATCAGCAAGTTGGTTGCGCCGTTGGCAACGCCAAACCCGAGCGCCTCGGCGCGAAGCCGCCAGCTGGGCAGTCGTAGCCGATGACGGGGCGTTAGCAGTGCCAGCAGACTCCCGGAGATGAGCAGCGCGGTCGCCATCAGCGTGGACGGCGGCAGCGGTTCCCAGCGGATAATGACGCCTCCGAATGACCAGACGACCTGGCAGAGCGCGAGCAACAGGATTGCGCGGCGCACAAGGCGATCCTTCTTGTATGCTGGCGTTCGATCCGCACGACCACGGTCGATCGTGTAGCGAGCCGGCGCGAAGTGTACTCGCCGGCGCATTGGCGTGCTGGATCAGCCAACAATGAGGAGTGGGTTGTGGATCGGGACGCATATTTCGAGCATCTCCGCCGTGGGATCGACGCTGTCGACCGGTGGCAGGATCGGCGTGGTCCATTCGAGGCCGACGACACGTTGGCGGTGCCAGGGAGCCGTGTTGCCGAGGCGCTGGCGGAGCTGTCGGAGCGGCTCGAGGAGAATTACCCGTACGGTCATCCACGCTACGCCGGCCAGATGATGAAACCACCCCACCCCATCGCAACCCTCGCCTACGCGATCGCAATGCAGATCAACCCGAATAACCACGCGCTCGATGGCGGCGCGGCGACGTCGCGAATGGAGCGAGAAGTCGTCACGGATCTCGCCGCGATGTTCGGCTTCCCCGAGCAGCATCTTGGGCACCTGACCGGTGGTGGGACGATCGCCAACATCGAGGCGCTCTGGGTCGCACGCTCCCTGTACCCCGAGCGCGCGATTGCCGCGAGCGACCAGGCACACTACACGCATGGCCGCGGTTGTGATGTGCTCGGGATCGAGTTCATGCCGATCGCGTCCGACACGGCCGGGCGGATGGATCTTGACGCGCTGGAAGCCCAGCTCCGGTCCGGCAAGATCGGCACGGTCGTGGCGACGGCCGGCACCACCGGGCTTGGCACGGTCGATCCAATCCACGAGATTATCCCGCTGGCGCGTCAGTACGGCGCTCGTGTGCACGTCGACGCGGCCTACGGGGGTTTCTTCATGCTCCTCGCGCGCCGTGCCGACCCGCCTATCGTTCCAGCGCCCTTTCTGGCCATTGCAGACGCCGATAGTGTCGTGGTTGACCCGCATAAGCACGGGCTGCAGCCGTATGGATGTGGGTCGGTGCTGTTCCGCGACCCGGCGGTCGGCCGGTTTTATGTCCACGATTCACCCTACACCTACTTCACTTCCAGGGATCTGCATCTCGGCGAGATCAGCCTCGAATGTTCGCGGGCCGGCGCGTCGGCGGCGGCGCTCTGGACGACGCTTCGCTGCTTGCCGCTTGCGCCGGATACGGGCCTCGGTGCGATTGTCGCGCGTGGTCGCGACGCTGCGTTGCTGTGGAGTGAATTGATCTCGGAAGGCCCGTATTTCCGACTCGTCGTCGAACCGGATCTGGATATCCTCGCACTCTATCCGACACCTGAATCCAGCGGGGCGACCACCGCCAGCGCGATATCCCGACTCGTCGATGAGCTCTTCCTTGCCGCTGAGCATGATCCGCAGTCTCCGGCGTTCTTTGCCAAGCTCGTCGTTCCCCAGAGACTGCTGGCCGCACACGGCCCGGCGATCATCTGGGATCAGCCAACTGTCACCGTGCTGCGTAGTGTCCTGATGAAACCGGAACACCTGTCGTTTGTTCCTGCGCTGAACGACACACTCGTCCGTCAGCTGACCAATATTGCGAGGACCATGTGAGCGATGGTGGGACTGGACGTATCGTCCGACTACAGATTCAGCAGGCGTCACTGAAGGTTGGCCCGATTCGGGCGCGTCGATATGACCCATCCCCGATCCTGAGCGTCGATCGCCTGATCCTCACGCCGGACGGCGCGGAAGCGGTTGTTGGCGGCGCGCGACTGATCGATGTCCATCATGGGCATCACCCCGACTCGAAGAACCGGAATGGCGTCAATGATCTGTCGATTGGCTTCACGGGAAATTACCGGCGCATCCGCGAGAGGTTGGGCGCTCACATCGTTGATGGAATTGCTGGCGAGAGCATCCTCGTTGAGTGTGATGACCCGCCAGCGCTCGGCGCGTTGATGAATGGCATCGAGATCGAGGTGGATCCGAGCCTCTGGATCAGGCTCGCGGAGGCATCAGTGGCCCACCCGTGTGTCGAGTTCAGTCGCTTCTGCCTGAGATCCAGCGTGGTCGAACCCCGCCAAATCAAGGAGACGCTACAGTTCCTTGATGATGGGACGCGCGGCTTCTATGTTGGCCTGCCGGCCGGCGATCCGATCGGTATTGCCGTCGGCGCGGCGGTCCGGTGGCGCGGATAGTCAGGTCCGGGCAGGCGCTGGAAGCCGCAGTGGGAGCCACTCTGCAACGAGAACGATGAGCGCGCCCCAGACGAGTGTCGCGAAGGCCAGGTGGCTGATTCGCACCCAGTTGGCCAACTCGGTCCAGATGTTCGCGGCGCCGATCAAGGTCTCGATCAGTGTCAGCGCGAGCGCCAGGCCGGCCAGCATCGAGACTCGCGCGCTCATTCCGGCGTCACGCACCGCGACGACCAGCAGCCACACGATTGCTCCGATGGTGATCAACGCCAGCCAACGATGCAGGATGTGGACGTCGGCGGAGGTCCAGCCTGTCGGAAAATACTTGCCGTGGCATAGCGGCCACTGTGGGCATGCCCAGGCAGCCCCGCTGGACGCGGTATAGGCGCCAGTGAGTAGCAGCCCGAATGTTGCAGCAATAGCGACGATCGCCGCCCGGACGATCGCCGGGCTTGCCGGCCGCGCCGGCCGGCCGGGTCGGGCATAGCCGATGAACGCGATCACGATCATGATCGCGAAGTACGCCTGCGCCATCCCGAGGTGCGCGGTTACCGCGCGGGGATCCAGCTCAGCGAACACAGTGACGGCGCCCAGAAGCGCCTGAGCCAGAACGAGGACGAGCGCGGTGACCGTCAGCCAACGACGAGCGTCGGATCGTCTCGCTTGCCGCCAGGTCGCAAACACAAGCCAACTGGTGAGTAGCAGGATCGCGCCCGCCACGACGCGATGGAGGTACTCGATCGTCGTCAGGTAGCTGAATGTGGGAATGACTTTTCCGTTGCAGATCGGCCAGTCGTCGCCGCAGCCCATTCCGGCTCCTTCGATCCGGACGACGCCGCCAATCAGAATCAGAATATAGCCGAGCACGACTGTCGCGACTGCAAGCCGCTCGACAGTGAACCACCCCCGCTGTGCGGCCGGCGCTGCTTCCCGCTCGCTATTCGCCTGTTTTGCTGTCTGCCCCATACTGCCCCGCGCCTCCACCCCCATGAACACGCATAGACCCGCCGGTGGACGGGTATTATGCCAATGATTGCTGTTTGCTCGTCGCGCGCCTGTGACCTAACGCACATGCGCTCCCGGGCTAGATACCAGCGATGCCGGGTAGCCGCCGTGAAAACGCGGTAATCAGCCGAACCGCTTCCTCGAAATCGGAGAGCCGTAGTGTGGCATACGGCGAATGGATGTAGCGGCATGGCAACGACACTACCCCTGCCAACACACCCGCCTTCGACCGATGGATGACACCCGCATCAGTCCCGCCCGGCGCTGGCACTTGATACTGGAACCGGATCGATTCCGTTTCGGCGGTCTCGGCAAGAGCCCGGATGACCCGCGGCATTCCGATCATGCCGCTATCCATGATGCGGATCGATGGACCCTGGCCCTGGCGCGTCGGTTGGCGAGCAGGCGGGACCCCCGGCATATCCGCTGCGATCGACCCCTCCAGCGCGATCGCGATATCCGGGTCGATCTGGAACGCCGCAGTCTGGGCGCCGCGAAGCCCGACTTCCTCCTGGACGGTGAACGCCGCGACAACTGTGATCTCCGTCGTTTCGTTGCGTAGCGCCTCAAGAGCGCCGACGACGACGGCACAGCCGGCCCGGTCATCGAAAGCTTTCCCCATAACGACATCGTCGCCCAACTGCTCGAAGCCGTACGAAATGACTGCGGGCGACCCGATCCGGATGCCCAGCGCGGCAGCCTCTTCCGGAGAGCTTACGCCGATGTCGATGAACAGATCGTCGATCCTGAACGGTTTCTCGCGGTCTTCAGGCCTCAGGATGTGCGGTGGCGCTGTCCCGATCATCCCGCGGATGTAGGTTCCGCGGTCGGTCCGAATTGTCACCGCATGGGCCGGAACGATCCGCGGATCCCATCCGCCGATTGTGGTGAAGCGCAGGAAGCCGCCATCCTCGATCCACGTCACCATGAACCCGATCTCGTCCATGTGCGCGTCGAGCATCAGCGTCCGGTTGCCACTGCCGCGCTTCGTGGCGATCAGGTTCCCGAGCGCATCGACGCGCACGTCGTCGACCAGCGGCTCGACCATTTGTCGGATCTCGTTGCGAACCTCGTCCTCGAACCCGGATGGACCGAATGCTTCCGACAATGTCCGAAGTACCTCGACCGAATTCATTGGCAACCCTTTCCTGTGTCGCGGCCCGTTGGCTGCCATCGTCGCACATTCAACGATGGCGACACGCGATCATCCGCCCGGATCAGGCCGTTGCCCTGCGGCTGACGGATCCCCGGCGCAGCGATGTTCGGCTATCATGCGCTAGCCGGCCCGGTGGGTGCGGGGCTACGGATCAGGGTCAATGAGGAGGAATCATGGCGGATATCAATATCGTCCGCGACCAGCTTCCTGGTGTCACAGACACCGTCTACCTGAACACCGGGACGTGTGGCCCGTTGCCGCTCGTCGCATACGAGGCGATGCGAGAGGAGATGAGCCACGATCTGACCAAGGCGCGCATCGACTCCGACCACTTTCCGAGCCTTGGCCGCAAACGCAATGAGGTTCGCGAGGCAGTCGCGTCCTACGTTGGCGCCGTGCCGTCCGAGATCGCAGTGACGTCCAGCACAACCGACGGGATGTACGTCGCGATCCTTGGCTATCGCTGGCAGGCTGGCGATGAGCTGCTGATGAGCAACATCGAGCACCCCGGCGGGATGGTGCCGTCGTTCCTGGTGAAGCGGCGCTTCGGTGTGCGGGTCAAGGTGGTTGATATCGGTCTTGGCGGGGGCGATCCTGCGGACGTTGTCGCGGCCTTTGAGCGCGCGATTACTCCCCGGACTCGAATGATCGTGATCTCGCACGTCTCGTACACGACCGGCGCGAAGCTGCCGCTCAAAGAGCTGGTGACAATGGCTCACGCGCATGATGTCCTCGTCGTCGCAGATGCCGCGCAGTCGTATGGCCCAGTTGCCCTCGATCTTCACGATATCGGGGTCGATGCCTATGCTGGGTCGGGCCAGAAATGGATGTGTGGTCCGGACGGCACCGGGATGCTCTACGTTCGCGCCGATCGTGTGGGCGACTTTGAGCAGACGTTCGTCGCCGGTGGCACGACGATGGGTACGCTGGACTACTTCGGGGGCTCCTACGCGCCGGCCCTCGGCGCGGCGCGCTTTGACACTGCCGGCCGTAATACGATCCTGACGGCCGGGCAGGCTGCCGCAACCCGCTGGATCTCGAGCGAGCTCGGCAAAGATTGGGTCTCGACGCGAGTTCAGGAGATGGCCGGCCTGGCGTATGACGAGCTGTCGCGGCTGAAGGGCGTCACGATGGTGACGCCGAAGGAGGCGGTGGCCGGCCTGATCGCATTCAATGTCGACGGCATCAGCGGCCCCGATCTCTCGACCCGATTGGCCGGCGAGCATGGCGTCACGATTCGTTATGTCACGAAGTACATCAATAACCCCGAAGCGGCCCGCGTCTCGCTCCATTACTTCAACACACCCGAAGATCTTGGCGCGCTCACCGAGGGTATCCAGTCGATCCAGGGCACGCTCTAACATGCGACCAGATTTTTCGACCGTCGAGGCACTGAACGCCTGGTCACCTGGTTCGCTCGCCGAGCTGTTCGGCATATCGATCGTGTCGATTGAAGAAGGCCGGTTGACGAGCGAGCTTGTCATCCGGCCCGAATTCATGGCGCCAAATGGCTACCTTCATGCAGCGACGGTCGTTGCCATCGCCGACACGACCGCCGGGTTCGGGTCTCGCGCGCATCTCCCGAACGGAGCGTTCGGGTTTACGACTATCGAGGTCAAGACGAACTTCCTTGGCACGGCGCGCCAGGGGGTCATCGAATGTGAGGCCCGGCTCATCCATGGGGGCCGGACCACGCAGGTCTGGGACGCGACAGTAAGCCACCGCGAAAGTGGCAAAACGATCGCGCTCTTTCGTTGCACGCAAATGATCCTATACCCCTCAACCGGCTGACCCGAAGACCGCGCACCGCGTACACTGATAGACCGCGCGACGACGCATCTGTCGTCGCGCGGCGTTTCGATCGAGCAATCACGGTGGGTGAGGGACAGGGCATGGAAGGTCGGGCGACCAACATCGGCATCATCGCGGTTCTCGGGTATATCGCAACGGTCTTTGCGGCGAACTGGGCAATCAATCGATTCGGGGTGGTGTCGGTGGGTCTCGGCCTGGTCGCGCCGGCGGGCGTGTACTTCGCCGGCCTTGCGTTCACGCTTCGCGACATCACCCAGGACACGCTGGGGCGCTCGTGGGTGCTGGTCGCGATTCTCGTCGGGGCGTTGTTGTCGGCGCTAGTCTCCACGCAGTTCGCGCTCGCCAGCGCGACGGCGTTTCTGTTCAGCGAGCTCTGCGATTTCGCGGTCTACACGCCACTACGCGAACGAAACTGGATCGGCGCAGTAGCGGCGTCGAATGTCGTCGGTCTGGTAACCGACTCCGTCCTGTTCCTGTGGATCGCGTTTGGATCGCTCGAATATCTCAGCGGTCAGATTGTCGGCAAGATCTGGATGACTCTCCTCGCCGTTGGCGTGCTCATGGTGTGGCGACGCTATTCGGGCCGGCCGGGCTGGATCTGAGCGTCCGTCCGGATGTCGGCCGTCGCGTCAGCCAGGTTGCCCCGCCAACTCCATCCGTAGCTCGGGAATCACCCGCGTTGAGATGTCCACCACCGTGGCCGAAGGCGATCCCGTTGGCAAGTCGAACATGAAGTCGCGGACGCCCGCCTGATAGTACGCATGGACGTGCTGGCGGAACGCATCCTCGGACACAAGTGGATCTGCGCCGGTCGAAAGGCAGCGGCGGATTTCCGATGGATCGCGACCAACCTCCCGGCATGCGGCGACCAGTTGCGCGTCGTGCCCTACGTATTCCTCGGGGCTGCCGCCACCGTCCCAGAGATCAGCATAACGGGCGACGTGGCGAAGCATGCGCTTCCCGGTCGAACCGATCAGCACGGGAATGTGGTGATTGACCGGCTTCGGCGCGAACGGCGCATCCTCCAGCGTGTAGTACTCCCCGTGGTAGGTCGTCCGGTCCTGGGTCTCAAGCTGACCCATGAGCTCCATCGCCTCACCGAAGCGATCGACGCGTTCACGAGCCGATGGGAAGGGGATGCCGTAGGAGGAGTGCTCGCGCTCGTTCCACCCAGCGCCCATGCCGAGGATGAGGCGGCCACCCGACAGGTGGTCGACAGTGACAGCCTGCTTGAACATGATCGCCGGGTTGCGGTGCATGTTGCCCGTTACCATCAGACCCATACGGATGCGGCTTGTGCTGCTGGCCAGGCCGGCGAGCGCGGTCCATCCATCGAGCGTCGGGCCATCCTCTCCGTCGTAGAGTGAGAAGAAGTGGTCGAACAGCCAGGCCGAATCCCAGCCCGCTTCTTCCGCCCAACTCCATTGCTCGACCAGCATCGGCCACGACCGCCAGTGCTGGGCAGTGACGATTCCAAAGGTGACACCGTTGCTCATAAACCTCACCATCTCCTTCTCCTGTCGCATTCGGCGCGAGCCGGCCATCATGCGTCGGGAGCAACTCGCGGCGAACGAGCGAATCGAATCGATAGTGCGCCGCCGATCAGCATCAGAATCGTCATCATCGGCCAGATCACACCCGGATTCGGGAGATCCAGCGCGATACCGGCCGTAAAGGTCGCCAGGGCAAACGACCCGCCCCAGACGATGCTGGTGGCTGAAAAATAGCGACCCCGTAGATGGAGCGGCGCCAGCCGCACCGGTACAACCGCCGTCACCGGCATGAACAGGATCTCGCCAGCCGTGTAGATCACAAACGCGGCGACCGCGGCGGCAATTCCGACGTGGGGTGTCGCCAGGATGAACATGAAAGCGATCGCCCAGAGGACTGACGCCGTGACCAGCGGTCGGCCGATTTGACCGCGGTTGATCCATGCGGCGACGGGGATCTGCGTGCTGACGACAATGATGGTATTCAGCAGGAACAATGCGCCGATCGTTCCTTCTCCGATTCCGGCTGCTTCGCGCAAGTAGGCCGGCACGCTCATCGTGATCTGGGTGAAGCCGAACACGAGGATAAACAGGATGACGAGCGCGAAGATGAATGTCCGATCTGGCAGGACATCAGCCCATGTTCCATGCGCGCCGGCGCCATCCGTGGCGTGCAGCCGAATCGCGGGGACCGTTCTCCAGATCAACACTGCTGCGCTGGCGATCATCAGTGCGCTGACGACGAAGAGGATGCGATATTCGTGCAGTCCGCCGCCCGCCACGATTGCGCCGCCCAGCATGCCCCCGACACCGATCCCGACTGCGTTCGCAACCCGGAGCACCGACATAGCCTCGGCCACCCGCGCTCGCGCGGTTAGCGACGCGATCGTCGAGTCGGAGGCCGGCCAGTAAACCTGACTGGCGAAATTGAGCACGATCGTGACTGCCAGGAACGTCCAGACCGACGTGCCCCATGGGTAGATTGAGGTCGCGACGGCGATGACGGCCATGCAGACGAGCAACACGGGCCGGCCACCGCGTCGATCGATCTGCCCGGCAATCAGCATGAGAAAACCGATCCCACCGAGGCTGGCCATCGCGATGCCGCTGCCGACGATGCTGGCCCGGAGCCCGACGATCTGCGAGAAGAAGATCACCAGAAACGGGATGGTCATGCCGCGACCGGTCCAGAGGATCAGGTTGCCGAGCGCCATCGACCAGACAGCGCGGGGATGTTCGGCCAGAACCGACCGCAGGCGTGTCATCACGCCCGGCGGTCTCGTCGTGTCCTGCTCCTTCACGGTCGATTCCGACACGCAGATCCCCTCAGTCCCCGGTGAATCGTTCGACCGGGACAAGATATCAGCCGCGTCGCTGCTGCGACGCGGCTCCAACGGTGTATTGTGCAACAGTCTGGCGACATGGCAATACGTCAGACGGGGCGCGGCGCGGTCAGCACGGAGATCAGATCGCTCGCACGCGGATCATCGTCAGGTATGGCGCAACGTCGGCAATGGGCGCGTCTTCCCAGCGCGCGCTACGCCCGGCAAAGAGCTCCACCACCGCGCGAATCTCGCCACGCGAGACCCGCCCTGCCACCCGGGTGTCGAACGCGATCATCCAGGCCGGCCCGCCAGGTGTGTCGGGCGCATACGCGACCCCCACCCGCTGCTGACCGGGGACCTCCACCCAGTACACACGGTCGCGGTCAACCCCGACGGATTCCCTGTATGGTAGCGCTCGTGCAATTGCGCCGATTTCATCCGCGACAGCCTGGGTCAATTCCGACACGATCATTGGCGATGGCGTAGCTGCCTCCTTTCGTGGCGTCCCTGACGCCGATCGACTCTGCCATACCGATCGGGGAATAGCCAGATGCCACAGGTGTTGTACGAGACGATTGCCGACTGCACGATACCCTGTCACGGAGGAGCCATGAGCGTAGCGGATCTATGGGACGTCGCCTTGAACGTCGACGAGTACATCTCCTCGATGACTCAGAACCAGGGAGTGTTCGCCGCAGCGATTGGCGCGACCGAGCTCACGGACCAGCAAAGGCGTCTGTTTGCCGGTGATCCCGTCCGGATCCTGGTCTTCACTGAAGATTTCTGCGGTGATTCCGCGCAGCTCATCCCGCCGGTTGCGCGATTGGCTCGGGAATCCGCGGATGTCGACTTACGAATACTTCGGCGCGACGATCATCGGGATATCGCCGCGAACTACCTGCGTAAGGACGGATACCAGGCGATCCCGGTCTTCATCGTGTTCGGCGCTGACGGTGGGGAGCGTGGATTCGTCATCGAGCGACCGCAGGTTGCCTACAGCGAGATGGCTGCGGAAACCAGCCGCTTTGCGTCCGAGCATCCGGAGATCGAGGGAGTCAGTCGAAACTACGATCGGATGCCGGATGAGACGAAGGCGGCAGTGCGAGCCAATATCGAACGATACCGGCGCACCCGGACATCGGAGTGGGTTGCGGCGCTGTTCGACGAGCTGGAGATAGCGGCCCGACGTGCCACGCTGACAACCGCCGAGAGCGGCTGACAACCATCTCTCGCGGCTGGACTTGACGCTGGATGTCCCGTGACGTGTATGCTCATGCGTGATTGTAGTCGCAGCGATACGCGCCGCACGCACGAGGATCATGAGACGACGCCAACGCCCAAGTCCATTCTCGACCGCCTCGGCCCGGCCTCGACGGCGCGAGCGATCTCCACGCTACCCATTGCCACGATCGAAGGGCGCACGCCCTTACGAGCATGACGGGGATGCGCGCCCGCAGTCTTCGTCGTTCGACCGGACGATGCGCCTACCGGCGTTCCTGCATGCTGCCCGCCGCCGTCCGATCCGTTCAGTGCGAACCATCGCCGTTGTGCTTCTTCTGTTTCTGCCTGTCGCTTTGACGACCTGGGCCGCGTCAGTTGTGGTGCCGATCGCGATCGAAGCCCGACAAGCAGCCGGGCAGGTGTTCGTCACGCCGGTGGTGCGCGAGCATTTCGTCGATACACCGGGGACGCGAGTGCCCGAAATCCCGGGATCGCCAACAATCGCCTCAACGACCACCACCGGGATTGTCAGCATCCCGACCGCGACTCCGCTCCCGAATGCGACGCCAACGCCACCCGGGCCGACACCGACGCCGTATCCAGCGTGGGACAGCGATCGGCCGATCAACATACTCTTGCTTGGAGTCGACGCAAGGGTCGGCGAGGAAGGCCCCCCGCGAAGCGACACGATGATCATTGTGCGGATCGATCCCGTCTCGAAACGGGTCGACATGCTGTCGATCCCCCGCGACTTGCTCGTCGAAATCCCTGGCTATAGCGCGACGAAGATCAACGCCGCATACCCGTATGGCGAGATGAACTCCGACATCCCGGGCGGCGGACCGACGCTCGCCGCGCAGACAGTCGAGTACAACTTCGGCATTCGTATCGACTATTTCGCCGAGGTGGACATTGTCGGGATGGAGAAGGTAGTGGACACGCTCGGTGGCGTCGTAGTCGACGTCCCCGGGATCATTAAGGATGATCAGTACCCGACGGGGGACTACGGATATACCCGTGTGTACTTCACCCCTGGGTTACAGCTCATGGACGGGCAAACCGCTGTGCGCTTCTCCCGAACCCGGCATGGTGATGGCGACTTCGCCCGTCAGGCGCGCCAGCAGCAGGTGTTGATGGCCATCCGTGACCGCGCGATCGATACCGGCGCGATCACCAAGCTCCCGGAATTACTGGGCGAGGTCGGCGCGTCCGTTCGGACTGACTTGTCGCTACGCCAGATGTTCGCGCTCGCGCGACTTGCCCAAGAGATCAACCGCAACGACATCTACACGCACAGCATGGCGCCATATGTGCAGGTGAGCTGGATCGACGGCGGGTACTACCTGGTCGGCAATTGGGATGCCATCCGCGCGATGGTTAGCGACTTCCCCAGCGATTCGAATGCACAGCGCCCACTTGAGTCCTCGGCCCCGGTGGAGACGCCAGTAGTCTCTCCGACGATCCCACCGCGGCCAGTCCCGACCGCCACTCCGACCACGCCGAGCCGGCTCGTTCCGTAATCATCCCTCCGGCTCACCCGGGGCCGTCTTCTGATTCACCCAATCGCGGGTGGCAAGCCGCGCGCGCGCCAGAGCCGATGCCGCGCGCGCGGCGGCGACGGTTGCCTTGTCGCTCGCGAATCGTCGGGCGAAGTCGATGCTCTCCCTTGCCGTTGCGAGGTCGCGGTCGATCTGTCCCCGGCTCAGGCCGGCCGTTCCGAGGTGTTCGGCGACGACCTCCGGTGATGCCTCCCGGCTCCAGTGGCTGAGCGTCCCGAGGACTGGCAGGATGCCAACGATGTTCGAGACCAGCGGGAACCCGGGAACCATGCGGAGCGGCGCCATCGTTGCGGGTCGCCGCTGGGTGACCTGTCTGGCTGCCTCCGGCATCGGGCTGACTCGCTCGTCGAGCGCAAGCGCATGGGCCAGGGAAAGGTAGGAAGGAATACGTCGGATAAGGCTGTTGGCCCGGGTGCGGAGATCGTCGGTCTGAGACAATGCGTCGCGCACTGCCGCGGCAAGCTCCTGTTTCGTTGCCAGGTTCGGGTCCCAGTGAATTCGAACCCCCTCCGGCGTCGCTTCTGCCTCGCTCACGCCGGGTGTAACACTCACCATCGCGGCAACGGTGCGCGCCTCGATGACTCGGTTCTGTGCCATTTGCGTTGCCGGCTCCTGCGTCCAGGTAAGCAGGAGCGAGCCTTGTTCCTCGTCCTGCGCCCAGACCCGGATCGTCGGTGTGCCAGATTCCATCGTTGTACCCGCTGTCCTCAACGCCGAGCGTCATCGTTTCGGTAATCCTACCCGCTGGATGCGTGCAACGTTGTGACCGCTTCGGGTATCCTCGAATCATGACGATTGACGCGCGCGCGAGCCAAAATGCAGAGAGCAAACAACGGGTGGCCGAAGCGGCCGCGCGGATGGTCGAGGACGGGATGATCGTCGGCCTCGGCAGTGGATCGACGGCCGAGCTGTTTGTCCGCGCCCTTGGCGCCCGGGTCGCCGACGGGCTGCGAGTGCGCGCCGTCGCGACGTCGAGCCGGACGGAGACGATCGCACGGTCGATGGGCATCGAGGTCGTCGAGCTTGACTGTCCGCTCGATCTGGTAGTCGATGGCGCTGACGCTGTCGAGCGCGGAACGTTGGCCGCAATCAAAGGGCTTGGTGGCGCGCTGACCCGTGAGAAGGTCGTTGCGGCGGCGGCGCGGAGATTCGTGCTGATCGTCGACACGACGAAAGTTGTCAATCGATTCGGTGACGCATTCGTCCGGGTTCCGGCGCCAGTCGAGGTTCTCCCATTTGGCTGGAAGATGACGGCTCGGCGTCTAGCGGAGATTGGCTCGCCAGTCGTGCGGGAGCAAGACGGTGCGCCAGTGATGACGGACAACGGAAACCTGATTGTTGACCTCTACCACCCTGGCGAGCTGGATCCGCATCGGCTAGCGGCGGCGATCGACTCGATCACCGGGGTCGTCGAGCACGGTCTGTTCCTCGATATGGCGGTCAGCGCGATCGTGGGTTCGCCCGACGATATCTACCAGCTTCACCGCGACCGCTGACCCATTCCTCCCCCCGTGATCCCGCAGAACCATCGACATGTTCGGAAGGCGATTATCGTCGCGTAGAATGCCGTGGTTGGTTTCGTGTGATGAAGGGGTTCGTCGTGACGGAGAATTCGCGCGTGCGGTTCGGGATCGTGAGTGGGACGCGGGAGCCGTTTCCCGAGCTGGTCAGGCGCTGGCAGGAGGCGGAGTCACTCGGGTTCGACACGGTCTGGGTGACCGACCATTTCATTACCGGCTCTGAGCCGGGGCAGGATCTGGAACCGATCCTTGAAGCCTGGACGTCGATCGCGGCGCTGGCGATGGCAACAACAACGATCCGATTCGGTGTGATGGTGACCGGCAATACGTATCGCAACCCGGCCCTGCTGGCAAAGCAGGCAGTGACCATCGACCATATCTCCGACGGTCGACTGATCCTCGGCTTTGGCGCTGGATGGTGGGAGCGCGAGCACGCCGCCTACGGATATGACTTTCCCAGCAACCGCGAGCTTGTCGATCGGTTCGGGGAGGCGCTAGAGATCATGACCCGGCTGCAGGAGGACGAGCGGGCGACGGTCCGGGGCCAGTACTACTGGGTGGATGACGCGCCGTTCGAGCCGAAGCCGATCCAGCGCCCGCATGTCCCGCTCCTGGTTGGCGCCTCGGGTCCTCGAATGCTCCGCCTGACGGCGAAATACGCCGACGAATGGAACACGCGTGGCCCGGTTGATGAGGTCGCGCCGCGGATTCAGGCGCTCAACGATGCGTGCCGGGAGATCGGACGAAACCCGAACGAAATCGTCCGCTCGATCTGGCCCTATGGCGACCCGTGGACCTCGGTCGATGACGTGCAGGTGATGGTTACCGACTATCGACGGCTTGGCTTTGACGAGGTCGTCTTCGCCTGGCCCGGTAAGGACAATGTCGACGTGATGCGGACGTTCGCGCAGGACGTGATGTCGGATCTTCGCTAGTCGCCCGACCTGCAGACTCTTAGCGACAGGATGAGGAAGATGGCGAACAACGTTCGGCTGATCGACGTCAGTATCCCGATCTATCCCGGCATGTGCGAGTGGATTGGCGAAAACATCGTTGCCACCGAGCCGCTTTCGAGCACGCCGGCCGACGAGGCGAATGTCACCCGCCTCGTCCTGACATCGCACACTGGCACGCACGTCGATCCGCCCCGGCACTTCGTCCACGGCGCGACGACGATCGATGCCATCCCGCTCGACCGATGGATCGGACCCTGCTGGGTTGCAGATCTGACCGGATCGAATCCCGAAGTCACGGCGTCCGACCTGGATGCCGCGAATGTGCCGGCCGGGACCGAGCGGCTGATCCTGAAAACACGCAACTCAGAGCTCTGGCGTAGTGCGCCGGATCGGTTCGAGGATCACTTCGTCGGACTATCGCTCGATGGCGCAGAGTGGGTCGTTCAGCGCGGTATCCGGCTAATCGGCATCGACTATCTCTCGATTGGACCCTTGTACACCACCGGAACTGAGACGCACCTGATGCTCCTGGAGAACGATGTGCTCATCGTCGAAGGGCTCGACCTCGGCGCGATCGATCCCGGCGCGTGGGAACTGCTCTGCATGCCGCTCAAGCTGCGCGACGGTGATGGCGCGCCGGCGCGGGTCGCGCTGCGCGGTCCGCTGGATAGTGAGCCTATCGAGGCCGCGCGCTGAGGAGCCGCTCGGCGGCGGCATCGATGGTTGCGAGTTGCTTCGCGAAACAGAATCGTGCCAGCGGCGGGGCGGTCGCCGGGTCGAGATAGAACGCCGATGGCGGAATTGCCGCAACCCCAACATCGCGGGTGAGATAGCGACAGAAGGCGATGTCCTCGCTGAATCCCCAGGTCGTGATGTCGGCCATCAGAAAGTAGCTCCCCTGGCAATCCAGTGGAGGAAGCCCGGCGTCCCCTAATGCTGCCCGGAGACGATCGCGTCGTTCGGCATAACCGTCGCGCAACTCCTGGTAGTAACCACGCGCACCCGCTTGCTCGATCGCCTCGGCCATCGCCTCCTGGAACGGCGTCGCTGTCGCGAACACGACGAACTGATGAACCGATCGGAGCGCAGCATTCAGCGCCGCCGGCCCGACGGTATAGCCGATCTTCCAACCCGTCATCGAGAACGTCTTGCCGGTGGAGTTGATCGTCAGAGTTCGTTCGAACATGCCAGGTAGTAGCGCAATCGGCACGTGCTCGTGATGGTCGAAGACGATCCGATCGTAGACCTCATCGCTGAGGAGGATTATGTCATGCTCGACGCACAGCGACGCAATGAGCTCGAGCTCTGCTCGCTGAAACACCTTTCCGGTCGGATTGTGCGGGGTATTCAACAGCAGAACCCGAGTCCGAGGGTTGAGGACCGCGCGAAGCTCGTCCTCGTCGAAGCTCCAGTCGGGTGGGTTGAGCCGGACAACTCTCGGAATTCCACCGGCCATCACGACATCGGCGACATAGCCGTCGTAGAACGGTTCGAAAAAGACTACCTCGTCACCAGGGTCGATAAAGGCGATCATCGCGGTGAATAGTGCTTCGGTCGCGCCTGTGGTTACCGTCACCTCGCTGTCGGGATCGATCTCGCGGCCGAATCTCGCCGCCCAGTCGGCAGCGATCGCGCGTCGCAAGCGCGGTGTCCCATGACTCGGGGCGTATTGGTTGTGGTCGGCGGCGATTGCTCGCGCTGCCGCGTCCTTCACGAAATCGGGGCCGGCGAAATCGGGGAAGCCCTGCCCGAGGTTGATTGCCTGATGTTCGGTCGCCAGCCGACTCATCTCGGTGAAGACCGATGTCCCGAACCTCTGGATTCTCAGCGACCCAATATCTGTCACGGCGCCCCCTCTCGTGGCAGCAGTATAGACCGGGCGCCGGTGAGCACAAACGCGAAGAGCGGCCGTCGTGATGACGACCGCTCTTCGCAGTGTGTCGTGTCGCAAGCTGCGCCTAGCTGGAGCGCGGGATGGGCACATCGATGATGGTCGGTCCGCGTCGCTCGAACGCGGCGACAACTGCGTCCCGCAATTCCTCCGGCGAGTTGGCGCGGACGCCCGGGATGCCATACGCATCTGCCAGCTTCACGTAGTCGGGATTCACGAGCTCGGTGGCCATTACCTGACCAGAAAAGCTGTGCTTCATCGCGCTATCGACCGCGGTGTAGGTCGAGTCGTTGAAGATGACGATCGGAACCGTCACCTCGAACTGGATCGCGGTCGCGACCTCTTGCATCGTGAACTGAAATCCGCCGTCTCCGACAACCGCTACAACCGGGACGTCGGGCCGGCCGATCTTTGCGCCGATTGCGGCTGGCACCGAGAACCCCAGGGTGCCGTAGTTTGCCGGGAACATGTAGGTTCGCGGCGCGTAGACGGGGAAGGAGTCACCCATGAGATAGCTCATCATCGTCATGTCGTGAACGATGATCCCTTCGCGCGGCAGCGCTTCACGCATCGCGTCGATATACCCGCCGAACTGGGGATCGCGCCGTGTTTCGGTAATCCGCTCTCGAACTTCGGCTACCTCGTCGGGCGACCAGCGTGGCGCAATATCGCCAGCGTTGTTTAGCGCTGCCAGAAGCGACTCTGCCGTCGCTCGGGCATCGGCGATGATACCGATCTCGGGATTCGGATAGTTGAGGTTGATCTCAGACGGATCGACATCAACCCGGATCATGCGTTCAGGGAAGGGCATCTGCCAGAAGTTGGTTTCCTGCGCGCCCAGCTTCGAGCCGATGACCAGCACAAGGTCCGCCTCCGCGAGAAGTGAATCGGCCGGATTCTCACGCCCCCACGGATCCCAGGCATGACCGAGCGAATATGGGTTATCGTCGGCGACAACTCCCTTGCCCATGATTGAGCAGAGTACCGGCGCTCCGAGGATTTCGGCGAGCGCCGTGATCGGCTCGCTCGCGTCGCTCGCGCCACCGCCAACGTAGATGATCGGTCGCCGAGCGCTCGCGAGAGCCGCGGCTGCTTTCTCCACGGTCTCAACCGTTGGTGTTGCACGGTAGGTCGGGTGCAGTTCAGGCTCGGCGAACGGACCGACCTCCGCCAGCACATCCAGCGGCACCTCGACGTGAACCGGTCGTGGCCGGCCGGCCGTCGATGCCTGGATCGCGCCATAGACCTGCCCGGCGATGTCGCGGTGCTCGTGAACCTTGGTCGACTGCTTGGTCACGATCCCCATCAGTCCAGACTGGTCGCGTAGATCGTGGAGATTGCCGCGCATCTTGCCGGCATACTCGCGCTCGACCTGCGACGAGATCACCACGACCGGCGATGAGTCCGCGTACGCCTCGCCGACTGCGGTTGCCACGTTTGTGATGCCCGGTCCGGTGATGATCAGGGCGACACCGGGCTTGCCGGTAGCACGGGCATAGCCGTCGGCCATGAAGCCCGCGCCCTGCTCGTGACGAGCCAGAATGTGCCGGATTTTCCTGCCGTGTAGCCCGTCGTACAGCGCGAGCGTATGGACGCCCGGAATGCCAAACACGACGTCCACCCCGGCAGCCTCGATTGCGGCGATTGCCGCGCTGCCACCTGTTACCTGTTCGCTCATGTGTTACTCGTTACCCTCCGTGTGTGATCTGCTTCACGATGTAGACACTGAAGTCTAGCCGACAAGACGGGCGATCGTCTCGGTTGCCTTGAGACCGTTCCCGGTCAGAAGAATGACATGCTCACCATCGGCCACTGGAAGCCCGCGTTCGACGGCTGCGCGGAAGGCGGCTGCGCCGATGGCGGCTGTTGGCTCGACGTAGAGACCCTGCCGCCAGAGCTCGTTCAACGCCGCCGCAATCTCCGGTTCGCTGACTGCCGTCGCTGAGCCGGCCGTGTCACGAATCGCGCTGAGTATCTGCCGGCCGCGCGCTGGCGCCCCGATCTTCGTCCCTTCCGCGATTGTTTCACCTGCCGGCACTGGTTGGACCTCGTCCAGGTGCTGCTGCCAGGCAGCGACCACGGGTGCGCACGCGGCGGGTTGGACGGCAACAAGCGCCGGCGGCGTGTCGGAGACTGCGCGAAAGCCGCGCCATCCTCCGACGAACGCGCTGCCGCCACCGGTCGGTATCCATGCGGTTGTCGGGGTTGCGAATCCGAGCTGTTCCCAGACCTCGAGCGCCCAGGTCTTGACACCTTCAACGAAGACCGGATGCCAGTTGTGGCTCGCGTAGAACGCAGTCGGATCCTGCCTGGCGGCCTCCTGAGCGGCAGTAGCGACCGCGTCGCGCGGACCATCAACCAGCACGACCCTGGCGCCGAACGCTCGGGATTGGACGAGCTTGCCGGGCGATGTTGTGGCCGGCGCATAGACAATGCATTCGAGGCCATTCGCGGCTGCGAAGCCGGCCATGGCCGCTGCCGCATTCCCCGATGAATCGACGATTACGCGTTGGACGCCGATCGACTTCAGCCAGGCAATCATTACCGACGCGCCTCGGTCCTTGAATGATCCGGTTGGAAGGAGCGAATCGAGCTTGAAGCGCACAGGGTGGCCCGCCAGAGTGCCTCCCACGAGCGGCGTCATACCGCTGCCGAGCGCGCGTGTCTCGCCACGAACAACGGGAAGAGCCGCCGCGTAACGCCATAGAGATGGCTCAGCGCGAATGATTTCAGCAGGATCAATCGTCGGAAGATGATCGAACGCCAGTGGGCCGCCGCAGACCGGACAGCGCCAGATTGCCTGTGTCAGCGGTTCCAGATGCCCACAGAGATCGCAACGAAACTGAACACTGACCATCGACATCGCCCTTTCCATCGTACCGTCAACCGACGGAGTGTAGCAGCCAGTCCGGACTGTTTTTCGTGCAGTTCGGCGGCTGACAGAGTACGCTTCAGACGTGACCGTACTGGGGATGTCTCTGGAAACCCGCCTCAAGACCACGATGCTCTCGCTCTCTCTCGATGTGGGCGAGGAGTTGATGTGTCTGATCGGGGTCAGTGGTTCCGGCAAGAGCGCGATCCTTCGGTCGATTGCCGGCGTCTACCAACCGGACAATGGGTCGATCGAGATTGGCGGGCGACAGGTTCTCTCGACCGGGCTTGGGATTAATCTCCCACCGGCAGAGCGCCGTGTCGGGTTCGTCCCGCAATCGCACGCCTTATTCGGCCATCTCAGTGCGGGCGAGAATATCGCCTACCCGCTTCTCAAGCAAAGTGACCTGCCGCCAGCGATCCTCGCCAGTCGTGTCGAACAACTCTGTGACCTGCTGAACCTCACGGATGATCTTCAGCGCCGGCCGGACGATCTGCCGCCGCTCGTCCAACTCCGGGTGGCGCTTGGCCGCGCGCTAGTGACAGATCCTGAGCTGCTTCTGCTCGACGACCCTTTTGGGCGCCTCGATCGCGAGACCCGTCCAGTAGCTCGCGCGGAATTCGCGGAGCTGCTTCGGCGTGTGCGAGTTCCTACGCTGTTCGCCACCGTCGAGCTGGAGGAGGGGTACGAAATCGCGGACAGGGTCGCTCTCATTGATGGGGGACGGATACTGCAGGTCGATGCACCGCGGACACTCCTGCTTCGCCCCGCTAACCGACGTGTCGCAGAGCTGGTCCGCAGCGTCAACGTGTTCGAAGGCACTATAGCGCGCGTCGTCGATGGCATCGCCACGGTCGACACGGTGGCCGGCATGATACGGACGCCCCAGATGGCGAGCGTCGGAGAGCGGGTCGATCTGGTCATTCGCCCGGAGCATGTCGAGTTGGTGTCTCAGCCCAAGGACGCTGCCGAGAACATCATCGCGGGCGAGGTCGTCGAGATTTCGCCACACGGTCAGGTGAGCGCGGTGACGATCCGTGTCTCCGCACATCGAGTCGATACGACGATTCAGGCGTATATCGCCAACGACGTCGTGCAGTCCTCCGGGATCGTGGTCGGCGGTCGGTGTCTGTTTTCCCTCCCCGCTCGCGCCATTCATACGATGCCGATATCCCCGGCATCTTAGCCACGGCCACCAGTGCGGAATGTTCGCGGAAGCAGCCGGCCAGGCACGCGCTGGCGATAGGCTGCGTAGTCCGAGTATCGAGATTCGAGGAGAGCCTCCTCGTGCCGTGCCTTCGCGCCAAAGAACACGGCGGCTACCGGCGTTGCATACGCGGCGAAACTGGAACCCGTGCCGATTGCCCAGGCGAGCAATCCCAGTGTTGCGCTGAGATACATCGGGTGGCGAACGACACCGTAGACGCCAGTATCCACAAGCTGACCTTCACGAACCGGCGTCGGCGCCATCGTGAGGTTTCTCCCGAGGGTTCGACGTGCCAGCTTCCGCTATACCGATTGCGCCAGCAAAGGGGACCACCGCAATGGCGAGCCTGTTGCGATTCGGAAATCCGACGCGGCGCAGGGTTCGGATACCGGCGCTTGCGCTGGCGCCGAACAGAAGCAACTGCGCGCCGATCCAGAATCGGTCACTTGCGGTGATTTGGGACCACAATCCGTTCACGTGGCTGGCTCTCTTTCCTGGCGTTGTTCTGCTGCTGGCGAGGGACGATTGTCGATACAATGATATCCAGCCGAGGTGGTCCGCCGCCTCCGGCGATCCACGGTCGGCACGTAACGGCGTTGAGAGATCGGGAGCACCGTTGAATTACCGCGGTCACGTCCTGGTCGTCGAGGACGATATGATCATCGCCGATCTGATCGATCAGATTCTGAGCTTCGAGTCATTTCGAGTGTCTCACGTCGTCGACGGAAGGTCGGCCGTTGCCTTCGTCGTGGCTCAGCCACCCGACCTTGTGCTGATGGACCTGATGCTGCCTGTCATCAGTGGCATTGAGGCCAGTCGGCAAATCAAGATGCATTCATCACTCATTGTTGCGGCGACGCCGATCGTCGCGATGTCCGCTGGAGTCAATCTCCGAGCGGCCGCCGGAGATCTTCCGGTCGAGGGCGTTCTGGCGAAGCCATTTGATATCGATGAGTTGCTGGCGACAGTCAAGGTGCATATGCGTGCGCCGGGGTCTGGACATCTCCCGAGACGCTGCTGACATTTCATTGCAATAGAACGTAAGAAAGCCCGATGGCGAGAGATTCGCCATCGGGCTTTCCTGGTAGTAGCGGGGGCAGGATTCGAACCTGCGACCTTTGGGTTATGAGCCCAACGAGCTGCCGCTGCTCCACCCCGCGGTGGTGGTGGTGGATGCGTGTGTGTGAGGGTGGGTGTTGGTGATGACGAGTCGGGGGTGGGCGCGACGGCCTCGCCTCCCACGCAGTTGCCCGCGCAGTACTCTCCGGCGCTGCCCGGGGGCACGACCCGGTGCGGGATGGGACGGGGTGGGGCCCGGGCGCTCTGGGCCACGCCCACCCCCGGCTCGTCAGTTGGTGGTGGTATAGATGGCGTGGGTTTGCCGTGGTGGTCGGGAGACGCGCGTGGGCGGTGGTGGTGGTGGAGAGTGGGGTGGGGTGTGTGTGTGGGAGGGGGAAGAAGAACCGCCCTCGACCATGAGGACGGCTTGGCTCCAGTCGGTTACCCGCTGTCCACCGGCCGCCTCTTAACCCGGTCGTCTTCCGGGGGTCTTACTCTGTAATGATGAGAAGGCTCATCTTGGGGTGGGCTTCCCACTTAGATGCTGTCAGCGGTTATCCCTGCCAGACGTAGCTACCCAGCGCTGCCGGATGTCCGACAACTGGCACACCAGCGGTCTGTCCAGCCCGGTCCTCTCGTACTAGGGCCAGCCCCCCGCAACCTTCTATGCGCCCACGGCGGATAGAGACCGAACTGTCTCACGACGTTCTGAACCCAGCTCGCGTACCTCTTTCATGGGCGAACAGCCCAACCCTTGGGACCGCCTCCAGCCCCAGGATGAGACGAGCCGACATCGAGGTGCCAAACGCTGCCGTCGATATGGACTCTTGGGCAACATCAGCCTGTTATCCCCGGGGTAGCTTTTATCCGTTACGCCACGGCCCTTCCACGCGGGACCGTGGGATCACTCTGCCCGACTTTCGTCCCTGCTCGGGTGGTCACCCTCGCAGTCAAGCCCCCTTGCTGCCAGTGCACGCTCCGGCCGATTTCCATCCGGCCTGAGGGGACCATTGGGCGCCTCCGTTACTGTTTAGGAGGCGACCGCCCCAGTCAAACTCCCCGCCAGCCACTGTCCCCGCGCCGGATAACGGCCGCAGGTGAGAGCGCCGACCTGGCCAGAGTGGTATTTCACCGCCGCCTCCCCCGGGACTGGCGTCCCGGGTTCATTGGCTCCCACCTATCCTACACAAGCCAGATCTACGCCCGATGGCAAGCTGGAGTAAAGCTCCACGGGGTCTTTTTGTCCTGCCGCGGGTTGTCCGCATCTTCACGGACAGTTCAATTTCACCGGGTCCCTCGTTGAGACAGCGCCCAGATCGTTATGCCTTTCGTGCGGGTCGGAACTTACCCGACAAGGAATTTCGCTACCTTAGGACCGTTATAGTTACGGCCGCCGTTTACCGGGGCTTCGGTTCAGAGCGTGAACCCCTCCCCTTAACCTTCCGGCACTGGGCAGGCATCAGCCCCTATACGTCCGGTTTCCCGTTCGCAGAGACCTGTGTTTTTGGTAAACAGTCGCCTGGGCCGCTTCACTGCAACCCCCTCCCGCTCCGGTTCGCGAGGAACCATCACGGTACCGGGGCCCACCTTCTCCCGAAGTTACGGTGGTAATTTGCCGAGTTCCTTAACGAGGGGTCTCCCGTCCACCTTGGTCTATTCGACCTGCCCACCTGTGTCGGTTTGCGGTACGGGCACAGATCACCTGGCTAGAGGCTTTTCCTGGCAGTTCAGGCCCAACCCACTTGGCCGGGGTGTCCCCCGACCTCGCCATCGCCTCTCGGTCATCGTCGCGGGGGATTTGCCTCCCGCGGCTCCCTACCGGCTTGGACGGATTGCTCCGCTGGGCCTGCCGCCCTGCGTCCCCCCATCGCTCGTAACGGGGATCTGTGGTACGGGAATATTCACCCGTTGTCCATCGCCTACGCCTTGCGGCCTCGGCTTAGGCCCGACTCACCCGCAGCTGATCAGCATGGCTGCGGAACCCTTGGGCATTCGGTGGGGCGGATTCTCACCGCCCTTGCGCTACTCATACCGGCATTCGCACTCGTCGCCGCTCCAGCCGTGCTCCCGCTCGACCTTCTCTGCTGACGACGACGCTCCCCTACCATACGATGCATTGCTGCATCCTATCCGCGGCTTCGGTGCTGGCCTTGAGCCCCGGTACATTGTCGGCGCCAGCGCACTCGACCAGTGAGCTATTACGCACTCTTTCAAGGGTGGCTGCTTCTAAGCCAACCTCCTGGTTGTCTGTGCACGCTGACAGCCTTGTCCACTTAGGCCAGACTTGGGGACCTTAGCCGGCGGTCCGGGCTGTTTCCCTCTCGACGACGAAACTTAGCTCCCGCCGTCTCACTCCCGATGGATCGGCGCCGGCATTCGGAGTTTGGTTGGGGTCAGTAAGCGGGAAGCCCCATCGCCCATCCAGTGCTCTACCTCCGGCGTCGCCTGACATCGAGGCTGGCCCTAAAGCCATTTCGGGGAGAACCAGCTATCTCCAGGTTCGCTTGGCATTTCACCCCTACCCACAGCTCATCCGCGCCTTTTGCAACAGACGTCGGTGCGGGCCTCCACGCGCTCTTACACGCGCTTCACCCTGGCCATGGGTAGATCACCTGGTTTCGGGTCGACCGCCCGCGACGTGATAGCCGAAGCTATCGCTCGCCCTGTTCGGACTCGGTTTCCCTCTGGCGCCGGGTATCACTCCCTCAACCGCGCCACAGACGGTCACTCGCCGGTTCGTTCTACAAAAAGCACGCCATCAGCCTGCCCGTCCCGTAGGCCGGGCAACAGCCTCTGACAGTATGTCGGCACACGGTTTCAGGATCTATTTCACTCCCCGCGCCGGGGTGCTTTTCACCATTCCCTCACGGTACTGTTCGCTATCGGTCGCCTGCGGTATTTAGCCTTGGAGGGTGGTCCCCCCTGCTTCCGGCGGGATATCACGTGTCCCGCCGTACTCCCGGATTCCTGACCGAGTCCGTCGCTTTTCCCCTACGGGACGCTCGCCCTCTTCGGTGGCCCGTTCCAGTGGCCTTCGGGTAAGCGGCGGATTGATAACTCGGTGCGGGTGCTGCCGCCCCCGCTCCAGGCCCGTCCAACCCCAGACGACCATCGCCGGCAGGCTGTGCCAGCCGTCTGGTTTCGGCTTCTCCCGTTTCGTTCGCCACTACTCCGGGAATACTCTCTTTTCCTCGGGGTACTCAGATGTTTCACTTCCCCCGGTGCCCTTCACCCGGCCTATGTGTTCAGCCGGGGATGACGGAGGTCCACCTCCGCCGGGTTGCCCCATTCGGACATCCTCGGATCATTGCGTGCCCGCCGCTCCCCGAGGCGTATCGTCGCGTGGCCACGTCCTTCATCGGCCGCAGGCGCCAAGGCATCCACCGTGTGCCTTCGACGCGGTTCTTCTTCGTCTCCCGCGTCCCACGTTCTCTCCACCACCAGCACGCGCCTCGCGCGTCTCCCGGCCACCCGGTCGACCACGCCGGCCACCTGCCAGCAGTCCTCACACGATCGACAGCCCGGCTTGGCTGTCGTCGCGCGCATCCTCCACTTGGTAAGGTGCCGGTGGAGCTGCGGGGATTCGAACCCCGGACCTCCGCCGTGCAAAGGCGGCGCTCTCCCAACTAAGCTACAGCCCCGTCTCGACGACTCCACTCGCCGCCCGCCTTCCCTGTCCGGGAACAGCGGTGGGCGTTCGTGGACTCGAACCACGGGCCTCACCCTTATCAGGGGTGTGCTCTAACCAGCTGAGCTAAACGCCCCCAGGCCGTGGCTCCGGCTGAAGCCACGCGCTGGCGCCGTGCCAACTGAGCCGTGATGCCCCCGTGCGAACCAGAAACTTGAAAAGCGGATTCAGTGTCTGCGGTCAGTGTGTGGTCGCCCCTCCCCGTCCGACCCCATCCGCCCAGGCCCTCCCCCCGGTTTGTGCCGGGGCTCGTCAGGCGTGGGATGGTGGATGACGGCGGCGGGTGACTCGCGGTGCGACCGTTGACCTGGAAGGGATCCGTCCTCGATGACTCGAGACCCGGATCCGGCTCCCTAGAAAGGAGGTGATCCAGCCGCAGCTTCCGCTACGGCTACCTTGTTACGACTTCGTCCCAGTCACCAACCCCACCCTCGGCGGCTGCCTCCTTGCGGTTGGCCCACCGACTTCAGGTGTTGCCGGCTTCCATGACGTGACGGGCGGTGTGTACAAGGCCCGGGAACATATTCACCGCGGCAATGCTGATCCGCGGTTACTAGCAACTCCGCCTTCATGAGGGCGAGTTGCAGCCCTCAATCTGAACTGAGACCGGGTTTGGGGGATTGGCTCCGCGTTACCGCTTGGCAGCCCACTGTCCCGGCCATTGTAGCGTGTGTGTCGCCCAGGGCGTAAGGGCCATGCTGACTTGACGTCATCCCCACCTTCCTCCGGTTTGGTCCGGCAGTCTCGCTAGACACACCATGGTAACTAGCGACGAGGGTTGCGCTCGTTGCGGGACTTAACCCAACATCTCACGACACGAGCTGACGACAGCCATGCAGCACCTGTCTCACCGCTCCCGAAGGCACTCCTCCCTTTCAGGAGGATTCGGTGGACGTCAAGCCCTGGTAAGGTGTTGCGCGTTGCGTCG